>NZ_JBGQOI010000035.1:0-37571 GCF_052113765.1 Pseudomonas sp. W22_MBD1_FP4 | reverse complement strand
CCCGATAGCGGTGGGTCAGTACCTGAAGTATTGACTGACCTACCGCTATCGGGAGCAAGCCCCCTCCCACAGTTTTAACCGGGTTGGGCGTTAGAGACCTTTCAGGTCCCGCTCCTCAATCGGCCGGCTCTGGCGCAGGCGCTTGCCGCCCAACACGACCCAGTCGATCAGGCGGAACAGGCATTCCAATCCAAACGACAGCAGCATCGCCCCGCCCAATCCCCAACCCATGGCTTCTGGGGTCAGGAGGATCTGATAGCTGTAACCGTTCCAGGTTTCCTGGCGGATATCCGGGTCGGCGGCCACCGCCACTTGCAACGCACGGATGTACCACGGGCCTTGCATGGCCTGGAATTGCTTGTCCAACGCAACTTGGCGATCAAGCATGGCGCCCAGGCTGTTGGCGTCGCTCTGGAAAACCGGGTCGTCACTGGCGCGGTAATGCGCGACCAACGCCTTCAAATCACCGTTGAAAAACTGCCGCGCGGTGGTTTCAAACCCGCTCAGCCCCGTCTGGGCCTCTATCAAGTGGGCTTCGACGCGCTTGGCGTAATCGTTGATAAATCCCGGCACTTGCACGCCGACCAACAGGCCAATGGCAAACAGCACCAACCGCAGATAGCTGAGCAACATGGTCGATATCCTTACTCAGTAATGCCCTGGCTGACGCATTCACCGCGTCGCCACAGGCTCCATTGGCCCGGTTCGTAACGGGTCCAGTTTTCGTTGTCGGTCAACGGCTCGGTGGCGATTACCGTCACTACATCATTGGGTGTGGTCTCGGCCTGAAAATCGACGATCACGTCGACATCTTTCAAGCGCGCCGGACCGAACGGGGCACGCCGGGTGATCTGCGCCAATTTGGTCGAGCAGTAGCAAAACAACCAGTCGCCATCGCTGAGCAGGCAGTTGAACACGCCTTTGCTGCGGTATTCGGCACAGGCGGCGATCAGGTCCGGCAGCATCTGTTCGATGTCCACCGGCTCGGGGAAGGCTTCGCGCACGCGGTTGAGCAAGTCGCAAAAGGCCGCTTCGCTGTCGGTATCGCCGACCGGGCGGTAGAAGGTGGCGCGGGGGTTGAAGTCCGCCAGTTGGCCGTTATGGGCGAAACACCAGTTGCGGCCCCACAGCTCGCGCACGAACGGGTGCGTATTGGCCAAGCTCACCTTGCCCACGTTGGCCTGGCGGATATGGCCGATCACCACTTCGCTCTTGATGGGATAACGCTGCACCAGCAGCGCGACTTCCGATTCACTGCTGGCGGCCGGGTCCTGGAACAGACGCAGACCACGGCCTTCGTAGAAAGCGATGCCCCAACCGTCGCGGTGGGGGCCGGTGCGCCCACCGCGCTGCATCAGCCCGGTAAAGCTGAACACGATATCGGTGGGGACGTTGGCACTCATGCCCAATAATTCACACATGCCAGGGCTCTCGCTGCAACGTTAAAGGCGCGGTTCGACCCGCATGCCACTGACAGGCGCCGGACGGCGGAATGGCTCGTCGTCTTCTTCCGCTGGCTCAGCGGCAAGGGCTGCATCGGTGGCAGCCTGGCGCTCACGACGCACATTGGCGGCGCGCTCGATGGGCCAGCGGATCAACACAATCACCAGGTACACGCCAAAGGCGATCATGGTGTACATGAACAAATCGGAAATAGCCCGCCAGGCGTTATTGCCGACCTTGAGCACCAGGTCCAGGGCGGTAATTGCCACGGCCGGCGCGAACTGAGTCTTGACCGGGTCTACGATGGTCGGGCTGAACAGCAACACGGCCATCAGCAATTGCAGCGGCTCGCGCAACCAGCGCCACATCCAGCGCGTCATGCGCCACCACACCAACAGGCAGCCCAAAGCGGCGAAGGCGTAAAGGCCCCAAGCGGTCAGATAGTCGTTCTCGGTCATGGTGTCCATGGCAAGGTAGGCAAACAGGCGGCTATGATAACGGCTTTTGCGTGTCGCGGCTGCAAAGCCTGCCACCGTCCGCCAGATAGAGAATAATCCATGCCTGTATCGACGCCCCCGATTGCCCGAAAGGCCCCTGGCCAAGACCCTTACGCCTGGCTGCAAGAACGCGACAGCGCTGAAGTACTCGATTACCTCAAGGCCGAAAACGCCTGGCAGGAAGCCCAGCTCGCCGATCAGGCAGCCTTGCGCGAAAGCCTGTTTGAAGAGATCAAGGGCCGCATTCTCGAAACCGACCTGTCCCTGCCCTCGCCGTGGGGCCCGTACCTCTATTACACCCGCACCACCGCCGGTGACGAGTACGCCCGTCACTACCGCTGCCGCCGTCCGGCCGATGACAGCAACGTGGTGGACGACAGCAGCGAAGAGCTGTTGCTGGACCCGAACGAACTGGCCAACGGTGGCTTTTTCTCTCTCGGCGCATTCAGCATCAGCCCCGACCACAATCGCCTGGCCTACAGCCTGGACACCACCGGCGAAGAGATCTACACCCTGTTCGTGAAGGAATTGGCAACCGGCAAGGTCAGCGAACTGGAGTTCCAGGACTGCGACGGCAGCATGACCTGGGCCAACGACAGCCTGACCCTGTTCTTCGGCGAACTGGACGAAACGCACCGCCCCCACAAACTCTATCGCTATCGCCTGGACGGCACGGCGGCGCAGGAAGTGTTCCATGAGCCCGACGGGCGTTTCTTCCTGCATTGCTACCGTTCCAGCTCCGAGCGCCAGTTGCTGGTGGCCCTGGGCAGCAAGACCACTAGCGAAGTCTGGGCCCTGGACGCCAACCAACCGCAGCAGGATTTCACCTGCCTGGCGCCACGGGTCGACGATCACGAATACGATGTCGACCACGGCCAACTGAATGGCGCCTGGACTTGGTTTATCCGTAGCAACCGTGATGGCATCAACTACGCCCTGTTTGTCGCAACCGACATTGGCGACGTGCCGACCGAGGATGAATGGCAGAACCTGATCCCCCACAGCGATGAGGTGATGCTCGACGGCGTCAGCCTGAACACCAGCGCCATGACCTTGAGCCTGCGCATCGGCGGCCTGCCGGTGATCGAAGTGCACCCCGAGGGCCTGCCTGCCTATCGCGTGGAATTACCTGACGCCGCCTACAGCCTCTACGTACAGAACAGCCTGGAATTCGTCAGCGACAAGATCCGCCTGCGCTACGAAGCCCTCAACCGTCCGGCCCAGGTGCGTCAGTTGGAGCTGGCCAGCGGTACGCAGCAGGTGCTGAAGGAAACCCCGGTACTCGGCGTGTTCAATGCCGATGACTATGTCAGCCAGCGCCTGTGGGCCACCTCCGCCGATGGTACCCAGGTGCCGATCAGCCTGGTGGTCAAGCGCGACCAACTCGGCAAAACCACACCGCTGTACCTTTACGGCTACGGCGCCTACGGTTCGAGCCTCGACCCATGGTTCTCCCACGCACGCCTGAGCCTGCTTGATCGCGGCGTGGCGTTTGCCATCGCGCATGTGCGTGGCGGCGGCGAATTGGGTGAAGCCTGGTACCGCAATGGCAAGCAGGAACACAAGCAGAACACCTTCAGCGACTTTATCGCCTGCGCCGAACACCTGATCGCTCAAGGCCTGACCACCTCCAAGCAACTGGCCATCAGCGGCGGCAGTGCCGGTGGCCTGTTGATCGGTGCGGTGCTCAACCAGCGTCCGGCGCTGTTCCAGGCGGCGATTGCCGAAGTGCCGTTCGTTGATGTGCTCAACACCATGCTCGACCCGGAGCTGCCGTTGACCATCACCGAGTACGACGAATGGGGCAACCCCGAGGAGCCCGAGGTGTACGAGCGCATCAAGGCCTACGCGCCGTACGAAAACGTCCAGGCCCAGGCCTACCCGCACATGCTGGTGATCGCCGGCTACAACGACAGCCGCGTGCAGTATTGGGAAGCGGCCAAGTGGGTGGCCAAGCTGCGCGACACCAAGACCGACGACAACCTGCTGTTGCTCAAGACCGAACTGGGTGCCGGCCATGGTGGGATGAGCGGTCGTTACCAGGGATTACGTGACGTAGCGCTCGAATATGCATTTGTGTTCAAGGCGCTGGGGTTGATTTAGGAACTTAGCGCGGCGGGCCTGTCTGAACACAGGACCGCCTACTGATTGATGGACCAAGATTGCAGCCATGGCACTACCGACGCTAATGAATACCGAAATCCGCGACATGCTCATGGACTGCGGCCTGTTCGACCCTTTGTTGCCGGAAGATTTTCACGTCGCCGCCGGCTACTTCAATATCAGCAGCATTGCCCAGGACGAAGCGATCTTCCTCGAAGGCGATGCCGGCACCTTCATGTGCATCATCCACAGCGGCCAGGTGGCGGTGCAGAAAACCAATCACGACGGCCAGCGCCTGACCATCGCCACCCTGCGCAGCGGCCGGGCTTTCGGTGAGATGGCAGTACTCGACGGCGAGCGTCGCTCCGCCAGTTGCGTGGCTGCCAGTGATTGCGTGCTGTTGAACCTGGGCAAGGACTCCCTGGAAAAGATGCTCAACGAAACCCCGCGGGTGGCCGCGAAGATCATCCGCGCGATTGCGATAGCCCTGTCCAAGCGCCTGCGCATGGCTGATGGGCAGTTACTGTCGCAACAGTTTTAACCGCCGGGGGTCTTTGGTTTGCTGTCGTTCTGCTGCAGGCCGGGCACCGTCTGGTCCTTCGGTGGCGTCGGTAACACGATGGGCGCCAAGGGCGGCGAGCCGTTGGTCTTGGGCAGCGCTGGCGGGCTGACTTGGGGATACAGCGTCGGCGTCGGCGTGCCCGGTGCACCGGGGGTTGGCGCGGGCGCGACCGGTACGGTTTGCAACTCCTGAGCCTGCGCCGCACCCAATGCGAGCGCGCTCAACACAATGACCGTTAGAATGCTGCACTTCATCGATGGCTCCATGGCCTGACCGGAATGTCGTAAGGCTACTCCCAACCGCGCAAGAATGCCCTTCCCAATGAGATTTCCATGAAACGTTTCGTTCTGCTGGACACCACCCCGATCCCCGACAACGGCGGTGCCTTGTGCCTGTTCGAATACGGCGAGGATTTTGTCATCAAGATCCAGGGTGGTGACGGCGGCCAATTGATGAACACGCGCATGCACGGCTCCGAAGATGCGCTGGCAGAAATTCCCTGCCGCAAAGTTGCCGGTCGTCATGATTCACGGGTGCTGATTGGTGGTTTGGGCATGGGCTTTACCCTGGCCTCGGCCCTCAAGCATTTGGGCAAGACTGCCGAAGTGGTTGTCGCCGAACTGGTGCCGGGCGTCGTGGAATGGAACCGTGGGCCGCTGGGGGAAAAATCCGGGCGCCCACTGCTGGACCCGCGCACCGTGATCCGCATGGAAGACGTGGCCAAGGTGCTGCAAGCCGAGCCCCAAGGCTTTGACGCGATCATGCTCGACGTCGACAACGGCCCCGAAGGCCTCACGCAAAAGGCCAACAGCTGGCTCTACTCTGCCGGCGGCCTGGCCGCCTGCGCCAAGGCCTTGCGGCCCAAGGGCGTGCTGGCAGTGTGGTCAGCGAGTGCCGACAAACTGTTCAGCGACAAACTGCGCAAGGCCGGTTTCAAGGCCGAGGAAGTGCAGGTATTTGCCCATGGCAACAAGGGCACCCGACACACCATCTGGATTGCGGAGAAGCTCAAGGGCTGAGCACCATTAACCAAACCACTGGAGATCCAATGTGGCAGGGGGCTTGCCCCTGATAGCGGTGGTTCAGTCAAAACATTTGGTGACTGACACTACGCTATCGGGGCAAGCCTCCTCCCACATTTTGATCCCTGTCAGTTGTGGGATTTGCGGTAGTCGATCACGTACGGGACTTTTTTGTCGAAGGTCTTCTGCAGCTCATCGCGATCCAGTTGGGTCATCCCACCCAGTTGCTGGGCGGTAAAACCGCTGCCTCCCACCGGTGATCCCGGCGCCAGGCTGACCATGCGCTTGGCGACCGCTTCGATCGCATCCTTGTAGCCGCCTTTTTTGTCCAGGTTGTACTGGCCCAGATCAATTTGCGTGCGCAGCCAGTTACCCCAATAGAACTCCAGGAATTCCGGGGCGATCTCGCCGCCATCCGGTTTGCCATAGGCGGCCTTGCGGGTGAAATACACCAGGCTGCGGAAGGTGTCGTCCTGCAGATTCTTGAAGCCCAGGTGAGCAGGCAGTTGCGTAGGCGGCAGGGTCTGGCCCCGATTGTCCTTGAGCCAGACCTTGCGCGCCGCTTCCATACGCTGCCAGAAGGTGGCGAGGTCTGGGCTGTTGCTGAAATCGTCAGTCACCTTGACCCACATTTTCAACTGAGGGCCGCCACCCGGCGTTTGCCAAAGGGTGGTGAAACTGTGGTGACCGTCGGTCAGGTACAACTGGCCACCAGGGCCGACCACCACGGTTTTCATGTCCTCGGGATGAGTGCCTACCGGGTCTTTGCACGTGAAACTGGAAGGTGCAAGCAGGCTGGCGTTCTTGGGCACCTTGTCGGCCTCGCCCTGGCCGTTGGTTTCGCAGTATTCATCGAAGGCTTTGGTGGGTTTGTCGGCGAACAGCCCGAGGCTGTAGTAGATCTGGTCGAAACCCACCACGGCCTGGGTCGGGTGCAACTGTTCAAGGGTGACCTCAATCACCTGCCCGGGCTTGGGCGTCGAAAACGCCTGGGCTTGAGCCGCCAGCGCGCAGAAAAGCAGTGCAATTGTCCACGTGTACCAACGCATAGGTTTCAGATCCTTGTGAAATGAATGAACCGATACTACAAACGCCCGCCGACGGCTAGAATCAACGTTATCCGTGACCCACAAAATAGCCAGGAGCCATGATGAGCTCGACCAACCCGCCCTCCCACACCGCCAAGCTGGACCGCATCCTCGCCGATGCCCAGCGTGACCGGGAAATGGGCTACCGCGACAAAGCCCTCAAGATGTACCCCCACGTGTGCGGCCGCTGCGCCCGTGAATTCGCCGGCAAGCGCCTGAGCGAACTCACCGTACACCACCGCAACCACAATCATGATGACAACCCTCAGGACGGCTCCAACTGGGAGTTGTTGTGCCTGTACTGCCACGACAACGAACACTCGCGCTACACCGATCAGCAGTACTTCGGCGAAGGCTCCACCAGCAGCCCGACGATTGCCAAGGCCACGCATAACCCGTTTGCGGCGCTGGCGGGGTTGATGAAGAAAGACGACTGAAGAGTGTCGTCGTCTGTCCTGGCGTCATCGGGAGCAAGCCCCCTCCCACATTTGAAATGTGTTCACAACTCAAATGTGGGAGGGGGCTTGCTCCCGATAGCGTTAGCCCAAGCAATACATCACCTTCAAGCCGTATAATCGCCGCTTTTCTCCAAGGCACCCTTCCCCGTGGGCAATAAACGCTACAGCTGCATCGGTCTGTATAACCCCAAATCCCCCGAAAACGTCGGCTCGGTCATGCGTGCCGCCGGTTGCTACGGCGTGGCCTCGGTGTTCTACACCGGCGTGCGTTACGAGCGCGCCCGGGACTTCATCACCGACACCAAGAAGGTCCATCACGATATTCCGCTGATCGGCATCGATGACCTGAAAAAAATCCTGCCCCTGGGCTGTATCCCCGTCGCCGTGGAACTGGTGGAGGGCGCCCGTCCCCTGCCCGAGTACACCCACCCCGACCGCGCGCTGTATATCTTCGGCCCGGAAGACGGCTCGCTGGATAAGGAGATCCGGGACTGGTGCGAAGACGTGGTCTACATCCCGACCACCGGCTGCATGAACCTGGCTGCCACGGTCAACGTGGTGCTCTATGACCGCCTGGCCAAGGGCAACAACACCCGTTCGGGCCCCAAGTATTGATTTTTTGGGAACATCCGACGCCCGCCAGCAGTCAGCTACTTACACTTGCCCTTGTTGGAGACAGATCATGAGCGACAGCAAAAACGTGCGACCTATCATCGAGCACACGCCCTTCCAGAGCCAGCCGACGCAAAACGTCCACGGCTGGGAACGCATCGGCTCGGTGGCCGGTGGCGTGATAATGCTCGGCAAAGGCCTGCGCCGTGGCGGGATTTTCGGTTTGATCCAGGTGGCGATTGGCGGTGTGGCACTGGCCCGTGGTTTTACCGGGCACAGCTCGCTCAAGGACAAGCTGGAACAGGGTCGCCAGGAAATGAACAGCGTGCGTACGAAGATCGAGCGTGCGGGTGCAGAGCTGAAAAACCTGAAGACCAAGGCTGAAGTGGCGGCTGAGAAAGCTGTGAAAACCACAGGCTGAACCTGGATTTCGGTAGGTTAGAGATCCAAATGTGGGAGGGGGCTTGCTCCCGATAGCAGAATGTCAGTCAGCACATGTTGTGACTGAATCAGCGCTATCGGGAGCAAGCCCCCTCCCACATGTTGATTGATGCAGAGGTTGAAAATCAGCGCAGTAGCTTGGTATCCAGCACCACCGACGACTCGCCAATAATGCTCTCAGCCAGCTGCACGAACTCCGCCGTCGTAATGCTGTTCGCCCGCATCACCGCTTGCGCGAGGTCATCCAGCGAGCGTTTATTATGGGTTTTCACCCGAATCTCGCTGTCCAGCTCCTGCAATATCACCACTGCCCGCGACACAGTTGCACCACTGACATGCTCGCCGCGCAGCGTCGTGACATCTTTGCCCTCCTTGCTCAACCGCGCCTGTATCGCCTGATACCGCTCATCGGTGATCCCACCGGCACGGCGCACCAGTTCGATGGCGTAATACTCCCCAAGCCCTTCGCTGATCCAGTCACTGGTGTCGTGATCGTTGAAACGTCCGATCGCCTGCACTACTTCACGAATCAACGGGCTGCTGCCGTTTTCGCTGACCAGCGGTGTGCGGCTGTTGAGGTAGATCGAGTCATGTGCCGAGAACACGCCACGGCGCATCGGATCACTGGCGCCCACCACCAACAGCTTTGCCGGATGACGCGGGAACGCGGCTTCGACCTGGGGCCAGACAAAGGTCAGCAACGTCAGCACGTCCATGCGGCGCATGGCCTGACCCTTGGGCGACGCCACGGTGACTTCGGTTTCGCCCAGGCGCACGCGGCGACTGCCAAGCGTGCCCGCGAGCATCCAGCCGGTGGGCCGGTCGAACAGGCGGGAAACGTTGTCGATGCGAAATTTATTCTTGCCGATACGGGGCCAGGCGGTTTCGACGCTTTTCCAGCCCGTAGGCAATTCGAACACCAGGCGCGAGACCAACTCGACGCCGTCCTGCTGGTCGAGCCGCGCGGTCGGCACCAGGTCTTCGCCGCGAAACAGCGCCCAACTCGCAGTCATACGTGCTTCATAGCTGCCCGGCTTGCGCGCCTGGGTGAGGTGCACGCGGTAGGTCAGACTGGCCTTGTCGGCGCTGGGCTGCCACACGCCCCGCTGGCCACTGACCTTCCACTGGCCGTCGGCCTTGAAGTCGCTGTAACTGCCTGCCGGGCCCAGGTCAAAATCCAGGCTGCGCACGGCCGAGCCTTGTGACAGGCTCAGGCGTACTTCAGCCTGATCGCTCTGGGGCAGCAATTTAACGTGATAATCCAGGTCGACTTTCCTGGCGCACCACGCAGGCATGCTCAGCGCCAGCAGCACCAGGCATGCCGCCAGCTGGGTTCCCACCTTCATACACACTCCTTTTTCAGCCTGCGCGGAAGATCAGGTAATCCTCCCAGTCGTCTTCAGGCACGCTGCCTTCGCTGAGCATGCGTCCAGACTGGGAAATGCGTTCGTGGTGCACGGCGTCGCGGTCGCCACAGACCAGGTGGTGCCACAGCGGTAAATCCTTGCGCTCGCTGACCAGGCGGTAGCCGCAGGTGGGCGGCAGCCATTTGAACTGATCGGCCTGGCCTGGGGTGAGCTGGATGCAGTCGGGCACCGAGGCGCGGCGGTTGGGGTAGTCGGTGCACTGGCAGGTTTTCAGGTCCAGCAGTTTGCAGGCGATACGGGTGTAATAGACGCTGTTGTCGTCTTCATCCTCAAGCTTTTGCAGGCAGCACAGGCCACAGCCGTCGCACAATGACTCCCACTCCTCCTGGTCGAGGTGTTCAAGGGTTTTGCGTATCCAGAAAGGTTCGACTTTGGCGGCCATGGCTCTGCATCAGTATCGGTAGGTGAAAAGGCCGCCAGTCTAGTGCCCAAGCCCCTTGGAACCAAGCGCTTACGACTGGCGGTGTTACAACACTTGTCAGTCTAGCGGGCGCGCAGTAGCTTTGAGCGCCGAATTGACGATCAGGACCTGCTCATGACACGTGTTGCCGACTATCCGATCCACACCCAGTTCACCGACCGCTGGTCGCCCCGCGCCTTCACTGGCGAGAGCATCTCGAAAGAGACGCTGCTGAGTTTCTTCGAAGCCGCACGCTGGGCGCCGTCGGCCTACAACTCGCAGCCGTGGCGGTTTCTCTACGCGCGCCGCGACACGCCGGACTGGGAACGTTTCCTGGGCCTGCTCAATGAATTCAATCGCGGCTGGGCGCAGCATGCCTCGGCCCTGGTGATCATCGTCTCGAAAACCGACTTCGTCGCTCCCGGCGCCACGGAAGAAACCCCGGCGCTGTGGCACACCTTCGACACCGGCTCTGCTTGGGGCCACCTGGCACTGCAAGCCAGCCTCAGTGGCTGGCACACCCACGGCATGGCCGGTTTCGATCAGGAGCTGACACGCAAGGAGTTGAAGATTCCGGAAGGTTACGCGCTGCACGCGGCCGTGGCCGTTGGCAAGCTGGGAGACAAGTCGACCCTGCCGGAGTACCTGCAAGGGCGTGAAGTGCCGAGCCCGCGCAAGCCGCTGAGCGAGCTGGTGTCCGAAGGTGATTTCGGCCTCTGACAGCCAGTACCCTGCCGCCTGAACGCGGCAGGGTGTCTCTTGAGGACTACCGGGCGATCAGTTCGCTGAACGCCGAGCGCAGCTGCGTGATTTGCCGGTCATACACGTTCTTGACCGCCGGTACCATGAACTCGGCGGGCATACCGTTCATGTCGATGGGATAGAGCTTGTTGTCTGTTTTTGAGTACATGAAGTTACTCAACTGCGGGTCGTTATGAAAAATATCCCTGGCCTCCATTTGCGCTACCGCGTCGTCGAGTAACGAACGAGCTTCGGCGGGCAGGCTGCCTTTTTCGACATGGGCAAGATCAACCCCGTCAATTTTGCCCATCTTTATGTATTTGCGGCCGTCCTCGATCAATACCTCGGCAAAGCCCTCTCCGTAGTACTTGTTCAAATTGACCACTTCCATGTCGACGTAGCCCTCTACCGAGGTCAAGCGGGTCGGCCCCAAATCTTTATAAACACTCTTGCCGTCGAGGCTTGTATACACCACGCCTTCGCCCCCACGGCCGATTTCGGGGCCGAGATCGGCTTTGACCGCAACCGGCTGGCCGCCCCGCGCACCCAGTCGCCGCCATTGGTCACCCTGCACATGTTCGAGTAACAACGGAGTTTGCCGGTTGTTGTGGTACACCCGCGCCTGCACGCTGCCGTCCGCGCCGCGGGACACCTGCCGGACCTCATAAACACCAGCCTGGCCGGACGCGTCGAGATGGCGCACATACGAGCGATGGCCGTCGGCAGCAACGTACACGCCCTGATTATTGCGCGAGAGCCCGGTGAGGCTCGACTCCGGTGCCCTGTAATGACGAAACAGCCCGTTGCTCAGCTCACCGGCAGAAGCACTGCCCCTGGTCACCCACCTGCCGCCGCTCACCAGCAGATCGCCGACGCCGCTCAAGGGGTTGAAGGCCTCCACCGCCGTTGCGCCAACAAACCTCACCGCCTTGGCCGCCTGGCGCGCAGTGGTCAAGGCGCCGCCCAGCACCTTACCCGCCTGCACGGCTTTGCCGGCGCCCAACGTAACCAGGCCAACCGCATCCAGGCCCAGGTCGAACACGCCCTGCCCAATGTTGCCGTTTTGGAAGTTGACGATAGCCGAGCGCAAGGGGATCAGGTTCAGGAAGAATTCGCCAATGGCTTCATTGCGGGCGCTATCTTGATCAAAGGACGTCAGGCCCCGGGCCTCGTTCATCAGATCGTCGTTGTTCAGGTCGAGGGATTTGACGAACACATCAGCAATGGCATGGCTGCGCTGCGAGTTGAGACTGTCAGAGGCTTGGGTGCCTTGGGGTTGCGCCGGGAAATCGCTGTCGGGCTCAAACTGAACGGTTCTAGAAAGAATATTCGCCTCGCGCGATTCCATATTCGCAGCGGTGTAAGGCGGAGTACGTCGGCGCAATAGAAAGTTTTCTTTCTCAACGGTGCCGTTTCGCGTGTCGAGGGTATAGAGATTGACCTCGCCGTTTCGAGTCGCCTTCACCTCCAGCGTATGGCCGCGCACGTGCAGCGCCGGCGGAGTAAACAGGTCTTTGGCAATTCTGTACTGGTTGGTGTGGAAGAATTCGAGCTTGCCGAACTCCAGGTTATTGCGGTCCTCCAGGGGCAACGTGGCGATCATCTGCCGCACACGACTCTGTTGCCCGGTTTGATGGGCGCTGATCGCCTGGTCGTAGGCCTTCGTGAATGCGCTGGCGACCTCCAGCTTGCCTTGTTGGTAAAGGCTGCAAAAACGGTCAATGGGCAGGCGTTTGTTATTGCTCACCCAATGCTCATCGGTCGCCAATGGGCCGCCGTGCATGACGATATCCAGCATAGAGCGTGAGCCGGGATGGATGCCTGGGCGCCCTTTGGTGAGCCTGGCCTTTTGAAAATGCCTGACTTCGAAGAGGCTCGGGTCGACGTCAGGAAACGCCCGCTCAAGCAGGGCCAGCGCCATGGCTCTGCGGCTGGGGATTGGCGTTTGCAGGAGGGCGCTGGTGCTTTTCAGCGCGCTGAGCTGTTCGTTGTAGGCCGCCCTCAGGCGCTCCATTGCACTGGCCGATGGCATCTCATCGGTGCGGGTCAGCACACCGTTGGCCTCGCCCCACTCCGTCAGGGCCTGCCCATCGATGCGCTGGCGAGTGGCAGCGTCAAGGGTGAGCGATTCGGCGTTCAGCAAAATTTCGGCATACCCCATACCGAGCGTGCGGCCTGGCGCGTGGGCTTCGATCCTGCCCACAGCCATCGCCAACTGAGCCCAGAGCACACTGGCGCAGGTCACGCTGGCGGGAATGTCCTTGACCAAATATTCAGGTGCGGAATTGATCAGTAAGCGATACGCGGCCTGGTGGGCTGCTTGAACGCTGGCACCGCCTTTTTCGAGTAAATGGCTGGCCAATCGTTGGATGACGACCGAAGGCGGTTGCCCCCAATGGTCGCTACGCGTCAGGTCAAAGCCGGACAAGTCTTCAAGCGGTGCAGGGACATCGACCGGACGCGAAGGGTCAGGCTCGCGGTCGGGGGTGCGGTTTACGTCGTTGTGGTGGGCGGGCGCCATCGGGCGCGGCTGAACAGCGGGGGAAATAAGGGGCGTCATGGAAATACCTGTCCTTAGCCAAAAGGAGTCCGTTAAAGGCGCGACCTTGCGCCCTTTGCGGCCCTTGGGTGGAACGCGCCGTCAATGCGGTTCCATCCTGACTGTCAGGTTTTATGTAGGCCCAGCGAGCGGCGCGGTGGCGTCAGTACCCGCGCTCGAAATCCACTTCTCCGCGTAATGCCTGCTTGGCCTTATACGCGCGGACATTTTCCAAGAACAACTCCACCATCATCGGCGGCGACGTGGGTGCGGAACTGTGCCCGGTCAACAGCAACCCCCAGGCGGTCCAGAATGGATGACGCTGCGGCAGTGGCTCCTGGCGACATACGTCGATCACTGCGCCGGCCAGGTGCCCTTCCTTCAGGGCTTCGACCAGATCAGCATCCACCACCGCCACGCCACGGCCGACATTGATAAACAAGCCCGTTGGTTTGAATTGCTTGAACAGCGCGGCGTCGTAAAGGTCATGGGTGTTCGGCGTGTTGGGCAGCAGGTTGATCACGTAGTCCACCTCACCGACCAGACGCCCGATCTGATCAAGCCCGGCCACTTCGATAAACGGGGCTTGCTCACGCTCAGTACTGGCAATGCCATACAGCTTGACGCCAAACGGCACCAGAAACTCAGCCACACTCTGGCCAATATCGCCGGTGCCCACAATCAACACCTTACGCCCCGCCAGGCTCTGGCCGGTGCGACTGTCCCACTTGCGCTCGACCTGGCTGACCAAGCGCGCCAGTACTTCGCGTTCGTGGCCGAGCATATACGTGAGGACAAACTCGGCCATGACCTGGCCAAAAATACCGACGGCGCGGGTCAAGCGATAATCGCGGGGCAAGCCTTCGGCCAGCAGGGGGGTGATACCGGCCCAAGTCGATTGCAGCCATTGTGGTTGGTGGCCCTGGCGCAACAGAGTGGCCAGCAGGTCCGGTTGGCCAAGCCAGACCGGGCAATCGGCGGCCAGACGAGACAGTTCGGCCGAGTCGCCACTGGTGAGCACCTCAAGGTCCGGCGCCACGTCATTGAGCAGTTGGGCGTAGAGCGGGTGATCCTGTTCAGCAATCAGAACACGCATGGTTCAAACCTTTCAAAAACAGTGCAGACGGCCGCCCGCTTCCTTACGGCCACCGCCCACTAATACGATTCCATTGAAACCTGTGCCCTGAAGCGGGCACTGACCGATTACATCGGGTCGTTACGACGCAGCAGCTCTTCGGGCAAGTGCTCGATGTACTCGTCCTCGGCCGGCGGCATTTGCAGGTGGTAGCCCTGCTTATCGAGGTTTTCCAGGACCACGACGATGTCTTCGCGCGACAGCTTGCGCTCTGGTGTCAGCACCATGTCGAAGGCGTGGTGCGGCTTGCCGAAGGCGACCATCAATGGCTCCGGCACGCGCTCAAGTGCATCGCTCTTGAGCACGTAGAGGTACATGCCGTCTTTTTTCAAGCTGCGGTAGATGGAGCAAATACGTTTCAAGGCTGTTCTCCGGCAGTGGCCAGGCTGTCGAGCAGCGCCTGGCCCATCATCTCGCGGCGCCAGCCACGCAGCGAGTCTGGCAATTTATAAGGCCCATCGGGGTAGCCACTTTTAACCAGGGCTTCGAGGGTTTTCTTGCGCAGCATCAGTTCCGGCGCCATTTCCAGGCGTTCGGCGAATGTCTGGCCCAGGGCGCGCAGTTGCTTGATCAGCGTGGCGGCATCCACCGGCAGCGGTTCAGCCACAGCCGGCGGCCATTGGTCCGCGGGCACGCTGCCGGCACGTTTGATCAGGTCCAGCAGGAACTGGCCATCCTGACGCACGGTGCGCGGGTGCATGTCTTCGATCTTGCCCAGGGCGGCGAGGTTATCCGGCTGGGATTTGGCCAGGGGCCACAACGAGTGTTCACGAACGATGCGGTTGCGCGGCAGGTCACGGGCGCGGGCTTGCTGTTCGCGCCAGGCGCACAGTTCACGCAGTACGGCGAGTTGGGCGCGGGACAGTTTCCACGCCAGCTTGGCGTCGCGGTACACCTCGTACGGGTCGACTTCCCGGTGCAGGTTGGCCACCAGTTCGGCGCCATCTTCCAGCACCCAGGCATATTTATCGTCTGATAGCTGCGGCCGCAGGCGAATGTAGACCTCGGCCAGGTGTACCGCGTCTTCGGCGGCGTAGCTGATCTGGGTTTCGGACAACGGCCGCTGCAGCCAGTCCGAGCGGGTCTCGCCCTTGGGCAGCTCGATGTCGAGTACGGCTTGTACCAGGCGCGAGTAGCCCATGGAGAAACCGAGATTCAGGTAAGCGGCGGCCAATTGGGTGTCGAACAACGGCACTGGCAGGCTGCCAGTCAGGCGCAGCAACACTTCCAAGTCTTCGCTGCAGGCGTGCACCACCTTGATCACGGCAGGGTTTTCCAGCAGCTCGGCGAGGGGTTTCCAGTTGTCGATGGTCAGGGGATCGATCAGGTAAGCGCGTACGCCATCACCAATCTGGATCAGCCCGGCAATGGGATAAAAGGTGTCGACCCGCATGAATTCGGTGTCGAGGGCGACGAATGGCAACTGCTGCCATTCGGCGCAATGCTGGCCGAGGCTATCGTTGTCGCAGATCCAGTGAATATCGATGGCCACACGGCTCTCCCTTGAAGAATGGCGCGCAGTATATATCGCGAAAGAGGCTAGCGAGCATCCGCAGTGCACTGGCAACCATGAAAACTCAGACAGGGGATGAAGAATAGCCCTACAGGCCAGAGTTATCCTTTCTTACGAAGCACATAGACGCGCCACAGGCTGGAGCCTGGCATGAATTCCTGCTGGTTCAGGACCTTGAAGCCAGCCTGACGAAACTCGTCGTCTACCGCCGTTCGCGAATTGACCGAGACAATCACCGTATCGCGGCTGACGCGGTGAAACTCCCGCAGCAACGCCAGACGTCCTTCGCTGCTGGGCACATGGCGAAATAACTCCAGGCAAAAGATGCAGTCCACCGCATTCGCCGACAAACCGATGGAAAACGCCGAACCCTGAAAGGTTTTGATCCGCTTTAGCAGCGTCGCCGGATGGTGGGTGCGCGCGTGATCGAGCATGTCCTGGGAGTTGTCCGAGGCAAGGATCACCCGGTTGATATGCTCGGCCAATACCGGCCAGAACCGTCCCGAGCCGCAGGCCAGGTCGAGGATCAGCCCCGGTTCGCCGGCAACCTTGAGTGCGTGGCGAACCAACCACTCGTCGCGCCATGACGCAAGGCGCCGCAGCATTCCGGGTGGGCGCGTGTCCGCACAGACCTTGGCATGTTCAAGGCCACAGCGCTCTGCGTATTCGATCTCGATGGAGGATGGTGGTTGTGGCGACATCACGGGCTCATTGGATTTAAACAGTGGTGAACGACCTTGATTCGCAGCTTAACCACCGCAACGTGAAAAAAAGGTCGAAGCCTCCACGCCCTTCAATCCATTCAGGCTTGATGCAGATACCAACGCCAATCCTGTTCGCCCACCTCGCCCATGAACTGCCGATACTCAGCGCGCTTCACCGCCAGGTACACCCCCAGGAACTCACTGCCAAACGTCTCGCGCGCCCAGCTTGAAGCTTCCAGCGCGCGCAGGGTGGTGAGCCAGTCGGTGGGCAGAAATTCCGTGGCCTGGGCGTAGCCGTTGCCTTCCACTGGTGCGCCCGGGTCGCGCTGTTCGCGGATCCCGCGATGAATACCCGCCAAGATCGCGGCAGCGGCAAGGTATGGGTTGGCGTCAGCGCCGCAGATGCGGTGTTCGATATGCCGGGAATTTGCCGGGCCACCGGGCACGCGCAGGCTGACGGTGCGGTTGTCCACGCCCCACGTGGCGGCCAGGGGCGCATAGCTGTTGGTTTGGAAGCGGCGATAGGAGTTGGCGTTGGGGCAAAACATCAGCAGCGAATCAAGCAAGGTGCTGAGCATGCCACCCACGGCCTGGCGCAGCAGCGGCGTGCCGTCGGCGGCCTCACTGGCGAACAGGTTATTGCCTTGGGCATCCGCCAGGCTGACGTGCATGTGCATGCCGGTGCCCGCCAGGTCGTCGAAGGGCTTGGCCATGAAGCAGGCAGCCATCCCGTGTTTGTGTGCCACGCCCTTGACCAGACGCTTGTAGCGCACCGCTTCATCCATGGCTTGCAGGGCGTCGGCGCGGTGTTCCAGGGTGATTTCCACTTGGCCGGGAGCGTATTCGGAGATCGCCGTGCGCGCCGGGATGCCTTGGAGCTTGCAGGCGCTATACAGGTCGGCGAGGAAGGGTTCGATCTGCTCCAGTTCGCGCAGGCCGTAGACCTGGGTCGAGCGTGGGCGACCACCGTCCACATCCCGCGCCGGTTGCGGGCGGCCGTGGCTGTCGGGTTTCTGGTCCAGCAAGTAGAACTCCAGTTCGGCGGCCATCACCGGGTAATAGCCATCGGCTTTAAGCCCGTCGATGACCTTCGCCAGCACATGCCGAGGGTCGGCCACGGTGGCGGGCAAACCTTCGGTGGGGTGCATGCTGACTTGCACCGCCGCGGTCGGGATCAACCGCCACGGCATAGGTTGCAGGCTGCCACTGACCGGATAGGCGCGGCAGTCGATATCTCCCACCTCCCACACCAGACCGGAGTTCTCCACGTCGTCGCCATTGATGGTCAGGCCGAGGATCGTACTGGGCAGGGGCCGGCCGCTTTCATACACCGCCAGCAGTTCATCGCGGTGCAGCAACTTGCCGCGGGGTACACCATTGTTGTCGAGGATAAACAGCTCGAACATCTCGATGTCCGGGTGTTGCTCAAGGAAGGACTGGGCTTCTTGCAGGCGCGCGAAATCGCTCATTGGGTTTCTCATACGTGTTCGTCAGGCAGGCGCACAGGCGCTGCCGGGCAGATGCGCAGGGGGCCGCGTCATCCATGGGGTAGATCAACGTAGGAGAAAGGCATCCGGCGGGCGCGCATGCCGACAGTGGAACAGCGCCCAGAACGCCAGTATGGACGGCAGTGTCGCGAGGTGGGTGGCGGCGGAACCGTCCATGGGAGAATCACGGTGATGAAGATGCCCGCAGCCTCACACGCCTGGATACGCTATTAAATTCAGGGATGACGGAGTTTGGTTACACCCACGCTAAACATTCGCCACGCCTTGCCACCCTGCCCCGCGCTGGAAATAATGACCGCCCCGACCATGCCCCAAGGACTCGACCGCATGAAAGCTCCCTTCGCCCTGTGTGTACTTGCGAGCCTGGCCACCAGCGCCCTGGCCGACACTGCCCCGTCACGCCTCGACGACGTGCTCCAGCGCGGCACCCTCAGCGTGTGCACGACCGGCGACTACACGCCCTACACCAAGCTGCGCGCAGATGGCACTTATGAAGGCATTGACATTGCCATGGCCGAGTCCCTGGCCAAGAGCCTCAATGCGACAATCACCTGGGTACCCACCACCTGGAAAACCCTGATGCCGGACTTCCTCGCCCAACGCTGCGATATCGCCGTGGGCGGTATTTCGGTGTCGCTGGAGCGTCAGAAAAAAGCCTTTTTCAGCCAGTCCCTCGGCGTTGACGGCAAGATCCCGCTGGTGCGCTGCGCCGATGTACAGCGCTACCAGACCGTCGAGCAGATCAACCAGCCACAGGTGCGCGTGATCGAACCGGCGGGCGGTACCAATGAAGTGTTTGCCCGCGCCCATCTGGGCCAGGCGCAGATCCGCCTGCACGACAACGTGACCATCTTCGACGAACTGCTCGCCGGCAAGGCGGACGTAATGATCACAGACGCCAGCGAAGCCCGTTACCAGCAGAAGCAGAAGCCCGGGCTGTGTGCGGTCAACCCTGAGCGGCAAATGCAGTACAGCGAAAAGGCCTTTTTGCTGCCCCGCGATGATGTGGCCTGGAAAAGCTATGTCGACCAGTGGTTGCACCTGAGTGTCGCGACCGGTGTGTACCAGGGCATTGTCGACCAATGGTTGGCAGCGCCGTGAGCTAAGGCCGACTACGCTCTTGTCACACCAATAAGAACGAGGACGGAACATGAAGGGATTGCTCCGCATCACCTGGCTGCTGCTGTTGTGTTTCAGCCAGGTGCACGCCGAAACGACTCAGGATGAGGACGCCCAGGCGGCCAAGGCCCTGCTGGAAAAAGCCCTGGCTTACTACAAGACCAATGGCGACAAAGCCCTCGCCGTGTTCAGCCGCCAAGGGGAATTTATCGACCAGGACCGTTATGTGTTCGTGATCGATACCAAGGGCGTGCTACTGGCCAGTGGTGGCCCCTCCTCCGCGTTGATCGGCCGGGACGTTAACGAGGTATTGGGGCCGGACCTGAGCCAGTCATTCAAGGATGCCCTCAAGGTGCCTGAAGACCAGGGTATCCAGCAGGCCGATTACCGTTGGCAGAACTGGAACGACGGCAAGGTAGAGCGCAAACATGTGTTTTATCAGCGGGTGGGTGATCGCATCCTGGCCGTGGGCTACTACCTCCCACGGGCCACGCCGGAACAGGCGCGAGCCTTGCGCAACAAAGCGGTCAACGCGCTGCTCAAGGATGAACCCGGTACGCTCAAGGCCATCAACTCATTGCAGGGCGGCTTCCTGCAGGATGACCTCTACGTGTTTGTGGTGGACCTGAACACCCAACGTTACGTGGCGCACGGCACCAACCTGCGGCTGGTCAACACTGACTTCAGCAAGATCAAGGACCCGGACGGCAAGCCGGTGGGCGAGCCGATCCTCAAGTTGATGGCGGAGCAGGACCAGGGGGAATACAAGTACCGCTGGAAAAACCCGGTGACCGACAAGATTGAGAACAAGCATGCCTATGTGCGCAAGGCCGGGCATTTCATGGTTGCGGTGGGTTACTACAGCCCGTGATCTGGACTGGAATGCAGTCAAATGTGGGAGGGGCGGTTCGACTTGCCCCCTTCCACACTTTGATCGCTATCGTGTCAGTTACTTAACTTTATCCTCCCGACCGCGCAGCACCCGGTTAGGCATCGCAATCGCCGCCGCCAACCCCAGCAACGACACCGCCGCACTCACCATCAACAAATGTCGGAACGTCACCGCCAGCTCCCCGCGCAGTGCATCTTGCGCCGGGCCGGGAGCGGCGTTCAGGCCATCCAACAGCACATTGCCGGAGCTGCCCTCGGCCACCAGCGAACCGCTGGCCAAGTGAGCGAAGCTCGAATCCTGCAACAACGCCAGCAGCAGCGCCGACATGCACGCCACGCCCACCGCACCACCAAGGGAACGGAACAGGTTGGTGGTGCTGGTGGCGACGCCAATGTCGCGCTGTTCCACCGAGTTTTGCGAGCCCACCAGGGAGGTAGGGAATTGCATCCCACCGGCGATCCCGCACAACAACATGAACACGCCGGTAAGCACTACGTCCTGGGGCGCGCTGAAGGCCATGCCCAGGATCGCCAGCGGGCTTAACAGTGCGCCGCCAAGGATCATCGGTTTATAACGTCCGGTCACCGAGGTCATGCGCCCTGCGGAATACGCGCCGATGGGCAAGCCGATGGCCAGTGGCAACAAGTGCAAGGCGGCACTGTCGGCCCCGCCTCCGGTCACGGTCTGAAAGCGCAGGGGCATCAGCACCGTCAGGGAAATCGCCTGGAAGCTGGTGAAGAACACCGTGCACCAACACAGCACCGCGCTGCGGTTGGCAAACAAGTGCATCGGCAGCAACGGCTCCCGCGCACGGCGCTCGTGCCACACGAACAACGTCAATGCCACCAGCGCGCAGGCCAGCAGCCCCAGCACCCCACTGTCACGCCAATGATGACCCTGACCAATTTCGGTGATACCCAGCAACAGGGCGGTCAGGCCAACGATCATCAACACGGTGCCGAGGTAATCGATGATCGGCTTGCGCTGCGGCACAGGCAGCCCCACCAGGGTGCGATGGGCCACGTACCAGGCACCAGCGCCCAGCGGCAGGTTGATCAGGAATACCCAACGCCACGACAGGTACTCGGTCATGTAGCCGCCCAACACCGGCCCGGCCACGCTGGCCACTGCGTACATGCTGCTGAAATAGCCTTGATAACGCCCACGTTCACGGGGCGGAATAATGTCGCCGATGATCGCTTGGCTCACCGAGATCATGCCGCCAGCGCCAATCCCCTGGAGCACCCGTGCCAGCACCAACTGCTCCATGCTTTGCGCCATGCCGCAAAACAGCGACGCCACGGTGAACAAGCCCATGCCGATCAGCATCATCGGCCGGCGCCCATACAGGTCGCCGAGCTTGCCGTAGATAGGCACCGCCACTGTCATTGCCACCATGTAGCCGGAGATCACCCAGGCCAGCAGGTTGACGTCGTGGAACCGCGCGGAGATAGCGGGCATGGACACGGCGACAATGGTCTGGTCCAGTGCGCCGAGGAAGATCGCCATCATCAACGAGGCGAGAATACTGCGCACCGCGGGCAGCGGTGGCGCGGGCTGATTGAGCTGAGTCACGACAGAACCTTCAAGCAAGGCCCGTGGGAAAAGTCGGCCCACGGCAATGCTCAATACGATAGCAGGCTATTCGATAGCCTCGTAAGGAAGCCCGACGTAATTTTCCGCGATGGTTTTGCGCCCGGCTTCGGAGTGGATGAAGTACTCCAGTTCGCTCTGGGCAATGCGCTGGCTGAAGCCGTCCGCCTCAGGGAATTGATGCAGCATCGAGGTCATCCACCAGGAAAACCGTTCGGCCTTCCACACCCGGCGCAGGCAGATGGCGGAATAGCGCTCCAACAAATCCACGCGCCCCTCGCGATACACCTTGAGCATGATCCTAAATAGCGTACTCACATCACTGGCCGCCAGGTTCAGGCCCTTGGCGCCGGTGGGCGGCACGATATGCGCAGCGTCACCCAGCAGGAACAGACGCCCGTACTGCATCGGTTCAGCCACAAAACTGCGCAACGGCGCGATGCTCTTTTCAATCGACGGCCCGGTGACCAACTGCTCGGCCAGGCTGCTGGGCAGGCGGGTTTTCAGCTCAGCCCAAAAGCGTGCGTCCGACCATTCATCCAACGGTTCTTCAGCCGGCACTTGCAGGTAATAGCGGCTGCGGGTCGGCGATCGCATGCTGCACAGGGCAAAGCCACGGGGGTGTTTGGCGTACACGAGTTCGTCGTGCACCGGCGGGGTGTCGGCGAGAATTCCCAGCCAACCAAAGGGGTACACGCGCTCGAAGATTTTCAGTGATTCAGCGGGGATCGACTGACGCGCCACGCCGTGGAAGCCATCACAACCGGCGATGTAGTCGCATTCCAGACGGAACGCCTCGCCCTGGTGTTCGAAGGTCAGCCAGGGTCGATCACTTTTGAGATCATGGGGCTGCACGTCACGGGCGTCGTAGAGCGTGACCGCGCCGGCAGCCGCGCGGGCGGCCATCAGGTCGCGGGTGACTTCGGTCTGGCCGTAGATCATCACCGATTGGCCGCCGGTCAGCGCCTTGAGGTCGATATGGGTGAGATGTCCGTCGAGCGCGAGTTCGAAGCCATCATGTACCAGGCCTTCGGCATCCATGCGTTGGCTAACGCCGGCTTGGCGCAGCAGGTCGACCATGCCTTGCTCCAGCACCCCGGCGCGGATGCGGCCTTGCACGTAGTCAGCGCTCTGGCGCTCTAGAATAAAGGTCTCGATGCCGGCGTTATGCAGCAGTTGGCCGAGCAACAGTCCGGAAGGACCGGCGCCGATAATGGCGACTTGGGTTTTCAGCGTTTTCATTATTTTTATGGCCCGCAAGTTCCACTCGAACGGATTGAGTGAAAGAGTTGTCATTGGTCTTGTGGCTGACATTTTTCACTTGAGTGCTTGGCATAAGAAGGTGAAAACTGCGACAAACCCTGCGCTTTTTGCCAATTTGGGCGATTACCGCACAACCGTCCTGAGTATCGGATTGAAACCATGACCAACACCGCGATTCCGGTCTTCAAGCTTTACGGGGAAAACCAGCAATGGCCGACCCCCGATTTGTTGCACTGCGAAACCATTTCCCGCCGCAGCCGGGAATACCAGTGGGAAATCCAGCCCCACCGGCACGCGGATCTGTGCCAGTTGTTGTACGTGCACAAAGGCCAGGCTCAACTGGAAATAGAAGGTCAGCGCACCACGCTCAACGAAGCCACGCTGCAGATATTGCCGCCGTTGTGCGTGCATGGGTTTCGCTTTGCCGAAGATGTCGAAGGTTATGTAGTGACACTCTCGGCGCCACTCGTGAGCCACTTGCAGGCCCAACTGGGCGCAACGGCCGGCGGTTTGCAGACCCTGGGCAGTTACCCGGCGGGCAAGGACAGTGACTACCTCAATAGCCAATTCGCCCGCCTGCAGGACGAATATGCAGAAGAGCAACCGGCCCGGGACATGATGATGCACGCCCTGGTCAGCGTGCTGCTGGTGTGGATCAGCCGTCAGGCCATCCAGCGTTGCCATCCGCGTGCGCCAAGAGGCCGCGAGTATTTCCGGCGGTTTACCCAACTGGTCGAACAGCACTACCGTGAGCACCCAAAGATTGAGGATCTGGCCCACAAGCTGGGTATCTCGGTCTCACATCTGAAT
Source organism: Pseudomonas sp. W22_MBD1_FP4 (assembly GCF_052113765.1). Taxonomy (NCBI): domain Bacteria; kingdom Pseudomonadati; phylum Pseudomonadota; class Gammaproteobacteria; order Pseudomonadales; family Pseudomonadaceae; genus Pseudomonas; species Pseudomonas sp. W22_MBD1_FP4. Next base: position 13,701 of record NZ_JBGQOI010000035.1, on the reverse strand, counting down.
GGGACATGTCGGGAACTCGGTGGCCAGCCCGCCCTGCAGATCATGCATGACCGCCAGTTGCTGGAAGCCAAGCGCCTGCTGACTTACACCAGCATGACCATCAATGAAATGTCGGAAGTGTTGGGGTTTTCCGACCCGACTAACTTTTCCCGGCTGTTTCGCCGCCGGGTCGGATTCTCACCCAAGGCGTTTCGCGAGCAACTCAAGGCCGAATCGACCACTACCTGAGCGCACTGAAACTGCCGGTGTGGGGGACACATTGGTCCTGGTTGCAGCTGATCGCAAAGGTCGGCTGCATACGGGTCTGCTCCACACGGTAGGCGGCAGTCCCGTACAGTGCGCTGGCCAAGGCGCAGAGAGTGAAAATCATCAGGTACTTTCTGGTTTTTATGCTCATGACAGAGACCTCTGGACGGATCTACATGACGCTGTTTAAAGCATAGGCCAGTCAGGGCGAGTTGCCATTATTGGACGACATTCAACAGGGTTATGTCGCCTCAGAGACCGATGTCCCACGCAGGCTCTTCAGGGAACCTCACCACCAGAAAATCCAGCAGGCTGCGCAACGCCGACGGCATGTGTTTGCGTGAGGCGTAGACCGCGTAGATGTTCATCTGCCGGGGTTCGGCGCGGGGCAGCAGGCGCACCAGTTCACCACGTCGGATGTGATCGCCGGCCTGGTAGCTGGGCAACATCGCCACCCCAGCGCCGGCCAGCGTCAGGCGTAGCAGCGTGCTGGCCTCGTTGGCGGTGATATTGCCGTGCACCGGCACCGACACGTGCTCGCCACTTTCTTCGAAATGCCACAGGCTTTTGCCGAAGTACGAGTGGGTCAGGCAGTTGTGCCGGGCCAGGTCTTCGACTTTTTGTGGGGCCGGATGCTCGCGCAGATACGCGGGGGTGGCGCAGACCACCGAGCGACAGACGGTCAGGCGCCGTGCGATCAGGTTCGGGTCCAGGTCATTGCTGGTGCGGATGGCCAGATCGATGCGCTCGTCCACCAGATTCACCGTGCGATCGAGCATTTGCAGGTCGACCGTGACCAAAGGGTAGCGTTTGACGTACTCGGCAATCGCCTCGGCCAATTGCGCCTGGCCGAACGAGGTGCTGACACTCAGGCGCAGCAGGCCACGGGGCGCGTCATCGGGCTCACTGACGGCGGCCTGCATGTCGCCGCACAACTCCAGCAATTGGCGGCAGCGCGGCAACGTCTCACCGCCCGCCGCCGTAAGACTAAGTTTGCGCGTGGTGCGGTGCAGCAGGCGCGCGCCGACCCAGTCTTCCAACTCGGCGAGGTAACGCGATACGACCGGCCGCGACAGGTCCAGATGGTCCGCGGCGGCGGACTGGCTGCCCAGGTCCACCACGGTGACAAACACGCGCATTGCTTGAAGACGATCCATGATTTGCCCGATTTCAGAAACAAACTATGTTCCAGCATCGCATTTTTAGTCTCGTTTAGTGCAACTAAGCTCTGTGCATCCTTTGAACCGATTGCTGGAGCTGCCCAATGCTTTCAACCCTCAAGCGCATGACCCTAGCCACCGCCGCCCTGGCCTTTGCGGCCCATGCCTCGGCGGCCGACTTGACCCTCGACGTGTACAACCCTGGCGAAGCGGCGATCTTCCCGGTGACCTCGGTGCTGGTCAGCGGCGCCAAAGACGCGATCCTGGTGGACGCGCAATTCGGCAAGGGCCAGGCCGAGCAACTGGTGCAAAAGATCCGCGCCAGCGGCAAACACCTGACCACCATTTACATCAGCCATGGCGATCCGGATTACTACTTTGGCCTCGACACCCTGACGGCCGCGTTCCCGGACGCCAAGGTGCTGGCTCCGCAACCGGTGGTCGACCACATCAACGCCACCGTGGCCGGCAAACTTGAGTTCTGGGGCCCGAAAATGGGCGCCGACAAACCGGCTAAAACCATCGTGCCACAGGTGCTGCAAGGCCATAGCCTGACCCTTGAAGGGAAACAGTTGGACGTTATCGGCCTGGACGGCCCGCAGCCGGATCGCAGCTTTGTGTGGATCCCGTCGATCAAGGCGGTGGTCGGTGGCGTCGTGGTTGCCCAAAACATCCATGTGTGGATGGCAGATACCCAGGGCGCGCAATCCCACAAAGACTGGCTGGCCACCCTGCAACGCATCGAAAACCTGAAACCGCGTACCGTGATTCCGGGTCACTACCTGGGTACGCCGTCCGTGGCGTCGGTCACCTTTACCGCCGACTACATCAAGGCCTTCGACGTAGAAACCTCCAAGGCCAAAGACTCCGCCGCCCTCATCGCGGCCATGAAAAAGCGTTACCCCACCCTGGCGGACGAAAGCTCCCTGGAGCTGAGCGCGAAAGTCGCCAAGGGCGAAATGAAGTGGTGAAAACTCTCAAACCTTAACCGCACTGGAGAACGTCATGAGCAAGATCGCAATCATTGGGGCTACGGGCCGTGCCGGCAGCCAATTGCTGGAAGAAGCGTTGCGTCGTGGGCACAGCGTGACCGCCATCGCGCGTAACACCGACAAACTGGCAGCGCGCCCGAACGTCACTATCAAACAAGTGGACGCGTTGGACGCCGATGCCCTGCAACAGGCCATCAGCGGCAACGACGTGGTGATCAGTGCCGCGCACTTCGCCACCCTGCCCGCCAGCGCCGTGATCGGGCCGGTGAAAAAGGCCGGTGTCAAACGCTTGCTGGTGGTGGGCGGTGCGGGTTCGCTGTTGCTGCCGGGTGGCGGTCGCGTGATCGACAGCGAAGGTTTCCCTGCTGAGTACAAGGCAGAGGCCAGCGCAGGAGCTGAATTCCTTGAGACCCTGCGTCAGGAACAAGAACTGGATTGGACTTTCCTGTCGCCATCGGCTCTGTTCGATGGCACCGAGCGCACCGGTAAATTCCGCCTGGGCCAGGATGATTTGCTGGTAAGCAGCGAAGGTACAAGCTCGATCAGCTTTGCCGACTATGCCATCGCGATGATTGACGAAGTGGAAACACCGAAGCACTCGCGCCAGCGTTTCACCGTCGGTTACTGACATTTGTGGGAGGGGGCTTGCTCCCTCCCACATTTGCCCTTCAGTGTTCTGGAGATTGTGCCTGGCTGACTAACCAATCCATTAGAGCTTCGAGCCCGGTCGACGGCTTCGTCCCCGGTGGATACACCAGGTAATACCCCATCCCCGTCTGTACCCGCAGTTCATACGGCATCACCAACCGCCCCGCCTTCACATCCTCGCCAATCAACGCACTGTCGCCTATCGCCACCCCGGAACCCTGGGAGGCCACCGTCATCGCCAAGTCCAGCGTTTCGAAATGATGGCCTTGGCTCAAATTGCTCAAGCGCGTGTTAGCAGCCTTCAACCATAACGCCCAGTCCCGCTCATCCCTCGTGGGATGCAGCAGCACCTGGTGCTGCAAGTCTTGCGGCGTGTGCAAGCCATCCGATAACCCCGGCGCGCAAACGGGCGTAAGTTGCTCATCGAACAAATGCCGCGCCTCGGCTGATTGCTCGGCGATGGGTGCGTAGATCACCGCTGCGTCAAACTGCTCGCGGCGAAAGTCCACGGTGTAAGCCACAGTGGTGGTGAGTTCCACCGGCACGTCCGGGCGCTCCTTTTGCCACTGCATCAAGCGCGGCAGCAACCAGCGCATCACACAGGTGGAGGCCTTGAGTTGCAGGGTCTGGCGGCGACTGCCGATCTGCTCCACCGCATCACCGAGCAAACCAAATACCTGCTGCGCACGCACTGACCACTCGCGCCCCTCTTCGGTCAGGCTCAAGCCCCGTGCCTGGCGTTGGAACAGCGCGTAACCCAAGTGGCTTTCCAACCCGGCAATCTGCCGGCTGACCGCACCCTGAGTGATGTGCAGTTGCTCGGCGGCGCGGGTGAAGTTGCAACACTGGGCCGTGACCCAGAAAGTGTGCAGCGCGGGCAGTGGAGGAAGACGTTTCATCGGGCTCAGCCATGACGTGAGGACATGGCTAGTATGACTTTTTATCGATTGTTGCCGCTACGGGCCAGCCGTTCCAATACCGCCTCGAATCAATAACAAGAGCGACTTGTATGGCGACCTGCGGCGAAGTGTTGGTGAAGCTCCTGGAAGGCTATGGCGTTGAACAGGTGTTTGGCATCCCCGGCGTGCACACCGTGGAGTTGTACCGCGGCCTGGCCCGTTCCAGCATCCGTCACGTCACCCCACGCCACGAGCAAGGGGCCGGGTTTATGGCGGACGGTTATGCACGCACCAGCGGCAAGCCCGGCGTGTGTTTCATCATCACCGGCCCAGGCATGACCAACATCACCACGGCCATGGGCCAGGCCTATGCCGACTCGATCCCGATGTTGGTGATTTCCAGCGTGCAATCACGCAGCCAGTTGGGCGGCGGGCGCGGCAAGTTGCATGAACTGCCGAACCAGAGCGCGATGATCGCGGGCGTGGCGGCGTTCTCCCATACCTTGATGTCGGCGGCGGAGTTGCCCGGGGTGCTGGCACGGGCATTTGCACTGTTCCAGGCCGGCCGTCCGCGGCCGGTGCATATCGAGATCCCGCTGGATGTGCTGGTGGAAAACGCCGACGCACTGCTGGGCAGCAAGCCGATCAGCGTCGCGCGCGCCGGTGCCGCACCCTCGGCGATCAAGCAGATGACTCAGTTGCTGGCGTGCGCCAAGCGCCCGTTGATTCTCGCCGGCGGCGGCGCCATCGATGCCGCGCCCGCGCTGACCCGCCTCGCCGAAACCCTCGGTGCGCCAGTGGCACTGACCGTCAACGCCAAAGGCATGCTGCCCGCCGCGCACCCGTTGCTGATCGGCTCCACCCAGACCTTGGTCGCCACCCGCGCATTAGTCGCCGAAGCCGATGTGGTGCTGGCCATCGGCACAGAGCTTGCGGAAACCGATTACGACGTGACCTTCGCGGGCGGGTTTGAAATTCCCGGCGCACTGCTGCGCATCGACATCGACCCGGACCAGACCGTGCGCAACTACACACCTCACGTCGCCTTGGTAGCCGATGCGCAGATCGCCACCGAAGCCTTGCTGGCCGAGTTGGACAGCAAGGAGTTACCCCTGCGCAACACCGACTGGGGCAGCCAACGCGTCGCGCGTTTGTGGGCTGAATTGGCCCCATCCTGGGACGCCGCCACCCGTGCGCAAACCCTGTTCCTCAGTACGATCCTGGAAACATTGCCCGGCGCCGTCATGGTGGGCGACTCCACCCAACCGGTGTACAGCGGCAACCTCACCCTCAACCTCGACCACCCACGCCGCTGGTTCAACTCCTCTACCGGCTACGGCACCTTGGGTTACGCCTTGCCCGCCGCGATCGGCGCCTGGCTGGGGCGCGGCGATGGGCAACCGGTGGTGTGCCTGATCGGTGACGGCGGACTGCAATTCAGCCTGCCGGAACTGGCCAGCGCGGTGGAGGCACGCACGCCGATCATCGTGTTGCTGTGGAATAACCAGGGCTACGAGGAGATCAAGAAATACATGGTCAACCGCGCCATCGAACCGGTCGGCGTGGACATCTACACACCGGATTTTGTCGGCGTGGCCAAGGCGCTGGGCTGCGCGGCTGAACGCATCGAGGGCATCGAGCCGTTACGCAACGCATTGCTGGCCGCCTCTGATCGACAGGGGCCGACGCTGATTGAAATTGACCAAGAGCTTTGGATGAAGGAGGTCGCGGTATGAACGCAGTATTGAACGGTGTGTATATCGACGGCGAATGGCGTGCTGGCCACGACGTGCTGGAGGTGATCAACCCGGCGACCGAATCCCGCTTGGCCCAGGTCAGCGTAGGGGACATGACTGCCGTGACCCAGGCAGTGGATGCCGCCAGCCGGGCGTTTGCCGGCTGGTCAAAAAGCACCGGCCGTGAGCGCGGCGCCCTATTACGCAAAATCGCCCAAGGCGCGCGCGAACAGCGCGAAGCCTTAATGCACCTGCAGTCGAGCAACAACGGCAAACCGCTGTTTGAGGCGGGCATCGATGTGGACGACGTGATCGCCACCTTCGAGTACTACGCAGGTGTTGCCGAAGACCTGGACGCCGGGCAAGACCGGCCGGTGGCACTGCCCAGCGATGAGTTCAGCGCTCGCCTGCGCCGCGAGCCGTGTGGCGTAGTGGGGCTGATCGTGCCGTGGAATTTCCCCATGGTGACCACCGCCTGGAAACTCGCCCCCGCCCTCGCCTCCGGTTGCTGCGTGGTGCTCAAGCCGTCGGAAGTCACGCCCCTGGCAGAGCTGCAATTGGCGCGAATCATCACCGAATCCGGGCTGCCCGCAGGCGTGTTCAACCTGGTCTGCGGCACGGGCCTGGCGGTCGGTGCACCGCTGGCAGCGGACCGTCGTGTGGCGAAAATCTCCTTTACTGGCAGTAATGCGGTGGGCGTGCAGGTGATGCAACGCGCCGCCGAAACCATCAAGGGCGTCAGCCTGGAACTGGGCGGCAAATCTTCGTTGCTGGTGCTGGCAGATGCTGACCTCGACTTGGCCGTGGAACTGGCCTGCGGCGGTGGATTTTTCAACGCCGGGCAGATGTGTTCTGCCACTAGCCGCGTGCTGGTGGCCGACACCTTGGCGGACGAATTCCTGCAACGCTTGCGGGCGCGGGCTGAAGGGATTCGCGTGGCTGACCCGTTTGCCGAGGACGTGGAAATGGGCGCGCTGATCAACCGTGCGCAGTATCAGCGGGTATTGGGGCATATCCAGCGAGGCATCGAGGACGGCGCGCGGTTGCTGTGTGGCGGTGAACGTCCGGCGGATCTGGCCAGGGGTTATTTCATCCGCCCGACGGTGTTTACCGCTGTGCCGTTGGACAGTGCGTTATGGAACGAGGAAATCTTCGGCCCGGTGCTGTGTGTACGAAGTTTCGCAACTGAAGATGAGGCGATTGCCTTGGCCAACGACAGCGATTTCGGCCTGGTGGCCAGTGTGGTGGGCACCGATGTCGAGAGCGCCGAGCGGGTTGCAAATGCCCTGCAGGCCGGACTGGTATGGATCAACGCGCCGCAGGTGATCTTCCCGCAGACGGCGTGGGGGGGTTACAAGCAGAGCAGCATCGGACGCGAGCTGGGGCCTTGGGGGTTAGCGGCGTTTCAGGAGATAAAGCACGTCATTCGGTCTAACTGACACTGCAACCCCTGCTGTAGAAGGTGGACCCATGTGGGAGGGAGCTTGCCCCCGATAGCGGTGGATCAGTTACAGATGCTTAGACTGAAACACGGCTATCGGGGGCAAGCCCCCTCCCACATCTTGATTTGCGGTGTTTGTGGGAACTGCAATTTTTAGATAGTGCCTGCGACTTTCTCATTTGCCCCCCTGCCCCATACGTGGCCTGATTCACCCTTGTTCACTCAAGGCAGGCCCATGGAAAACGTTCACGCAAAACCCACCACTGCCGTTTGGCTGATGATCAGCGTGGTGCTGGTCGCCCTTAACCTGCGCCCGTCGATGGCTGCTGTGGGGCCGTTGTTGTCTTCGATTCGTGGCGATGTGCCGTTGAGTTTCAGCAGCGCGGCGTTGCTGACCATGTTGCCGGTCATGACCATGGGCATGGCGATGTTCTTTGGCATGGGCTTGGCCAAGCGTCTTGGTGAGCACCGCAGCATTCTCCTGTCGCTGCTGGTGATCGGCGTGGCGACGCTGTCGCGGTTGTTCCTGGATTCGGCGCTGGAGCTGATCGTCAGCGCGATTGCGGCGGGAATCGGTATTGCGATGATCCAGGCGTTGATGCCGGCGCTGATCAAGTCGCGCTTCAGCGATAACGTTTCACTGTTCATGGGCCTGTACGTCACCGCCATCATGGGTGGCGCGGCGCTGGCGGCTTCGTTCTCGCCCTTCGTGCAAACGCACACCGGCAGTTGGCGTATCGGCCTGGCGATCTGGGCTGTGCTGGCGTTGCTCGCCTTGGTGTTCTGGTACGCCCAGCGTTCGGTAATGCCGCCATTACCCGAGGCCGGTTCCGGCCCGCAGGAATCATTTTTCGGCAATCGCCGCGCCTGGTTGCTGGCGATCTTTTTTGGCTTGGGCACCGCGTCCTACACGTGTGTACTCGCGTGGCTGGCGCCGTACTACGTGGAGCAAGGCTGGAGCGAGCAGGACGCCGGCCTGCTGCTGGGCTTTCTGACCGCCATGGAAGTGGTGTCTGGCCTGATCACACCCGCCATCGCCAACCGCCGCCAGGACAAACGCGGCGTGGTAGCCGTGCTGCTGGTGCTGATCATCATCGGTTTCTGCGGCCTGATCCTCAGCCCGCAATCCCTCAGTTTGCTGTGGCCGTGCCTGCTCGGCCTGGGCATCGGCGGCCTGTTCCCCATGAGCCTGATCCTGTCCCTCGATCACTTGGACAACCCGCGCCGTGCCGGTGGCCTCACTGCCTTTGTGCAAGGCATCGGCTACCTGATTGCCGGCCTGTCGCCGCTGATCGCCGGGATGATCCGTGACCAACTGGGCAGTTTCGAATGGGCCTGGTGGTCGCTGACGGCGGTGATCGTATTGATGTTGCTGATCGTCACGCGCTTCAACCCGAGGCATTACGCGCAACATATCCGCTGAGGTCGTGTTGCAAACAGTATTTGTCCCACTGCAAACATAGAAACGCCCTACAGAGCTTTCTATTGGCACGCACGTTCCGTTAAGCTTTTGGGCTGTCTTGTACTGAGTTCGGTACAAAGGGTTTACGGACGAAACCGATGTTAAACAGTAACTTGCTCAGAAAACTCGATATGCAGGACTTGATGGTGTTTATCGCCGTCTACGACCAGAGCAGCGTTACCGAGGTGTCCGAAACGCTGTTCGTCAGCCAGTCCACCGTGAGCTACAGCCTGAAGAAGCTGCGCACCAGCTTTGAAGACGAGCTGTTTATCAACACCCGAGCGGGCATGCGTCCTACGTACAAGGCCACCACCATGTACGGCCATGTGCAGAAGATCCTCGAAAGCATCAACCTGTGCCACGCCGGTGGCCAGGCCTTCGACCCCACGCAAAAAGCCGTGACCTTCAACGTATGTGCACCGGAATACTTCGAACAGTTGATCCTGCCGCGCCTGCTGAAAACCTTCGACCGGGCCGACTTGCCGGTGATCGTCAATGTGCAGAAGCTGGAAACCGATATCCCCGCCGATGACTTGCGCGAAGGCCGTCTGGACTTGGTGATCTGCTTCGGCCCGCATTTTCATCGCGCCCACAAAGACTTCAAGACCCAGATGCTGCTGGAGGACGATTTGGTGTGTGTCTTCGATAAACGCTCAGCGCCCAGGGAGCCAGCATTCAGCCTGCAATCCTTCGTCGAACGGCGACATGTATTCCCCACGCCGTGGACCTCCGACACCAACATGATCGACGGCTGGCTGGCGCGCCAGGCCCACAAGCGCCAGGTGGTCGCCCGTGCCAACAGCTACAGCGCGGCATTGAAGATGATCACCGGCACCGACTTTATCCTCACCCTGCCCCGCCGCGTGCAAAAGCTACTGGCGCCGGAGCCGGTGTTCGGCCATTGCGAGGCGCCCAACGGATTGCCGGGGTTCACCCTTGATATGCAGTGGAACGAAACCAGTGAACAGGACAGTGCCAATACCTGGTTTCGCGAGCAGGTGGTGAAGGTATGTGCCGATCAGGGCTTGTTGTAAGCCTTAGCCGATAGCGACTTTGCTATAGGCATCGCGGTCCATGTCGCGCAGTTCAACGCTCAGTTGTACCTGCACGCCTTCGGGCCACGGGCTAAGGTCCTGCAACACCGCCAGCAGGCTTTCCGACAGCTGCTGCTTGACCTGCGGCGAACGCCCGCTGAGCAATGACAGCTTCACCGCAATAAAACCGCGCGGATTGAGGGAGGTACCTACCTGAAAATGCTCAAGCTTCACCGCACGGCTTTTGATATCGAACTCGGAGCCGAATTGCCCGGACGCCATTAGCACATTGTTGAGCCGCAACAGGGTTTTATCGACGGTCAGGTCTGTCAGGTTGGCGGTGTATTCCAGGTGCAGATGCGGCATGGGTTGCTCCGAGGCTTGTTGTAGGAAGATTCTTGAATATATAGCGTCACGCCTTGGCGCCCAACCCTCTATCGCTCATGAACGCCTCCAGTCTCGACCGCACCCAACGCTCGGCGGGGTCGGTGTCCACATGGCTGAGCCAAACCATGGACAAATCCAACGTTGGTGTCTCGAACGGAAACGGCTCACAAAACAGATTGCCCGACACCGCCATGGCTTCGGCGGTGTAGTCCGGCAGGCTGGCGATGAGGTCGGTGCCGGCCAGCAACGCCGGCAACGCGCTGTATTGCGGTACCGATAAAACCACGTGGCGCTTACGGCCAATCTCGGCCAGCCACTCATCGGCAAAACCCGACACGTTGGCGGTGTGAGACACCAGCACATGGGGCCGCGAGCAATATTCATCCAGGGTCAGCGGCGTGTCCGAGGCATCCGCGCGCAGGAGTCGCGGACGGATATGGCGCAGCAACTTGCGCTTGGCATTCGCCGGCAGGCCACGGGTCTGGGTGATGCCAACGGTGATATCGCCGGACGCCAGCAGGTCAGGGATGCGCCAATAATCGACATGCTGCACCACGAACACCACTTGGGGCGCTTCCTGGCGCAGCGCGCGCAGCAACGGCGGCAACAGGCCGAACTCGACATCGTCGGACAGACCGATGCGAAACGTCATGGTGCTGATGGACGGGTCAAAATCGTGGGTCAGGCTCAAGGCCGACGACAAGGAATCGAGGGCCGGGGACAGATGCTGAATGATTTCCTCGGCGCGCGCGGTGGGCTCCATGCGATGGCCAACACGAATAAACAATGGGTCGTTGAACAAGGTACGCAAACGGTTCAGGGCCGAACTGATGGTCGGCTGGCCGAGAAAAAGTTTCTCGGCCACCCGCGTCACATTGCGCTCAAGCATCAGTGCTTCGAAGACCACCATCAGATTGATGTCGGCCTTGCGTAATTCATTGCGATTCATCGGCGCCTGCCCGTTTCACCAAGACAGGTCGCAGTTTAGAAAGCGCGGCGCACGCCGTCTATGCGCTTAATTGCCGATAAGCCAGCATCACAGGCGGACAGGTTGCTCAGGGCTTGAGCGGAAACTCCTGATCGCGCTCGGAAAGCTCCGTACCGTCGTCCGGATGCTTCCAGGTCTGCGGCTTTTCCTCTTCGCGCTGCCGCTGGGGTTGCTCACGCTCTGGTTCATCGCGCCGCTTTTGTTCGTTACCCATAGCCACCTCTTTCCTTAAGCATCGGTCACCTGTTCAAGCATAGGACAGGGAAAGAGATTTTGACGGCCACAGGGATTGATAATCCCTGAACATCAATAAACCCAAAATTTTCACTTATCATTTCTAAATGTGTCAGCCACTATCCATAGTCTTAAGCGAAATAAGCACTTTGAAAAGAACGCTGGAGACACAAAACCATGACTAGCCCTTCCCGCCCCGACTCTGCCCGCTCGAAAGTTGGCGCGGTATTCCGCGTTACTTCGGGCAATTTCCTCGAACAGTTCGACTTCTTTCTGTTTGGTTTCTACGCCACCTACATCGCGGCTGCGTTCTTCCCGGCCGCTAATGAGTTTGCGTCATTAATGATGACCTTCGCCGTGTTTGGCGCAGGCTTCCTGATGCGCCCACTTGGCGCAATCATTCTCGGTGCCTACATTGACGACGTCGGTCGCCGCAAAGGTCTGATCGTGACCCTCTCGATCATGGCCAGCGGTACGTTGCTGATCGTGCTGGTGCCGGGTTATCAGACCATTGGCCTGTGGGCACCGCTGCTGGTGTTGCTTGGTCGCTTGCTGCAAGGCTTCTCGGCCGGTGCGGAACTGGGCGGGGTGTCGGTGTACTTGTCTGAGATGGCCACCCCAGGCCGTAAAGGCTTCTACACCAGCTGGCAGTCGGGCAGCCAACAGATCTCCATCGTGGTCGCCGCTGCGCTGGGTTATGGCCTGAACGTGTGGATGGAACCGTCGGTGGTTGCCGACTGGGGCTGGCGCATTCCGTTCGCCGTCGGTTGCGTGATCATTCCGTTTATCTTTGTGCTGCGTCGCAACCTGGAGGAAACCGAAGAGTTCGCCAACCGCAAGCATCGCCCGACCATGCGCGAAGTGCTGGCAACCCTGGTGAAAAACTGGACCGTTGTGATCGGCGGCATGCTGATGGTGGCCATGACCACTACCGCGTTCTACCTGATCACCGTGTACGCGCCGACCTTCGGCAAGACCGTGCTGCAACTGAGCACCTCGGACGCCCTGCTGGTGACGTTGCTGGTGGCCGTGTCGAACTTTGTATGGCTCCCCATCGGCGGCACCCTCAGCGATCGCTTCGGCCGCAAGCCGGTACTGATCGCCATGACAGCGCTGGCGGTTCTTACAGCGTATCCAGCACTGTCTTACGTGGTGAATGCACCAAGCTTCGGCCATATGCTGGAAACCCTGCTGTGGTTCTCCTTCCTCTATGGCATGTACAACGGCGCGATGATCCCGGCGCTGACCGAAATCATGCCGGTGGAAGTGCGCGTGGCGGGCTTTTCCCTGGCCTATAGCCTGGCAACCGCGATCTTCGGTGGCTTCACCCCTGCGATCTCCACCTGGTTCATCCACATCACCGGGGACAAGGCCTCACCGGCCTACTGGATGATGTTCGCCGCACTGTGCGCACTGTGTTCGACCCTGGCGTTGTACCGCCGCGCCAACACTCGCGGGCAGATGCTGCAGGGGGCGGTATGATGCGACCTCTGCTCAACACACTGGCGGCCTTGGCCCTCGGCGCGCTGGCGCTGTCGGCCCAGGCCGAGGAGCTCAAGGTAATGACCTCCGGTGGCTTCACCGCCGCCTATAAGTTGCTTGGCCCGCAGTATGCCCAGCAAAGCGGTGACACCCTCGATACCATTCTCGGCCCGTCCATGGGCAAGGCGCCGGAAGCGATTCCCAACCGCCTGGCCAGGGGCGAACACGCCGATGTGGTGATCATGGTCGGCTACGCCCTGGATGACTTGATCAAACAAGGCAAGGTCGACCCGGCGTCTCGCGTGGAACTGGCGGACTCGCGGATTGGTTTGGTGGTGAAGGAAGGCGCGGCGAAACCCGCCATCGGCACCGATGCAGAACTGAAGGCAGTGCTGAGCAAGGCCAAGTCAGTGGCGTACTCGGACAGTGCCAGCGGTGTGTATGTCGAGAAAGAGCTGTTCAAGAAGCTCGGCATGCCGGCCAAGGGCACGATGATCGAACGTATTCCGGTGGCTGAGCAGGTTGCCAAAGGTGACTACCAAGTGGGTCTGCAGCAGGTCGCCGAATTGTTGCCCGTACCGGGCGTGACCTATGTGGGCAAAATCCCCGAAGACGTGCAGTCCGTTACGCGTTTTGCAGCAGGTATTCCGGTGAACGCCGAACACCCGACCCAAGCCAAGGCGTTGCTGAAGTACCTGGCCTCGCCCGAGGCGCAACCGCTGGTGCAATCCACCGGCCTGGACTCAGTGTCACGCTGACCGAAACGGCATCTCCCGCACCAACCGTTCCAACTCCAGCGACAGAGGAAGAAACGGCATCACGCAGAGACTGATTCCACCCACACCTCACACCACCCACGGGTCCCACAACCGCACAAGGAACACAACCGAGTGGGAAGAAAAAAAAACCACCACAAACACACCACAAAACCAACAAACATCCCCCAAAACCCAAACCACCAAAAAACACCAAACCACCACCCACCCACAACC
>NZ_JBGQOI010000034.1:0-48093 GCF_052113765.1 Pseudomonas sp. W22_MBD1_FP4 | reverse complement strand
CGGTAGTTCAGTCGGTTAGAATACCGGCCTGTCACGCCGGGGGTCGCGGGTTCGAGTCCCGTCCGCTGCGCCATATTTGCTTCCGCCAAGGCCCACTGAGCGCCTGGAAGCCACGGAAATAGCGGCCTTGTGCCGCTTTTTTCGTTTCTGGAATCCACTGGATTCCACCTCCAGCCACTTGAAAATTGATCCACGGCCGATTGCTGATTGTTGTCCCAATAATTGTGGATGACCTTAGCAGCAGTGTCTTCGCTGAAGACTCATCTGGCCCCACCGCATGCAGGCCTGCTGAACGGTGTCTACGGTGCAGTTCAAACGGCTCATCGTCCTCGATACCCTCTTTGTCCTTGCGCTTTCGTTCACACGACTTGATCTTTCTCTGGGCGGCCAAGGTGCTGTGTTGCAGGCGGTAGGACTCGTTGTCCATTTCGACGATAGGACAGCTGTGTGTCAGCCGATCCACTGGGTAAGTGGCGATATCGGGCAATGAGCCCAGCGCTTGCAACGTGGCAACCTGAACAAACCGACGTCCCGGTTAAATCTTGAATTGCCTCAACAGGCCTTCAAGGCGATGACCGATGGCGTACAGTTCATCGACTGTGTGTACGCCGCTTTGCGTCTGGTCTGCGACGTTTTCAATCGCGTGGGCTATCTGATGGACGCTCCGATTGATTTCTTCGGCGACCGACGTCTGCTCTTGCGCGGCGCTGGCGATGTGCGCGTTCATCGTATTGATAGTGACGATCAACTCGACCGCTTTGCCCAGCGATTGCCCGGCTTGTTCCGCGTGCAGGCTGGCACCATGACCTGCTGCGCCTGAATGGCTCATCGCAGTGACGACCTTGGTTGTGGCCAGGTTAAGGCGCTCGATCATCGCTTGAATTTCCTGGGTACTAAGTTGCGTCCGGCTTGCCAGCGCGCGTACTTCATCGGCAACCACTGCAAATCCGCGCCCCGCGTCCCCGGCTCGTGCCGCTTCGATCGCGGCATTAAGTGCCAGAAGGTTGGTTTGCTCTGCGATCGAGCGGATGACATCAAGCACCGTGACAATGCCTTCTACATCGCCTTGCAGGCTTTTCAACGAGACGCCTCCCGCGGACAAGTCCTCGGTCAGGGTGCCCAGTCGGGCGATGCTTTCATTGACGACCTGCCTGGCGTGCTGGGCCTGCAAATCGGTTTCGCCTGCTGCATCTGACGCGCTCTGGGCACTGATGGCTACCTCTTGCGCCGCGGATGACATTTGATTAATTGCTGCGGCGACCTGATCGGTTTCCTGGCGTTGCTGTTCCATGACCTGATCGATGCATTTGCTCTGTTCGGCCACTTGGGTGACCGATGTATTCAGCTCTCGGGCCATGCCGACGATCTGGCTGACCAGCCCATGAATCTTATCCGCGAAGGCATTGAACGACACGGCCACCTGGCCGAACTCGTCGCGGCTGATGGGTAAGCGCCGCGTCAGATCGCCTTCGCCCGCTGCGATCTCATCAAGGTGCTCACGAATCCGTGACAGGGGGCGCAGGCTGCTTTTAACCAATAACAAGGCGAGCACGCCGGTGATTCCGAGCGCAACCAAGGCGATGACGGTTATCCCATAGACAAGGCTGCGCACGCGCTGATGGATTTCCCCTCGTACTTTGGCAACCTGGCTTTCGATACTGTCCAGGTTAATCGCGGTGACCACGACCATGTCCCAAGCAGGCAGGTAAAAGCTGTAAGCAAGCTTGGGAACGACTTTATCCGTATTGATCAGGGCACCTGAATAATTGACGAAGTGGGTGTCGTTCTTCGCTGCGGCCACCATTTCCCGGTTCAGGTAAATTCCATTCTTGTCTTTGCGGTCGCTCATGTTAGTGCCGACGCCTTCGCGGCTGTCGCCTCGAAACAGGCGTACGACCTGACTGTCGTAACCGATGAAATAGCCGTCGTCCCCATACTTCATTTGGGACAGTCGGGCGATCGCCAGCGCACGCGTTGCTTTGTCCCCCGTCTCTGCCTGCGCATACAGTTCCGCTACTGAGGTTCGGGCAAGGTTGGCGTAGTCTTTCAAGCGCTCCCGGCTTTCATCAAGCAGGCGTTCCCGAGTCACCGTGACTTCTTGCTCGGCGCTCGACAGCAGAGTGGTGCTCGTTGTCAGCGCCAGCACCGTGGACAACAGCACCACCGGGGCCAGCACCAGCATCAGTACTTTGTTTTTAAACAGCATGCTTGGGGTTCCTCACCTGAATCTGTATGAACGCGGCCGCAAGGGCCGCGATCGTCGACTTACCAAAGGGCGATGTCATAGGTGAGGTAGAGGCGATTGCTGTCGCGGCCGCGGGAGAACTCAGAACGGTAGACATAGTTGCGCATGCGCACGCCCAGCCCCTTGAACGTGCCGGCTTGCACAACGTAAGCCAGCTCGGTATCACGCTCCCATTCCTTGACCGTGGTCGTGGACTTGCCGTCATTGCCGCTCAGGTAGCGCGTTGAAAAGGTCAAGCCGGGCACGCCGACGGCGGCGAAGTTGTAGCCGTAGTTGAGCATCCAGGTCTTCTCATCCTCCTCAATGAATTTGCCGATGCCCGCATTACTGAACGAGTAGACAGTTGCGCCGCTGATGTAGGGTAAACCGGCATCACCGCGAAGGGTTTGGTAGCCGCCTCCGACGGTATGGCCTGCGATCACGTAGGACAACTGGCCGCTGAGCATGTCATTGTCGATTTTGCCTGCGTAGGCAGAGCCGCTATCAACGCTGTTGAAGTAGCGCAGGTCGCTGGTCAACACGCCACCGGCAAGCGGAAGGTCGTGCTGGATGCCGGCGAAGTTCTGTCGGTAAAAGTTCTCCAGCTCCCCGTAGAAATAGCTCAGGCGAACATTCTTACCCCATTTGTACTCGGCCCCGGCGTAATTGAAATCTCCCGACTTTTCCCCGCTGTAGCCATCAGGCACGATCGGCACGCTGTCGGTGGAGTCCCGTAATTTGAAACGGTCCAGATGCCCTCCGGTGACGGTCAGGTTCTCAATGTCGGTGCTGCTGACCTGGGTGCCCTGGTAGGTCTGGGGCAACAAGCGTGCATCGTTGTAAATCAGCACCGGCGTCTTGGGCAGCAAGGTGCCGTACTTGACGGTGGTTTTGGCGAACCTGACTTTTGCGGTAGCGCCGGCGCTGGCAAACTCGTCGGCCGCTCGCCCGTCATCATGCACCGGCATAAGCCCGGTACCACTGCGACCGCGCCCTGAATCAAGCTTTACGCCATACAGCCCCAGGGCATCCACGCCGAAGCCGAGGGTGCCGGCGGTAAATCCGGACTGATAGTCCAGCAGAAATCCCTGGGCCCACTCGGTGCGTTCGCTTTTTGCGGTGCGCGCAGCCCGTGCGCTCAAGCCGTGCTCGTCGCGAAAGTTCTCGTTGAAATACACGTTGCGCAGTTGCAGCTTGAGTTTGCTGTCATCAATAAAACCTTCGGCGTTGGTCCCTGCGACGGGTACCAGGCCTAACGCGCAAAACAAAGCCCGACGGGTATACACATGGTTCATGGCAAATGACTCGTTGTTGTTATTTGGGGTACAGGGCGACACGCGCCTCGTGAGTGAGGCGCGATGGAAGGCAGCAGAGGTTGTGGGTGAATCAGGTGAACAGGCTGATGGCCCCGGTCAACAAGGCCAGCGCGGTGACGACCAGAGAGGTCAGCACTGCCCATTTGACGGTGGCCTTCTGGAAGTCGCCAATATCGCGATCGACCATGCCCACCAGCAACAGGGTCGAGGCCACCAGCGGACTCATGAGGTGAACGGGCTGCCCCAGGATCGAGGCGCGCGCGATTTCCACCGGGTCGATGCCATAAGCGGCGGCGGCATTAGCCAGGATCGGTACCACACCAAAATAGTAAGCGTCATTGGACAGTACAAAGGTCAGCGGCATGCTGGTGATCGCAACCACTAATGGAAACAGGTGACCCCAGGACGGCGGGATCCAGTCGACGAGGGTCTGTGCCAGGGCATCCACCATCTTTGTGCCGGAGAAGATCCCGGCAAAGATCCCGGCGGCAAATACCAGCAACACCACAGTCATGGCATTGCCCGAGTGCGCCAGGATGCGTTCTTTCTGAATGTCCAATTGCGGGTAGTTGATCATCAGCGCGAGCACGAAGCCGATCAGGAACAGGATCGCGGAATGCATCAGCCCCATCACCAGGGCCGCCATCACCGCTATCACCAGCACCAGATTGACATAGGCCAGCTTCGGACGTTTGTGGGGCGTGTCCTCAAGAATCGCGTTGATGTAGCAATCGCCGCCGCCGCTTTGCAGTTGCACGTTGCCGATACGCTTGCGCTCTGCGCGACCCAGTATGAAGGCCGTGAAGATCACCCACAGGGCGCCGCCGATCATAGTCGGCAGCAACGGCACGAAGTATTCACCGGCATCCAGGCCCAGCGCGGCAATAGCCCGTGTCGCGGGGCCGCCCCAGGGCGTCATGCCACTCATGATGCTCAGCGACAGCATGGAGATGGTCGCCAGGATCATCGGGTTCATGCCGATACGTTTATACAGCGGCAGCATCGCTGCGCAGGTGATCATGTAGGTCGTTGTGCCGTCGCCATCGAGAGCCACCAACAACGACAGTAAGGCAGTGCCTACCGCGATCTTCATCGGGTCGCCATTGACCCGCTTCAGGATTTTGCGGATCAGCGGGTCGAACAAGCCTGCGTCGATCATCAGGCCGAAGAACAGGATGGCAAACAACAGCAGTGCGGCAGACGGTGCGACCATTTTCAGGCCGTCTAGCATCATCTTGCCGGTGGTGCCGCCAAAGCCACCTATGACCGCGAAGACAATAGGCACCACAGTGAGTGCGACGATCGGCGACAAGCGTTTCGTCATGATGAGGAAGGTGAATACGACCACCATGGCCAAGCCAAGGAAAGCGAGCATAGAACGATTCTCTTGTTGTTATCGTAAAAATGGCTGACGCCGAGGCGCACGAGCCCTGACCCGCCGGGCGGCACAACGGCGCCTGGCGGGGAGGGGGGTCAGTCAAGTCAGGGGGGAGGTGTTATCCGGTTTTCTCTAGGCGCTTTTGGCGACCTTCAAGTCTTTCCAGGCGTTTCCTGGTGCCTCGGAAGATTTTGCGTCGAGCATCCGGTTCAGCGTTTCGCGGTGGCAGGCATTTTCAGACATCGAAATCACTACCGTTGCTACAGCGTTACTGGCCAGGCTGGTCAGGGCGCGCGCTTCAGACATGAAGCGGTCAACGCCGATCAGCAATGCCAGGCCGGCCAATGGGATGTCGTGAATGACCGTCAGGGTCGAGGCAAGCGCCACGAACCCGCTGCCAGTAACGCCGGCGGCACCTTTGGAGGACAACAGCATGATCGCCAACATGGTGATGATTTGC
This sequence comes from Pseudomonas sp. W22_MBD1_FP4, assembly GCF_052113765.1. Taxonomy (NCBI): domain Bacteria; kingdom Pseudomonadati; phylum Pseudomonadota; class Gammaproteobacteria; order Pseudomonadales; family Pseudomonadaceae; genus Pseudomonas; species Pseudomonas sp. W22_MBD1_FP4. Next base: position 42,715 of record NZ_JBGQOI010000034.1, on the reverse strand, counting down.
GTCAGGCTCAGGTCGATGTTGCAGGCCTGGGCAATGAAAATCGCCGCCAACGAGAGGTAGATGGCCGTGCCGTCCAGGTTGAACGAGTAGCCGGTGGGCAGTACCAGGCCCACGACGCCTTTTTTGCAACCCAGTGCTTCGAGTTTCTCCAGCATGCGCGGCATCACAGGTTCCGTGGAAGAGGTGCCGAGTACCACCAGGAACTCTTCCCGAAAGTAGCGCAGCAGTTTCCACAGACTGAAGCCGTTGGCGCGGCAAATGCTACCCAGTACCACGAAGACGAAAAAGCCGCAGGCGATGTACAAGGTCATGATCAACTTCGCCAGCGAACCCAGCGAGGTGATGCCGTACTGGCCGACAGTGAACGCCAAGGCTCCAAAAGCGCCGACCGGTGCAAAACGCATCAGGTAAGAAAAGATCTTGAAGACCATTTGCGAGGCGGATTCGAGCACGTCGAGTACCGGTTTGCCACGCTCGCCCAGCGACGACAAGGCAAAGCCGGACAGCACCGCAATAAACAGCACCGGCAACACCTCACCTTTACTGAAGGCGCCGATAAAAGTCTCGGGAATGATGTGCATGAAAAACTCCACAACCCCAAGTTTTGCGGCCGACTCCGTGTACTGGGCCAATCCTTTAGTGCTCAACTGGGTGGGATCAATGTTCATGCCGGCGCCCGGCTGGAACACGTACACCGCGACCAGGCCAATCAATAGGCTGATCACCGTCAGGACGAAGAACAGCAGCATGGTTTTGCCGAGCAGGCGTCCGAGCGAGCGTTTGTCGCTCATCCCGGCGATACCGGTGACGATGGTGCAGAACACCACGGGGGCAATCATCATCTTGATAAGTTTGATGAACGCGTCACCCAGCGGTTTGAGTGCAATGGCCTGCTGGGCCCAGAAATGCCCGACCACGATGCCGAGCACCACGGCGCAGAGAATCTGGAAGTAGAGCGATTTAACAACTTTCATGGCATCACCCATTTTTAGAATTGTGCGGATGCAAAAATGCCAACGACCGCCGGAATTATCCGGCGAGGCGCTGAGAGTCAGTGGCGTAGACGTAACCGGAAAAAAGCCTGCGCGCGGTGCGTACGACGGACGCTTGAATTGTCTCACCGTTGACGCCGGTGTAGGACAATACGACATCAATTCCGCCGCTCGGGTGTTCGATACGCACCGCTTCAAGGCGCGGCGTACTGATCCCGCCGAGCATCTGCGCGACGATGCTGCCCTCTATCACGCACGCGGTAGCTAAACCAATCGAGCCCGTAATGGCCAGCGCGCGGTGGCAGCTGTGTGGCATGAAATAGCGAACCTGAATCGTACCGCCGGCTTTCGCAGGCGACACCAGGACCGGCTTGGGAATTACCTTGTTGCTGACATCGCCTAAGCCCATGGCCAAGCCGGCCTGAAGCCGCAGTGTCTCAAGGCGTCGCAGGAAGTCTTTATCAGCGTCCAGTTCCGCAGGGGTCTCATCGCCACGCTTGCCCAGTTGGCTGGCCTCGACGAGCACCATGGGCATCGCCATGTCGATACAGGTCACCGCAATGCCGTCGATGACGTCTTGTGTGTTGCCAGTGGGAAAGAGTTTGCCAGTCTTGCTGCCGGCTGCATCCAGGAAGGTCAATTGCACCGGCGCTGCGGTACCGGGCACGCCATCAATGGCGGTATCACCCTCATAACTGACTTTGCCATTCGGTGTGTACACCTCGGAATGGATGAACGTGCCGGTGTTTACGTTGCGAATACGCACACGAGTGCGCTCTTGGGTGGCTTTGACCAGGCCCTGTTCGATGGCGAACGGGCCAACCGCGCACAGCATGTTGCCGCAGTTGGGTGCGCTGTCGACCCGGCGTTGTGAAACCATCACTTGAACGAACAAGTAATCAACGTCCGCATCCGGGTGCAGCGAAGGGCTGACAATCGCAACCTTGCTGGTTTGCGGATTGCCACCGCCAATTCCGTCGATCTCCAGTTCATGGCCGGAGCCCATCAGGTTGAGTAGCAGTTCGTCACGGGCCTCAACGGCTGCGGGCAAGTCCCAGTCGAGAAAAACCGGACCTTTTGAGGTACCACCACGCATCAGCACACAGGGAATTCTTTGCATGACACTGACTCTTGTTGATCAATCGGTGTAATTGATGTTCTTGGAGCAAGAGTCTCAAGCTTTAAAAAATGTTTCAAATGCAAAAATTGAAGCGATTATTGCGTTTTGCGAATGATAAATTTACGCTGAATTTCTTTTTGACGCCTTCTGCTGACGAGATAAGACATGGAATATGAGCTAAACGATATCCGATCATTCGTGAAAATCGCCGAACTTGGGAGCTTTCACGAAGCAGCTGATGCCTTGCACCTGTCTCAACCCGCACTCAGTCGGCGGATAAAAAAGCTGGAAGAGGGGTTGGGCACCGCATTGCTTGATCGCACCACGCGCAAGGTCAGTCTCACGAGCGTCGGCCGTGACTTTCTTCCAAAGGCACGTCGGTTGCTGGACGACTTCGATGAGTCGATTCTCAATATCCGTGAATTGGCCGAACGCCAGATTGGCCGTGTCACCCTGGCGTGCATCCCTACTGCCGCATTCTATTTTTTGCCCTCAGTGATCCGCCTGTATAACGAGCGCTATCCAAAAATACGCATCCGTCTGCTGGATTTGAGTGCCAATGAGGGGCTTGAAGCGGTACTGCGCGGGGAAGCCGACTTCGGTATCAATATGATGAGTGGGCAGCACCCGGACATTGAGTTCGTCCCATTGGTCAGCGAACCTTTTGTATTGGCGTGCCGGCGTGATCATGAATTGGCCGGACGCAGTTCGGTCACCTGGTCTGAATTGAGCGATTACCGTCTTATCGGGGTAGGGCGCCTGAGCGGTAACCGGATGCTGCTCGATCACGCGCTGTCTGGCTTGAGTTGGCGGCCGCAATGGTTCTACGAAGTCCAGCACCTCTCTACTTCGCTGGGGCTGGTGGAGGCTGGACTGGGGGTTTCGGCGATGCCGAGCCTGGCCATGCCGGCGGAAGATCATCCCACGTTGGTCAGCGTCCCGTTGATCGAGCCAGTGGTAAACCGCTCATTGGGCCTGGTCTACCGCCGCGGGGCATCGCTCTCGCCGGCAGCGGAAAAATTCGTCTCGATACTGCTTGAGCAGTGGCCGCAATGAGCCATACGGCGAGTATTTTTTCTCAAACCCGACGCGGCTCGCCCTCGGCAATCTTACGCATCAGACTCAGGTAGCGACTCGCTGCCAGCCCCAGGGGGCGGTTCTTTACCCAGATGATATCGACCCATAACCGCATCTGACTTGGCATGTAGTCAAACACCACCTCCGTCAATGCACCCGAAGTGATCAAGGGTTGTACCAGCGGCTGTGGAAGATAAGCCCAGCCCAATCCTTGCTGCACCAGGTCCAGCGTTGCCAGGTAATTGTCGCTGTGCCAAATGCGCCGTGACAGCACAACACGTGGATCAGAGTCGGTAGGTCCTCCAGTGGCCACGATGATCTGCCGAACGTTGACCAGTTGCTCTTCACTTAAGGGGCTTTTCTTGCCGGCGGCGGCAGGATGATCAGGAGAGGCAACGGCCACCAGCAACTGGCTTCCCGCCTCAAGAAACGTCTCCCGCTCGTCGAGCCCTGGTCGTTCAAATCCAAGCGCCAATTGCACACGTCCCTCATGGAGCATGCGCATCGCCTCCGGATGGGACGCGGAGCGAATCTCGATTTCAAGCGTGGGGAACTCGCTGGCGATAATGGACAGCGGACGATTCCATACGCCTGTTTGCAACTCCGGCGCCATCGCAAGGACCAGGCGCTCCTCCAACCCTTGATGAAGCTGGAGAGCATGGGCGTCCAGCAGGTTTAGCTGGCTGGCGACCTGTCGTGCCTGGGGCTCAAGTGCTTTGGCGGCGGCCGTAGGAATGGCTTTGCGGGTTGATCGGTCAAAAAGCAATAAATCCAGCTCTGCTTCAAGCTGCGACACCGCCATGTTGATGGCCGAGGGTACCCGGCCCAATTTGCGTGCGGCGGCAGAAAAGGAGCCGCTGTCGACAACCGCAAGGAAAACTTTCAGTGACTCACTGGTAAACGCCATGGTGGTTGTCAGATTTTCTGATGATGATCGTCTTTATTTATCAGATTTATTAGCCTAATTTCCACTTCCATTACAAATTAAGTACGTGGGGAACACCATGTTAAATACTGATTTGGGGGGGCAAGTGGCACTTATCAGTGGTGCCGGAAGTGAAGCGGGTATTGGTATGGCGATCGCACGCAGGCTGGGTGCAGCGGGCGCGAGATTGATCATCACCGCTAGCAGCAACCGCATCGAGGATCGAGTTAAAGAGTTACTCGCAGAAGGGTTTGAAGTTGAAGGCCGGGCAACTGACCTCACCGATGAACGTCAGGTGCGTGAATTCGGCCTATGGGCCGCGTCAGTCTGGGGGCGGGTCGATATTCTGGTGAACAATGCCGGTATGGCCATGCAAGGAAGCCCTGAAGTTTTCTCGGAATTGGCAACGATGGAACTGCATGAGTGGAATCTTTCACTGGCCAGAAACGTAACGACCGCTTTTCTTCTGACACGGGCCGTTTTGCCCGGTATGAGGGCGAGAAGTTACGGGCGCATTGTCAATATCAGTTCCACCACGGGCACCCGAGGGAGCAATCCGGGGGAAGCCGCTTATAGCGCCGCCAAGGCAGCGATGGTGGGCATGAACATGGGGCTTGCGCTTGAAGTCGCCAAGCAGGGGATTACCGTCAACAGCGTGGCCCCCGGCTGGATTACCACGGGCTCAACCACGCCCGTTGAAGCCGAGGCGGGGCGCTTCACCCCGATTGGGCGCGCAGGCAGCCCCCGCGAAGTGGCGGCGGCGGTTGCATTTCTGGCATCGCCTGACGCCAGTTACATCACTGGGGAAGTCCTCGTGGTGGATGGCGGTAACTGTCTGGTCGAGAACAAAGCCCCTCACGGCGATTATTAAGTTTGAATACGCTCCAGCGCGCTCAATCCACGATATTGGGCGGGGGGCTATAACCGAGATTTATAAAAGCGCGATGTATCAAAGAACCGTTGAGTTCTTTGAGCTGTATCCGGCTGTCATTCAGCAACGGACTTTTAATTAAGTTGATAATTAACATAGGGTATTGATCATGTCGAAAAGTGGAATTAGTGAATCAGCGATTGCTGCTTTTACCGCCTCCGAGCGTGCCCGGTTTATAGAAAACAACCCAACTTCACTGGCGCTGGCCGAGCGCGCCAAGGCGAATCTGTTCAACGGTGTGCCCATGCACTGGATGAGCGACTGGTCGATGCCTTCGCCGCTCTTCGTACAGCGTGCAAAAGGGGCGCGCTTCACCGACGTTGACGGGCATGAATACATAGACTTTTGCCTTGGCGACACCGGCACGATGTTTGGCCATTCACCTGATCCTATTGTCCGCGCCATAACCGAGCAGGCGAATAATGGCTTGACCACGATGCTGCCGGGCGAAGACGCGGTGGTCTGCGGCGAGTTGCTGGCTCGGCGATTCAAGCTGCCTTACTGGCAAGTGACCGCCAATGCGACTGACGCCAACCGGTATGTGCTGCGCTGGGCGCGCGCGATCACTCAGCGCAACGTCTTGCTGGTGTTCGATGGCTGCTACCACGGCACCGTGGATGACGTGATGGTGCGCTACCGCGACGGCAAAACAGTGCACCGTTCAGGTCTTGTGGGCCAAGCCTACGACTTGAGCCAATACAGTCGATCCATCCCCTTCAACGATGTCGCCGCACTGGAGGCGGCGTTAGCCCAGGGCGATGTGTGCGCGCTGATGTGCGAGCCGGCGATGACGAACATTGGCATGGTCCTGCCGGATCCGGAGTTCATGCAAAAGTGCCGAGAGCTGACCCTTAAATATGGCAGCCTGTTGGTCATTGATGAGACCCACACTATTTCCACCGGCCTCGGTGGATGCACTCGCCAGTGGGATTTGAAACCCGACTTTTTCGTGGTGGGTAAACCCATTGCAGGTGGCGTCCCTTGCGCGGTGTTTGGCGTTAGCGAGCCAATCGCCTCGGCTATGCGCGACGTCCAGAAGACCATCAGCGAGGAGAGCGGCGGGCATGGCCACAGTGGCATGGGAACGACGCTGTCCGCCAATGCCCTGGCGATGCGTTGCATGCGCGTCAGTCTTGAAGAGGTCATGACAGAGTCTGCATACGAGCACATGTTGCCCCTGGCCTCAAGGCTGGCCCAGGGATTCCGACGGTTGTTCAAGCGGCACCAACTGAACTGGTCTGTCACAGAGTTGGGCGCGCGTTGTGAGTTTCAATTCTGTGCTACCTCGCCAAGAACAGGCGCGCAAGCCGAGGCGGCTTTTCATGACAGCCTTCAAATGGCGCTGCATCTTTATCTCATCAACCGCGGAATCCTGATCACGCCTTTTCACAACATGACCCTGTGCTGTCCGCAAACAAGTGATGCGGATATCGACAGGCTGATCGCTGAGTTGGATAACGCGCTGACCACCCTGCTTGCCCTACCTGGCGCGCGGGTTATCGCTTCATAACTGCACGTCTGAAAACGCCATTGTTCTTAAATACTGCCAGTCGCTTGAATAAGCGCTAAGAGGTTTGACATGCAATTTGCGGATAAAAAAGAGGCCGTAGATTATCTGGCCGCCCACCCTGAAGTGCTGAGCATCGAGTTGTTCCTTATCGACGCGAATGGCGTTCCACGGGGCAAACTGTTGCATCGCGACGAACTGCTGGCGATCTACGAAAATGGTCGGCCATTGCCAAGTTCCATTCTCGCCTTGACCGTGCAGGGTGAAGACGTAGAAGACACAGGCTTGGTCTGGGATGTTGCTGACGCCGATTGTTGGACGTACCCCTTGGCGGGAAGCCTGACCTTGCAACCCTGGCGCACCAACCCCACCGGTCAAGTGCAGGTGAGCATGCACCCGACCCAAGGTATTCCCGCCGCACCGGCGGACCCGCGCCACGTACTGGTGAACACCATCGAGCGGCTGAAAGCCGATGGATTCCATCCGGTCATGGCCGTCGAGTTGGAGTTCTACCTGCTGGACCGACAACGCGACGTCAACGGTCGGCCGCAGCCGGCGTTGCAGACCAATGGCGTACGCCCTGTTGCTCCACAGGTCTATGGCGTATACGAGCTGGAGCAGCTTCAACCGTTTCTTGATGACCTCTACGCGGCGTGCGCGCTGCAGGGGTTGCCGGTACGTACGGCGATATCCGAGTACGCGCCAGGCCAGGTCGAGTTGACGCTGGAGCATCGTTTCGACGCACTCCAGGCCATTGATGAAGGCGTACGTTACAAACGCCTGGTCAAGGGGGTGGCCAACAAACATGGGCTGCAAGCGTGCTTCATGGCCAAGCCATTCAGCGATCAGGCCGGAAGCGGTATGCACCTGCACGTCAGCCTGGCCGACGAGCACGGGAATAACCTGTATGCGAGTGAAGACCCACAGGGTACGCCACTGTTGCGGCACTCCATCGGCGGGATGATGGAGACCTTGTTTGACTCGCTGGCGATATTTTGCCCCCATGCCAATTCCTATCGACGCTTCCAGACCGGTAGTTACGCGCCGCTGGCTAAAAGTTGGGGCGTCAACAACCGTACGGTGTCGTTCCGCGTGCCCGGCGGCCCCGCCATCAGTCGGCACATCGAACACCGCATTTGCGGTGCCGATGCAAACCCCTATCTCGCCGCTGCCGCGTTACTGGCGGGTATTCACCACGGCATCACTCATCAAAGCGATCCCGGCGCGGCGATTGTGGGGAATGGCTATGAACAGGCGACCGATTTTCTACCCACCGACTGGCTGACAGCGTTGCAGGCACTGCAACGCTCAACCTGGGCACGTGAGGCGCTGGGCGCTGAATTCCTGAAGGTGTTCCTGGCGATCAAGTGGCGCGAGTTCCGTCAGTTCAATGCTGAAGTCGGAGAGCAGGACTGGCGCTGGTACCTCACTCACGCATGAATATCGACCCGTCAGGACGCCTTGAAATGGACCGCTGAGGCTACCTGACCTTTTTCTTGCGTGGCTGGCGCGTGGCCAAGTGTTCGAAGCAAAAAGAGGCAGTGCCGAACACGGCGATTATGGTCAGCACGATCATGCCTAGGGTTGAGTTTTCCACGATGGGCGTCCTACGTGATGGAGTAGGCGTCCACGGTAGAGTTACGGCGAAAGCGCCTCAATAGACCCGACGCAATCCTTACGACGCCGGGCCCATTATTACGCACTCTTTACGGTGCGTTGCGGCTGTGGCGGTAATCGCTGACGGCCTCGTACACCGCCTTGCGCAAGCGGTTGATACCCCCGATGGGGCGGTGTTCTTCCACGCCGAACCACGGGTTGAATGACTGGTTGTCACACGCCAGGTTCAGTTCAGGTGTATCGAAATCCTGAGCAGGGATCCGCACCTTGGCCACGCTTTCATAGGCCGCATCGCTCTCCTTCCATTCAATGCTGGTGTCTTCGATCGGCATGAATTTCTGCGGGTTCTGCCGCTGGATCTGCAGCACGAAACACGCCGGGACGCGGTCCGTGGACAACTGCTGGCTCAGGGCGCTGCGTAGGAAGTTCGGCAGGTCCTGGTTCTGTTTGGGCAGGACGTATTCCGGGCAGCTCTGCGGGTCTGGCGCCACGCGGAACTTGGCATTCGCCGCGCCGAACTTGTAGGGCGATACCGAGAAATAGGTAGTTTGCGTCGGGCTTGCCGGGGCCGGTGCCAGGGTTGCCAGGGCGATAAATAGATGACGCACCTGCCAAGTGCGTGGGTCAGCCTTGGGGAAGAACGCCAAGACTTTTTTGCCATCGGCCTGGGCGCCGATGTTCTGCGCGTATTCCGCCACATCGCTGACAAAGAAGTTCGGATGGCTAAACATCACGAAGTCCTGTTCCGTGCGGGTCTGCTGGTCGGCCAGCAGTTGTTTGCCCGGCACGTCCAACAGCTTGAGCGCCATGCCCCGGGCATCGCGAATGCTGTCGAACTGCGGGTAGGCGTTGCCGTTGGACAACCGCATCATGGCCTGCCAGGTCTTGCCCGGTTCGGCGAATACACCCTGGCGTAATGCCGGGTCGAGATCCGCCAGTACGCTGACTTCGGCCTTCACGCAGCCGTGGGCCTTGGCATGGGCATCACGCAGGTAGCGCGTGCCTTCGCGGTGCTGGTCAACGATGCGCACCGCCGTCTGGATGATGCCCTGAGTCATCGCGGCTTCACCTGCCGGTACGTGTTCATCCGGCGACACCGGCCCGCTGTGCTGCCAGGCATACCAGGCGGTAGCGGCCAGCCAGCCGAGCAAGCCGAGTCCGACCAGCCACAACAGGGTCTTGCCGAGAAACCTACCAATGCGCAGCCACAGGCGGGCGAGCAGGGACGGTTGGTCGTATCGAGATCGAATCATCATGGCAATTGTTGCTCCAGCGGGCCGCCCAGCACTTTGAGGTATTCCAGCAGCGCCCAGCGTTCCTGCGGCTGCAGGCCACGGCCGATGACGCCTTTGCCACGAGCGCCTGCACGGAATTCGTGGCCACTGTTGTGGTTGCCGGTAATTTTGGTATCGAACAGAAAAGCATTCTTGAACGCCGCAGTCTCGAAGCCGAGATGGCGAGGGTCGTAGTCGAAGGTGCCTTTATAGAACGTGGTGCTGCGCTCGTCCTGGGGCGAGAGCAGTTGGTAGATCGTCGGCACCGAACCGTTATGCAGGAATGGCGGGGTGGCCCACACGCCCGCCAGTGGACGGGCCTTGTAGGCACGCAGCTCGCGCACGCCAATCGGAAGGCCAAAACCATCCAGGCGCGGGCGTTCGGCCGGTGTGACACCGGCGGCGCGGTAAGCGTGGTCTTCGACGAAGGCGGTGACGTACGCCAGGCCCTTGGCCACGGACATTTTTTTCAGGTCCAGGGGTTCGGTTGGCGTCGGGTGCAGTTGGACATTCAGCTTGGATAGCTCCGCAGGGTCCCATTGCAGGGCGCTGAGGTCATAGCGCTGGTCTGCGATGTTGGTGGCGGTGCCGGGGTCGGTACCGATGTAGTCCACCGGCAGCATTTTCAGTGTCTGCACAGGGCGGCCACCTTCCTGGCTGACGGTGGGCACGTGGCAGCCGGCGCAGTTCTCGGCGAACAGCGCGCGGCCCTGAGCGGCTAGGGGCTTGTCGATAGGCCCGAACAATTCTTCGGGCCAGGTGGGCGGTTTGAGGCGTTGCAGGGTTTCTTCGATCAGGTGGAGGTCGCGCACTCGTACGCTGGACGGGTAACGCGCATCGCCTTGAAGCGGTTGGCCAGCGCCATCGAAAAACGTCAGGGTCGCCCCCACACCGAGCGCTTCGCCGATATTCCGTGCCATCGGTTGCTGGGCCGAGCCGTTCCATTGCACCCAATCGAAGGTCCAGATATCCCACAGCTGTGGGTAGTCCACAGGTGCGTTGGCGACGCGATAATTTTCCGGGGATATGGCATCGCCGAAGCTGGCATTGGCAATGCGGCCAAACGCGTCGGTACGGCCCGGCCCTTCTTCGGTGGGGTAGAGGCCGCGGTGTGTATCGTTCCAGGCGACTTTTAGGAACTTGTTCAGCGACTGCTTGAAGTCCTGGCGCAGTTGGCTGTGTTCGGCGTCGTAACGATCCCCCAGCACCTGACGGGCGAAGCGTTCGAATTTCCATGGGTTGTAATAAGTCGCTGCAAGGCTGGCGACCAAGGCCTGGCCAAAGCTGCCGCCGCGTAGTGTTGGCACGCTTGAAGGCAGCACATGCTGGGCCGAACCGCCGTCAATCCGCAAGGCCTGACCTTTGAAATGCAGCTCGCCGGTGTGGCAGGCGGCGCAGGTGATGTCCAAGTACTCAACGTTGCTGCCCGCGTTTTTATGTCGGGCAAAACCTACCGGCAGGTTGCCGGGGTTTTGCGCGGTGGGCACTTGCTTGGGATCCACAAGGAAACCGAAGCGCGCCAGGTACTCTGGCGTGGCAAAACGTCCCTCGGAGAACGGCAGCTCCAGGGCGGTGAACCAGTCGTAATGCAGGCCTTTTACCTGGGTGCCTTGGGGCGTGAAGTAATAGGTCTGGCGGTCGGCGGCGCTCCATTGATCCTGATAGTGCACCTGCTCCACGGGCACGTAGTTCGGTAGCTTGGGGTTAACGGTGTAATAGAGCACCACGGCCAGTGATAGGACCAGAATGGCGAATATCAGGAGTAAAACACGGGAAAAAATGCGCAAGATAACTATCCTTGTCGAGTTGTAGCGTTGTTATGCCACTACGCCATAAGTGCGGCAAGTGGCCATGAGCCTTATGAGAGGCGGTCCCGCGATCCGTCGCGGACGCCCATCATGAATGAAAATGCTTTTAAACACGTGAACTTATCGGAAGTTTCCTGCTCACATGCCGGTAGCCATTGGTCGTGGCCGCCTGATAAGCTCGCGACTTTATTCGAATGCCCTATTGGCGCATGAACAAGGAAATAGCATGAAACAGCATCGGTTGGCGGCGGCGGTGGCCCTGGTTAGCCTGGTACTTGCGGGTTGTGATTCGCAGACCAGCGTAGAGCTGAAAACCCCGGCGCAAAAAGCTTCCTACGGCATCGGCCTGAACATGGGCAAAAGCCTTGCTCAAGAAGGCATGGATGACCTGGATTCCAAAGCAGTAGCCCAGGGCATCGAAGATGCCGTTGGCAAGAAAGAGCAGAAGCTCAAAGACGACGAACTGGTTGAAGCGTTCGCCGCACTGCAAAAACGTGCTGAAGAACGCATGACCAAAATGAGCGAAGAGTCGGCAACCGCCGGCAAGAAATTCCTCGAAGACAACGCCAAGAAAGACGGCGTCGTCACCACCGCTTCCGGTCTGCAGTACAAGATCATCAAGAAAGCTGACGGCGCACAGCCTAAGCCGACTGACGTTGTGACTGTTCACTACACCGGTAAACTCACCAACGGCACCACCTTTGACAGCTCCGTGGATCGCGGCAGCCCGATTGACCTGCCGGTCAGCGGCGTGATCCCAGGTTGGGTCGAAGGCCTGCAACTGATGCACGTCGGCGAGAAGGTCGAGTTGTACATCCCGTCCGACCTGGCCTACGGCGCCCAGAGCCCAAGCCCGGCGATTCCAGCCAACTCCGTGCTGGTATTCGACCTGGAACTGCTGGCCATCAAGGACCCAGCCAAGGCTGAAGCTCCTGACGCACCAGCCGCCAAGAAGTAATAGGCGCCTGAACACACAACGCCCCGTCTCGACGGGGCGTTGTTGTTTCTGAAGCACTTACATTGCGGTTTGGGCAAATCCAAACGAACATCCCTGGCCAGTGGCAGTCTGATATAAGGCTAAGGCACCACTAGCCGCACACAACCGCCAAGTCAATGAAATCTTGGGTTTTTTTGATGTGCGCAAAAAACGCCCGATCTGACTGAAAGCCTTTTAAACCGTGGCTTTCAGCCAGTAAAACAGGCTCTGTTCACAAGGTTATCCACAATTTGTGTGGATAACCTTTCTGTTTGATGGAACTGGAGTGACAGATGAAACCACCCTTCAATTTCACCCGTTTCCTACCCATGGCTGCACGCTTGCTGGGCCGTGGGCGCCTGCCGACCCTGCTGTTCGCGGTGGCCGCCAAGGGGTCAAGCCAGGGCAATCGCCTGGGCAAGCTCAAGGATGATTTCAAACTGCTCCAGGCCCTGTGCCTCGCGTACTGGCGGGGAGAGTATCGGGCGATCAGTCCCAAGGCGCTGATCTCGGTGGTAGCGGGGCTGATGTATTTCCTCAGCCCGATTGATGCGATTCCGGACTTTATCCCGATGTTCGGCATGCTCGATGACATCGCCGTACTTGCGTGGGTCATGAAGACCCTGGAGGGCGAACTGAGCGCTTTTCGCGCCTGGCGTGACGCGCAGCGCCCGGAAAAGCTCGCGGTGGTTGAGCGTTTGCCTGCGACCCCGGCCTTGCTGGCCAAGGAAAACCCGCAAAAAAACGGATGAGGCAGCTATCCCCTGCGACCTTTGTGGCTGTTAGGATTACACTCCTAAGGAAAGAGCTTACTCAGTAAGTGCAGTTATCCTACGGGGCAGTCATGGATATTCAGATAATTTCACGTAATGGCGAACCCGAGTACGCGGTGTTGCCATGGGATCAGTACCAGGCGCTGCTAAAAGCTGCCGGTCAGCAACAGCCTTCACCGCCTCCTTCTCGTACTGTCCAACCCGCACCTGACCAGGACTTGCGCCCGCTCGCAGACCTGCGCGGTTTGCGTGAAACCAAGGGCCTGGCGATTGAAGTGCTGGCTCGCACCGTGGGCATCAGCCCGTCGTATCTCGGATTGATCGAAAGTGGTGAACGTCAGCCGGATGCCGCGATACGACGCAGCCTGGCCTGGGAATTAGGCGTTGCAGGTTGGAGGGATGAATCTTGAGCCTACGTATCAGCCGTCAGCATTGGGATGGGTTACTTAACGAACTGGACCAGGCGCGCCGCCAGCGCCATCTGTTGACTTACCGCGCGCTGCTGGAGCGCCTGCAGTTTCCGACGCCGGCGATGCAAACCCTGGCCGCTGCTCTGGAGCACCTGGCGGCATTGGACGCCAAGGCTGAGCAACCGTTGCGCAGCTCCCTGGTGATCAGCCAGGGCGCCAGCCGCCTGCCGCGTACCGGCTTCTTTGAATGCGTGGAGCGCCTCGGGCGCTTCAGCGGACCCTCCGATGGCGTGGCCGCGGCGTCCTGGCATGCCTCCGAAGTGGTGCGGGTGTTCGAATACGAGTATCCGGAGTCGGCCGAGGCCTAAAGCGTCTGGGGCAACATGTCCATGCTGTCGATCACATGGATGCTGTAACCAGCCACATCCTTGGCATGGTGCTTGGCCTGCGACGCCAATTCCGCCAACTGGCTGGCATCGAGTTGTCCACAGGCCTGTGGATACAAATGCACCACTCCAATCGACAACGACAGCAGCGCAAATTCCTGGCGCACGCCCTGACGGTTCAGTGCCACAAAGCAACCAGCGTCGAGATGCTCGGCGCGGTAGAAACGCCGGCATTGGGTATGGAAGTCATCCAGCAACTGGTTGAGCCGCTTGCGCCATTCCTGTGGCCCCAGCACCAGCAAAAAATCATCGCCGCCGATATGCCCGACGAAGTCGCGGCTGGGGTCGACCCGGTCGTTCAAGCACTGCGCCAGGCACAGCAACACCTCATCCCCACGCCCGTAGCCGTAGATGTCATTGAACGGTTTGAAGCTGTCGATATCCACGTAGCAGATCACTGACTCGCGCTGTTGCTGCAACAGCCGTGTCAGGCACTGCTGGATCGGTACATTGCCGGGCAGCAGCGTCAGCGGGTTGGCGTAGCGGGCCTGTTGGATTTTCAACTCGGTGATCAGCTTAAGCACATCGATCACTCGGCCCAGGCCCAGGTAATCGCCATTGAGCGTGATGATGAAGTCTTCCTCGATACGTTGCCTTGCGCGGCTGGTCAGCAAGCGGCTGACCTGCTGCAGTGACTGGCTCAGCTCCACCGCCAGAAAGTCAGTGCTCATCAAGCGACTTATGGGTTTGCGAGCGAACAGGTCAGTGGCAAACGGCTTGAGCAGCGCGTCGGACAGCGAATGCCGATGGACGATGCCAACGGGGTGCCCACGCTCATCCAGCACCGCCAGGGAGTTGAGGTTGGCCTGGCGGCGGAATGCTTCCAGCACCTTGGCCGTGGCGGTGCCTTGATCCACTGCCGGTTGCTCATTGAGCAGGGCGCTGAGGTCGCTGCCTTCGTCGTTGAGCGTCACCGTGGTCTGGTCCGGTTTGGGCAACATCAGCCGTGCTTCTTGTGGCGGTTGTTCCTGTGGACGGCAGAGCAGGTAACCCTGCACCAGATCGACGCCCATCTCAGTCAACACCGCCAGTTCTTCCGGCAATTCAATACCTTCGGCGATGACCTGGGCACGAGAGGCCCTGGCGATTTGCAGGATCGAACCGACAAACTCGCGCTTGAGTGCATCCTGATGAATGCCGTCGATGAAGTGCCGGTCGATTTTCACGTAGTCCGGACGCAACTCCGACCATAAGCGCAGGCTGGAATAGCCGGCACCCAGATCATCCAAGGCAATTGAAAAGCCCATGTTGCGGTAATGGTGCAGGGCGGTTTGCAACAGGTCGAAATCGTCGGTGGGGGTTTGCTCGGTGAGTTCGATCACCACTTGGCTCGGCGGAATGCCCAATTCGCGCAGCAGCTGCAGGGTGCGTCCCGGTTGGTGCGCCGTTTCCATCAAGGATTCCGGCGAGATATTCAGGAACAGCTTGCCTGGAAGCTTTTGATCGCTGAAGCGTCGGCACGCGCTTTCGCGGCATGCCATTTCCAATTCGCTGAGGCGCCCGGTTTGCCTGGCCACCGAGAAAAGCGCAACGGGGGAGTGCAGAGGGCTGTTGGACGGGCCACGACTAAGGGCTTCGTAGCCGAGGATGCGCCGTTCGGACAGGCAGATGATCGGTTGGAACAGGCTGTGCAAACTGCGTTGAGCCAGGATAGAGCCCAATGCATTCAGCTGTTCGGTCATGGTCATGGTGATCTCGATCGAAAAAAAAGGACCGCAGGCGATAAGCCTGCGGTCCTTCATTTCACGACAGAATGATGTCTATATGATGACACTCTGGGGAGCGATCACGTTAAATCGCCATCATTTACTGCTTGGCTACCTGCTTGGTGATTTTCAGGTAGTCCAGCAGGATCCGGCCTGTCTCGGCCAGGTACGCATCGTCTTCCGGCTTGGTTTTATCCGCTTCGGTCGGCAGCGCGTCTTCGTCTTCTTTCTTCAGCTCCTTGAGTGGTTCTTCGCCCTTGGCCTTGCGGCGGACGTTCTCCAGCACAAGCTGCTTGTTTTCGATATCGCTGTGCTGCGCGCGACGGTCCACTTCATTGAGGCTGACGGTTTTTTCTTCCATCAACTTCTTGGCCAGGGCCAGCTTGTCGCGAATAAACACGAACTCTGCATCCATGGCGGAGCGGGTATCGTGGTCAGCTTTCAACTGTGCCAGGAACGGCTTGAATGGATCCGTAGCAGGCTTGATCGCTGGCCGGATGGTGTCCCACGGCATGGCTTCCGGCAGAGCGCTTTCGCCGATTTCCTTGGTGTCGATGATCGACGGGAAATCGATGTCCGGCAGCACGCCCTGATGTTGGGTGCTCTGCCCGGAAACCCGGTAGAACTTGGCCAACGTCAGCTTGAGCTCGCCATGGTTCAGCGGCTGGATCGTCTGCACGGTGCCTTTGCCGAAGGTCTGGCCGCCGATGATCAACGCGCGGTGATAGTCCTGCATGGCGCCGGCGAAAATTTCCGAGGCCGAGGCTGAGAGGCGGTTGACCAGCAGCGCCATCGGGCCTTTGTAGAAGGCGCCCGGGTTCTCGTCTTCAAGCACGTCCACACGGCCGTCAGCGTTGCGCACCAACACGGTCGGACCTTTGTCGATAAACAGGCTGGTCAGCTCGGTGGCTTCCTGCAGGGAGCCGCCGCCGTTGTTGCGCAGGTCGATGACCACGCCGTCGACTTTTTCCTTCTGCAGTTCAGTGAGGATCTTCTTCACGTCGCGAGTGGTGGACTTGTAGTCCGGGTCGCCAGCGCGGAAGGCCTTGAAGTCCAGGTAGAAGGCCGGGATTTCAATCACGCCCAGTTTGTAGTCCTTGCCATCCTGCTTGAGGTTGAGGACTTTCTTCTGCACCGCCTGGTCTTCGAGCTTCACCGCTTCACGGGTGATGGACACGATCTTGCTGGTCTGGTCGTTTGGCGCATTGGTGTGCGGAATCACTTCCAGGCGCACCACGCTGCCTTTCGGCCCACGGATCAGCTTGACCACTTCGTCCAGGCGCCAGCCGACCACATCGACCATCTCTTTGTCGGCCTGGGCCACACCGATGATCTTGTCCGCCGGAGCGACCTGCTTGGTCTTGTCTGCCGGACCGGCCGGCACCAGACGCACGATCTTCACTTGGTCATTGTCGCTTTGCAGGACGGCACCAATGCCTTCCAACGACAGACTCATATTGATATCGAAATTTTCCGCGTTATCTGGCGACAGATAATTGGTGTGCGGGTCGTAGGACATCGCGAAGGTGTTGATGTAGGCCTGGAAGATATCTTCTGCACGGGTCTGGTCCAGACGCGCCAACTGATTCTTGTAGCGCTTGGTCAACAGCTCCTGAATGGCCTTGGGCTCTTTGCCGGCGATCTTCAGGCGCAGCACTTCGTCCTTGACGCGTTTGCGCCACAGGTCATCTAGGGCGGCGGTGCTGGTCAGCCAAGGGGCGTCCTTGCGATCCACCAGAAGGGTTTCCTTCTGGGTGAAGTCGAGCTTGTCGACGCCTTTGTTCAGCTCAGCCAAGGCGAAATCCAGACGCGCTTTGACGCGGTCCAGGTAGCGCTTGTAGATGGTGAAGCCGGGCTGCAGGTCGCCGCTCTTGAGGAAATCGTCGAACTGGCTCTTCCACTTGTCGAACTCAGCGATATCGCTGGCCAGGAAGTAGCTGCGCGACGGATCCAGCAGCTTGAGGTAGCTGTCGTAGATGATCACCGAGCGAGCGTCGTCCAGCGGCGGCTTGCTGTAGTGATGGCGCTTAAGCAACTCGACCACGTTAAGGCTGGCAATCACCTCATCGCGATCCGGTTGAAGGTTGTCCCAGCTGTTGGCTGCGAACGTATTGGTCGACATCGACGCGAAGCCGAGACCAATGAAAAGAGCGAGGGCGGTGCTGGGGAACAGATGCTTCATGCTGATTCGACGCGGGGGCAATTGATAACGCATATTAGGCCGTCTTTGAAGTTGCCGGTTCCATAGGGGCCGGTCGCATAATGCAAAAAGCCCGCGCTACTGCTACGGGCTCAGTCCAGACTCACTATGGAGGCACTGTGAAAGCATTGCAAGGCGTTGAAGGTCATGTGGAGTGGTTGGACGAACCAAGTCCTACATGTGACGTAGGCCAAGTTCGCATTCGCGTGGCGGCTGCGGGTCTTAATCGCGCCGATTTATTACAGCGTGCCGGGCTCTATCCGCCACCCCCTGGCGCCAGCTCTGTGCTGGGCCTGGAATGTTCCGGGGTGATCAGCGAAGTGGGGCCTGGTTCCTCGTGGCAAGTGGGGGATCGAGTCTGTGCGTTGCTCGCCGGCGGTGGCATGGCCGAAGAGGTGGTGGTAGATGCTCGGCATGTGCTGCCGGTGCCGGAAGGTCTGTCGTTGATTGAAGCGGCGGCCTTGCCTGAGGTGTACAGCACCGCATGGCTCAATCTGTTCCAACTGGCGGGCCTCAAGCCCGGTGAGAAAGTGCTGCTGCATGCCGGTGCCAGTGGCGTGGGCTCGGCGGCGATCCAACTGTGCAAGGCGTTTGGCAGCCCGTGCTGGGTCAGCGTCGGCTCGGCGCAACGCCTGGCCTACTGTGAAGACCTGGGCGCCCAGGGCGGCGTGGTACGTACCGATGGGATCGAAGGGCTGCGGGATTTCGGGCCGTTTGATGTGATCCTTGACCCGGTCGGCGGCAGCTATGCGGCGCTGGATCTGAAGCTGCTGGCGCTGGACGGCCGTTGGGTGTTGATCGGTTTGATGGGCGGTCGCGAGGCGCAGTTGGACCTGGCCCAAGTGCTGGGCAAGCGTATCCAGTTGTTGGGCTCGACCCTGCGCAGCCGTGACGATCAGTTCAAGGCAGACCTGTTCAGTGACTTGAGCCAGCATGTCTGGCCGTTGTTTGCCGAAGGGCGCTTGAGCCCGCAGTTGGCCAAGACCTTCCCAATCAAGGATGCCGAGGCGGCGTTTGCTGAGCTTGCGACTAACCAGATTTCAGGGAAGTTGGTGTTGGTGATCGACGAAAGCGTGACCTGACCTTGAATTGAAATGCGACCAAATGGGGAGGGGGCTTGCTCCCGATAACCGTGTGTCAGTGAAGAATATTTCATCTGACCCACCGGCATCGGGAGCAAGCCCCCTCCACATTCGCCTGATTGGATTTCAATTCAAGATAGCGGGTGTCAGATCCAATGGTGGATTGGCCAACCAGCCTTCTCTGCATGCTCGCGCAGCACCGGATCCGGGTTCACCACCTGCGGGTGATCCACCTTCAGCAGCAACGGCAGATCATTGCGCGAATCCGAATAGAAGTACGCGCCATCCAATGTCTCACGTTCCTGCTCCAGCCAATCCAGCAATCGCGTGATCTTGCCTTCGCGGTAGGTGAGTACACCCACGGTACGGCCGCTGTACACGCCATGGCTCACGTCCAGATCAATCCCCAACACCTCATCAATACCGATTCGCGCCGCAATCGGTTTCACCAAATGCGTTCCCGATGCCGAAATCACCAAAATCCGGTCGCCCTTCGCACGATGCCTGGCGATGGTCTTAGTGGCCTCGCTGTAGATCAGCGGTTCAATCACGTCCTCCACCCACGGCTCGACCAGATGATCGATCTCTTCCGGGGTGCGGCCGATCATTGGCTCCAGGCTGAAGTCCATGAAGTCCTCCATGGCCAGTTCGCCGCGGCTGTAGGCGTCCATCAGTTCGTTGTTCCTGCGCATGAACGACTCGGGGTCGACCCATCCCAAGCGGCCCATCTGCTCGCTCCACAGGGTGGCGCAGTCGCCGTGGATCAGGGTGTCGTCCAGATCAAAAATTACCAATGCCATCCGTCACGCTCTCTTTGTAAATCGTTGCATCAGGCTACTTCACACAGCGCACTGGGGTCGATGGAAAGTGCCAGGCGTTGACCATCCGGGTGAAGATCGTCCGCCGAGCGGTTGAGCACATCGACGACCAGTTCCACGCCGCGCGCTTCGATGCGGTAGCGGATCACGTTGCCCAGCAGGCTGTGGCTGCGCACCAGTGCATCCAGTTCGCCGCTGCGGCTCAGTTCGATGGCTTCGGGGCGAATCGCGATGCGCCCACTGATCGGGCGTTGCAGCAATTGGCTGGCCTTGTCGGCGTCGAGCAGGTTGTAGTTGCCGATAAAACCGGCGGCGAACACGTCGACTGGCGCCGTGTAGAGGGTCTCGGCATCGCCGCTTTGCACGATCTTGCCCTGGTTCATCAGGAAGATGCGGTCGGACATGGTCAGGGCTTCTTCCTGATCATGGGTCACGAAAATCGTGGTCAGCCCCAGTTCGCGCTGGATCTGGCGAATCTGCTCACGCAGGTGCTTGCGAATGCGTGCATCCAGCGCCGACAGCGGCTCATCCAGCAGCAGCAGGCGTGGGCGTGTCACCAGGGAGCGGGCGAGGGCCACGCGCTGGCACTGGCCGCCAGACATCTGGTGCGGGTAGCGCCCGGCCAGGTCTTTGAGCTCTACCAGTTGCAGTACTTCCTGCACGCGCTTGTGGCTGTCGTCGGCGTTGACCTTTTGCATGCGCAGGCCGAAGGCGACGTTCTGTTCCACGGTCATGTTGGGGAACAGCGCGTAGCTCTGGAAGACCATGCCGATGTTTCTTTTCTGCGGGCTCAGCGGAACGATGTCCTGGCCATCGAGCAGAATTTTCCCACTGTCCACCGAGGTCAGACCGGCAATGCAGCGCAGCAGCGTGGACTTGCCGCACCCGGACGGGCCGAGCAGGGTGACGAACTCGCCTTTGGCAATTTCGCAGTTGATATCGCTAAACACGGGCGTACCGGAGTAGCCCTTTTGCAAGTGTTGGACGCTGACGAAGCTCATTGGCTTTTGTCCTTGTTCAAGATATTGGCGGCCCAGGTCAGCACCAGCACAAAGAAGAAATAGGAAATGACCACGGCACTGGTGAAGTGTCCGCTGCTGTTGCGCATGTTGTTGAGGTACACCTGCAGGGTCTCGTAGCGGGTGCCCACCAGGATGTTGGCGAACACGAACTCGCCGAACAGGAACGAGAACGACAGCAGCAGCGCCACCATCAAGCCTTTGCGCAGGTTGGGCAGCACGACGAAGATCGCCGCTTGCCAAGTGCTGGCGCCCAGCAGTTGGGAGGCGTCCATCAGGTCGCGCAAGTTGATGGCTTGCAGGTTGTTGGTGATCGCCCGGTACATGAACGGCAGCGCCACGGTGAAGTAGCAGCCGATCAAGATCCATGGCGTGCCCACCATTGCCAACGGCCCGGAACCATAGAGTTGCAGCAGGCCCACCGATGACACCACTGGCGGCACCGCGAAGGGCAGCAGGATCAGGATGTTCATCAGCGCGTCGAGCTTGGGAAAGTGGTAATGCACCACGAACAGCAGCGGCAGAATGAGCACCACCGACAGGATCAGCGCGCCCACGCACACTAGCAGCGACTGCCCGAAGGCCATCAGAAAGCGCGGGTCGCTCCAGAGCTGCACGTACCACTTCACGGTGAAGCCCGCCGGCAGGATGGTTGCCGACCAACTACTGGCAATCGAGTAAACGAACGTGCCCACCAACGGCAATACCAGGATCGCAAAGAGCAGGTACACCACCACGCGGTGGTAGAGGGAGGCCGGGCCGGCTTCAGCGCGAGACATGGTAGCTCCTCTTGAGCAGCAGTTGATGGACCACGGTGATCACGGTCATCAGCGCCACCAGCACAACGGCCAAGGCGCTGGCCATGTTCGGATCCAGGGACACATCGCCGGAGACCAGCCCCGCGATACGGATCGGCAGCACGTTGAAGTTGCCGGTGGTCAAGGCGTAGACCGTGGCGTAGGCGCCCAAGGCATTGGCGAGCAGGATCACGAAGGTGCCCAGCAGCGCAGGCGTCAGCACCGGCAAACCGATGTGCCGCCAGAACTGCCAGCCATTCGCGCCGAGCAACGACGCGGACTCGCGCCAGTCTTCACGCAGCGCATCGAAGGCCGGGTACAACAGCAACACGCCGAGGGGGATCTGGAAGTAGGTGTAGAGGATGATCAGCCCGGTCTTGGAATACAGGTTGAAGTCCTGAATGATCCCGGCCTGCTTGAGCATGAGAGTGATGCTGCCGTTGAACCCCAGCAAAATGATGAACGCGAACGCCAGGGGGACGCCGGCGAAGTTGCTCGTCATGTTGGCGAAGGCGGTAACGAAGTTGCGCAGCGGCCCATCGACGCGGCGTAGCGAATAACTGCCGAGAGTGGCGATGATGATGCCGAAAATGCTGGAGTAAAAACTGATCTCCAGGCTGAACTGGATCGCTTGCCGGTAGAACTTCGAGCTGAAGATCCGGGTGAAGTTTTCCAGGCCCCAGCCGGCCTCTTCGGTTTGCAGGCTGTTGATCAGCACCCACACCAGCGGTGCGATCTCGAACACGATAAAGAACAGCGCGAAGGGCACCAGGCACAGCAATGCCAGCCATTTGCCGCGAGTCATGGCATTCACTTCAATAGCTCCCGGCATACAGGTTTGTCGTGGGGCACGCCCAGCAGTTCGCAGACGGTGCCGCACAGGTCGGTCTGTTTCGGCGTGGCGTTGGCATCCAGGCTGAAGGCATCGCCGAGGACGAACAGCGGCACTTCACGTTCTTCCGGCAGCAGGCCGTTGTGCGAGCGGTCGTTGTTCATGCCGTGGTCGGCGGTCACCAGCACTTGGCAGCTTGCGTCAAGCCAGCCTTGCAGGTAGTCAGCCAGGATGATGTCGGCCGAGCGTGCGCTGTTGCGGTATTGCGCGCTGTCGAGGCCGTGCTTGTGGCCGGCGTCGTCGATGTTCATCGGGTGCGCCAGCAGAAAGTCCGGCGCGTGCTTGAGTCGCAGGCTTTCGGCGTCGGCGAACAGGTGGGAATCGGGGTAATGGTCATTCCAGTAGAAATGTCCGTGCTGGATCGCCAGCGTCGTGTCGTCGGTATGGCGATCACGGGCGGCGAGAAAGGGCGAGCGGTTATACAACTCGCTGACCCAATGGTAAGCCGCCGCTGCAGTGCTAAGACCTGCGTCGGTGGCGTAATGGAAAATGCTGCGCTGGTTGGACAGGCGCGCGACCTGGTTGTGCACGATACCGCTCTGGATCGGTGGCACGCCGGTGAGGATGCATTCATAGAGCGGGCGGGACAGCGAGGGCAGTTCACATTCCAGCTTGTAGAGGGCTGCGCGTCCTGCGCCGACATAGGCCTGCAAGTGCCCCATGGCGTGTCGGGCAACCTCGAAGTTCAGGCCGTCGAGCACGACAAGGATGACAGTGTGCTTCATGGGGGAGAGCGCTCCGCAACGATTGACTTGGCTCAATTCCTCTGGAGGAACGGGGTCAGAAATGTGGGAGGGGGCTTGCCCCCGATAGCGGTGTGTCATTCAACGGATTTGTTAGCTGATCCACCGTCATCGGGGGCAAGCCCCCTCCCACATTGGATCTCCACTGGAGCTCCAATGTGGGATAAAACCCTTACTTCATCTCTACGATGACCTGCTCATTCCACAGCTGCGGCAGCTTCTTGGAAGTCGCTTCCCAGGCATCGGCATCCTTGATCGGTTGCGGGTTGGCCTTGGTGTACTGCTCGCCCGGGATCAGGTTCTTGGCGATTTCAGCCGGCAGTTTCAGGTCGGTTTCCGCACGGATCGGACGCGCATTGCCCTTGGCCAGGTTGAGTTGGCCGGCATCGCTGAAGATGTACTCGCGGGTCAGCTTGGCGGCGTTCGGGTGCTTGGCGTATTTATTGATGATGGTGGTGTAGCCGGATTTCACCGAGCCGTCCGAGGGGATCAGCACCACGTAGTCATCCGGGTTGGCCATCTTGGCTTTGTAGCTCAGGCCGTTGAAGTCCCAGACGATGCCTACTTCGACTTCACCTTTTTCCATGGTGGCGATGGTCGGGTTGGACAGGCCGAGCCGGCCTTGCTGGGCGATCTTCGTGAAGAACTGCAGGCCTGGCGCGATGTTCTTTTCATCGCCTTTGTTGGCGATGGCCGCCGCCAGCACGGCGTTGGACGCCTGGGCCGCGGTGCTCACGTCACCCACCGAGACTTTGTATTTGCCGGTTTGCAGGTCGGCCCAACTGGTGGGGACTTCGGAACCGTGCAGCAGCTTCTTGTTGACGATAAACGCGATGGTGCCGGTGTAGGCGAGGGCCCAGTGACCGTCTTTGTCTTTCGCCCAGTCCGGCACCGAAGCCCAGGTGGACGGTTTGTACGGCTGGGTGACTTCCTGCTTCACCGCAATCGGACCGAACGCTGCGCCAACGTCGCCGATGTCGGCGCTGGCGTTGTCTTTCTCGGCCTTGAACTTGGCAATCTCCTGGGCCGAGCTCATGTCGGTGTCGATGTGCTTGAGGCCGTAGGTCTTGGCCAGGTCTTCCCAGGTGCCTTTCCAGTTGGCCCAGTCATCGGGCATGCCGACGCTGTTGACGGCGCCTTCCGCTTTCGCGGCGGCTTCCAAGGTTTTTAGATCGGTATCAGCGGCCATGGCGGCGGTGCACATGGCAATGGTCGAGCCTAACAGTGATGCCAGGAAAAGCTGTTTCATCCGAAGCTCCTTTGGGCGTTTTCAACGCTGCGTTTTTATGAACGTTTGCGGTGGTGTTGGTCTAGGTCAGAGCAATACCTGAGCCAATTTAGGCTCGATGGATGACAGTTTCATGTCGTTGTCGTTTTTAACGCGCCGATGTGGCTCGGCACAGGCTGAGCGTAGACCATGCCCAAGTGCCCGTAGGCTCTGGACTTGGCCGGTGTATTGCAAGAGGTGCGGCATGCACTTGAGGCGGGCTGTCATCTGTCGGTCATCTGCAATGCCTACGCTTGCACGCAGTCGCAAGGGCCCGATTGCGGAGCTTTTATGCACCTGAACGGTGCTGGTCTAGTCCAGATAGGTAACGTTGATGCGTGATGAGGCAATCAAGGCGGTGACATCCATCGGCCTGGCGCTGCAAGAGCAGATCGACCATGGACTTTTGCCGCCTGCAAGCAAACTGCCCGCCGAGCGCAAGCTCAGCGAGTTGTTCGGTACCACCCGAATTACCGTGCGGGAAGCCTTGTTACAACTTGAGGCCCAAGGGCAGATTTATCGCGAGGAACGCCGGGGTTGGTTCGTATCGCCGCCACGATTGGCCTACAACCTGATGCAGCGCAGCCACTTTCACGCGATGGTCAACGACCAGGGCCGTGTGGCGTCCACCGAAGTGATTTCGGCGCGCCTGCAACCTGCATCGGCGGCGGTGTGTGCATGGCTGCAACTGCCGGCATTGTCCAGCGTGATCCAGATCTGCCGAAGCCGGCGGATCGATGGGCGACTGGTGTTGTATGTGGAGCACTACCTGAACCCGCAATATTTCCCGGGGATTCTTGAGTGCGACCTGAATCAGTCGATGACCGAGTTGTACGTGCGCAAATACGACTTGCACTACGGACGGGTGCGCTTCGAGATTGTGCCGACGTCACTGCCGGTGGAAGCCGCCGCCGCATTGCGCGTGTCGGTGGGCAGCCCGGGTTTGCGGATTGCTCGGGTTAATTATGACCAGCACCAGCGCTTGATCGACTGCGACCTGGAGTTCTGGCGGCATGATGCGATTCATGTGGGCGTGGATGTGGTTTAACCACCGCTCTCCCGGCGCTGAGCTTGCTTCTCTAGTGAGCAGGCTTGCCCTGCGCTGGGCTGCAAAGCAGCCCTAAAACAGGGTGCTGGTCACCTCCATATCAGTGACTGAGCGTCTTGATTACCTGATCCACATTGGTTTCCAGCTCCGTCACCGGGTCTGCACCGTCGACATTCAGCACCAGCAATGTCGAGCCGCCTGCCGTGATGGCGGCTTTCACCGCTTCACTCGGCTGGCGATGGTGCAGCACCACGGCCACATCGTTGTCCTTCAATTCAGTACTGAGTGTGTGCAACGCCTCAGGTGTCCACTCGGCATCCGGTCGCGCATCGGTGCTGATCAGTTCCAGGTTCAGGCTGCTGACCAAATACCCAAAGTGATCGCTCAAACTGACCACACTCAGGTTGTCCGCCTTGGCCAGCCGGGCTTCGCTGTCGGCGGTGAGCTTGAGCAGGCGTTGCTTGAGTGCAGCCAGATTGGCGTCGATTTTCACCTTGGCGCCCGGTGCCAGGCGGCTCAGGTCGGTGGACAAGACATCGGCCATGCGCCCCAGGTTATTGCTCGATTGCCATGGTTGGCTGTTCAAACCGTCAGCGACGCCCGGCTGCACGGCGATCCCCGGCAACCCGCCGTCCACGGGGCGTGCGGCATCGACTTCGACAATGCGGATGTTGCTGCGCCGTGCCACGGGGTACAGCGGATCATCTGCCCACAGCGAGCGCAGGCCGATGGCGGCGTCGGCGTCCTGGGCCAGCGCGCTCAGTGCGGAGGCGCCACGGCCGGTGAAGTACGACACCTGGCGCGAGCCCGGCAGGTTGGCCGGGGCTGCGCGCTCAAGCTGCACGTCGGTGCCTTTGAGCAGCACCTCGGCCAGGCCATAAGTGATTGGCAGCGACGCCAGCACCTTGACCGGTTTGGCGGCGTGGGCAGCCGGTTTGACTGCCTCGGCGGCGATCAGCGGCGGACTGATTAAACAGGCGATGGCCAAGGCGAGAGGCTGAAGAACAGAGCGCATTATCCAAAGTTCCCTTTGAGGCTGGGCACGGTGCCGCGCGCGATGGCGGCAAAAGCGAAAGCGATACCGGCCATCAGGATGATCGCGGCACCGGAAGGAATCGGCAGGTCGAAGATGATCGGCAGCAGGATCCCGCACAGGGTACTGACAGTGGCGATCACCACCGAGACCCAGAAGAAGCCTTTGAGCGACTGGCTCAACAGGCGCGCCGCCGCCGCTGGAATCACCAGCAGGGCGCCGACCAGAATCGCGCCGATGACCTTGACTGCCGCGACGGTGATCAGCGTCACCAGAATTACGAACAGATAATCGAGGGTCTTCACCGCCACTCCGCGCACTGCCGCCAGTTGCGGGTTAAAACTGGCGAGCATGATGCGGTTGTACAGCGGCAGCGCCAGAGCCATCACCAGCGAGCCGACAATCGCCAGCACCAGCAGATCGTTACCGTTGACCGTCAACACCGAACCAAACAGCACGTTCTCCAGGATGTGCACGTTGATCTTGCCCGCCAGGATCAGCAGCAGGCTTGCGCCCAGCGCCAGGGACACCGACAGGAACACGCCGATCAAAGTGTCCGGCGCCAGGCCGGTGCGGTTACGCAGGTAATTGAGCAGGATGCCAAACAGCAGGCAGTAACCGAACAGACTGCCGTAGGGGCCGGTGTAGGGTTCACCGAGCAAAATGCCCACGGCGACGCCGGTCAGCGCAGCATGGCCGACGGCTTCGGAGAAAAACGCGAAGCGCTTGACCACTACCAGCGTGCCCAAGCCGCCGAGCACTGGGCCGATCAGCAAACCGGCGAGCAGGGCATTGACTACAAAACCATAGGCCAGTGCCTCCGGCAGGTAACCGGCAGAGGCCCAGCCCTGGACCATCAGGCGAAACGCTTCATAACTCATTGCGCCGGGCTCCGAGGGTGGGTGGAGAACAGGGTCAGCAGGCGATCCGGGGTGAGCGCCTCCTGTGGCGTGGCGTCGAACAGCACGCGGCGGTTAAGGCCGGTAACGCGGTCGGCCAGACGGCCTACGGCTTCGAGGTCGTGCTCGATCCACAGCACGGTCATCCCGGCGAGGCGCCAGTCACTGAGCAGGCGTTCGAACACCTGGATGCCCGCTTCATCGAGGGCCGACATCGGCTCATCCAGCACCAGCAATTGCGGCGCAGGGATCAAGCCCTGGGCCAGCAGCACGCGTTGGCGTTCACCTCCGGACAATGCACCCATGCGCCGCTTGCGTTTGTCCTGCATGCCGACCCGTTCCAGAGCCTCGCCAATCGCCGCGGCGTAATGCTTGGACAAGCCCAGAAACGCCGGGCGCCGCTGGCACATGGCGGCCATGAAATCGTCCACGGTCATCGGCAAACCCCGGTCGAATTCCAGCGCCTGGGGCACATAGCCGATTGTGCCCGGCGTGGTCGGCCACTGCAGGCTCAAGCGACCCTGATGCGGCGTTTGTCCCAGCAGGGTCTTGATCAGCGAGCTCTTGCCGCCGCCGTTGGGGCCGACCAGCGCGTGGATGCTGCCCGGCTGCACCTGGAAACTCACGCCGTCGAGGATCACGGTGCGGCCCAGGGTCAGGGACACCGTGTCGAAGTCGAGTGTCGGGCCGACGCTGGCGACCTTCAGGGATTGTGCCGCCGTCATGCGCCCGACTCCTGAATCGCCCGGACCACCGTGTTGAGGTTGCCGGTCATTTCCACTTCGTACTTTTCAGCGCTGTATTCGCCATAGGAAATATGCGACAGCGGGTACAGCTTGACCCCGGATTCACGCTGGATGGTGTCGACGTAGGTGGAGGGGAAATCCATCTCCGAGAAGATCACCTTCACGTCCAGGGCGCGCAGTTCGTCGATGGTCTTTTTCAACTGGCTGGGGCTGGGCTCAATGCCGTGGGCCGGCTCGACCACGGCGGTGACTTCCAGGCCGAATTCACGCAGCAGGTAGTCGTAGGCCGCATGCACAGTGGCGACGCGCAGGTCCGGGTTAGGCGCGCTGGTCAACTTGGCGAGGGCGTCGGCGCGCATCTGGCGCAGGCGTTTGCCATAGGCACGCGCGTTCTGGGTGTAGGTCTTGGCGTTGTCCGGGTCGAGCTTGCCCAGTTCACGGGCGATGTTGTTGACCTGGGCAATCGATGCACTGATCGACAGGAAGGTGTGCGGGTTGACCACCTTGCCCGCACCGCGCGCGGCATTGCCGGTGGCGGCCAGCAACGGCACGTTGGCGTTGGCTTCGATCACCGGGATGTCCGGGCGCTCGCTGGTGGCGATCATACGGTCGGCGAAGTCGTCGTGGCCGACGCCATTGAGCACGATCACGTCCAGGGTGCCGATGCGCTTGATGTCTTCGGCGCGCGGCTCGTAGGCGTGTGGGTTGAAACCGGCTGGAATCAGCGGCACCACGTCGGCCTTGTCGCCGACGATATTGGCCACGTAGCTGTAATAAGGGTGCAGCGTGATGCCGATACGCAGGCGTTTAGCCGCTTCGGCGTTGGCCAGCGGGGCGAGTATCAGGCTGAGCAGGCTGACCAGCACCAGGCGCAACAGGGGAGATGAAATAGACATGGGCAATCGGTCTTCTCGTTCAGTGACGGTGCTGGCGGGTAACGCCGGCATCGAATTGCGCGACCACTTGCTGCCAGCCGGCCGCGATCAGCGCCTGGTCAGTGAGGTCGGAGGGGGCGGCCAGGTCTTTGCGGCGGTTGAGCCAGATATCCGGCTCGGTGCCTTGTACGCGCATCAGCAGTGAACCGCTGGTGGTCGGCGCCTGGCTCAACCCGAAGTAGGCCGCAGGCGCCAGTAACTGCCAGCGGTGATCGCCACGGCTGACCGAACTCGCATCCTGGGCGAACGGCGCGAAGCCTTCTTCGGCCAATTGCCCAGGCGTCGGCAGGGCGCTTTGCTCTTGCTGCAGCAAGTGGATTTCATCCAGGGTCACCCGCAAGTCGGCGTAGATGCCTTGCTCGGCGGCGCTCAGGTCGCGGCGGGCGTCCAGCTGATGGCTGGGCACGGCGGCCACTTCCTGGGATTCGCCGTGCAGCGCCACCACCGTGCCGGCGACCGCTAGGATGATCAGGCACAGCAGCAGGACGTAGAGGGTTTCGTGGCCAGCGCCCGCGGGACGTACAACGTGTGTCGTACTCATTGGGACTGGATATCCGCTTGGTCGATTTCAACGACGTGGCCAGGGCCGGCGTCAAACAGCACGTAGAACTCGGCGGATGGCTTCTTGAAGGTCAGGGTCGAATCCTGGCCGAGCTTGCCGGGCACCAGGATGGTTTCGTCGTAGCCGATCACATCCAGGGTCACGCCGGGCGCACCGCTGCCGTCGGAGAAGCCGCCCTTGCACTGGATCTGCTCGCCGGGGATTTCCTTGCATTCGCACATAGGGTTGTGGGCCAGGGCCACGGTACTTAAACCCGCGCACAGCAACAGCGCGGCGCGGGACAGGTGCTTGATCATCATGGTTTGACTCCTTGCTTGTTCAGCCAGGCAATGGTGGCAGGCGAGGCCTGGCTCAGCGGGATGGAACCCTGGTGCATCGTGCCGTCCCAGCCTTCCATGGTGACCCACAGTTCGGCATCGGCAGGTGTGCGTTCAGGGACGGGCAGGGCGGCGCCCATGCGGTACGGTGTGCCAAAGAAGATCACCCCGGCCGCGCGCAGGCTGCGTGGCTTGCCGATGCGCAGGTAAGTAGCCTTGACCTGGTCGGCACAGGTGTCGCACAGGGCGGCGTTGAAGAACTTCATCGGGCCGGCCGGGTCCGGGCTTGGGCCCTCATTGCGGAACTCGGCGAGGGTCAGGCTCCAGGGGCCAACCTGTACTTCTCCGGCCACCCGCTCGCCGATACCCGCGTCACCGCGAAACAGTGCGGCATCGGCAAAATACTTGGGCATGAAGCCCAGGGGCACCAGCAGTAGCAGAACATTGATATGGAATCGCCATTTCAGCCAGAAAGCCCGCAGGGGAGTCGGCGGTGTCGCTGCGACCTTGCTCATCAGTGGCTCTCCGAAGTTTCAGCCTGCAAGGCCGGGGTGGAAACAGGCTTGCGCTGGGTCTTGGCCTCGCGCTTGAGGGCATTGAGCGTGGCCAAGGCGGTGCGCTTGGTCCATATCAGCAAGCCGCTCAAGACCATCATGCTCAGCACCAGGCCGAAGAACGCCCAGATCAGCTTGATCCACAGTCCGCCAAAATCGCCAGTGTGCAGCGGGCGCATGGATTCGGTGACGAACTCAAGTGCGGTGCGGTCGGACAGGAGGTGCGAGACAGCGATTTCGCCGCTATAGGGGTTGAGTTGGGCGGTTTGGTACATCAGTGGGTACCAGCCGCGGCCGCCGATTTGCAGGTGGCTGTAGGCGTTGAAGGGCATGCGCACGAAGCTCGCTTCCAGGCCAGGGATGCGCTGGGTCGCAATGGTGATTGCTTCATCCAGGGGAATCATCGGTGCCGGCACACCTGCTGCCGAGGACGGTACTTTTTCACGGGCGATCACCGGGACGATGGGCTCGCTGGAAATTGAAATCTGGTTGTCCCCCAGGATCGCCTGGATCAGGAACCAGGTGCCGGTGATGGAAATGACTGCGATAAACCAGATAGACCAAATACCGCTCAGGCGGTGGAAGTCACCCCAGAAGATTCGCGCACCGTGGCGAAACCGCAGGGTTGGTTTGAAAAAACCTTTCCAGAAGCGCTTGTAGACCACCAGCCCGGTAACCAGCGAGGCCAGCAGCGGCAGACCAAGCAACGACACCAGGTACCAGCCCCAGCTGTAGCCATTGGTGAACGGCACCAGCCACCAGCCGTGCAGCGCACGGGTGAACTGACGGAAATTGAACGACGGGCTGATGCCCTGGATCGCGCCGGTGTAAGGGTTGACGTAGACCTCAAGCGAGCGCCCGTCGGGGTAGCTGAGGTCGACACTCAGGGCGAAGTGCGACTCATCTGGGCGGCTGAGCGATTGGACAATCACCTCGGGCTCGGCACGCTTGATGGCGCCGATCACTTGGTCGTAGCTCAACAGTTCGGCGTCATCCGACGGTTTGCTCGCGCGGATATCCGGGTTGGCCAGCCAGACGATTTCCTGGCTGACCACCGCCAGGGTGCCGGTGACGCAGACGATCAGTACAAAGAACCAGATGGGCAACGCCAGCCAGCTATGTACGAGAAACCAGAGTTTGGAGCGTGACTTCTTCGACATGTAAATGAGGGTCTTGATCGGAGGGGGGCGAGGGAGGCCCGGAAAAGGCCAGTCGTAGCTTTTGCTGACGCGACAGGCTGTATCTAAATAAGACGGATGAGAATGAGAAATCCCTAACCCGGATATGAAAGAAAATGTTTCAGATTCACATTCGGTGGTTTTTTACCCGTTTATCGAACACGAAACATGTTCCGAGCTATCACCGAGCAGGCGTTGATAGGGCCGGCGCGCTGCGTAGGATGGGCTTGGCCGTTGAACGGCCCGCCCAAAATGACTGCCAGAACCCTTTACGACAAACACGCGTGGGTGGCCCCGAAGGCTTTCTTGTAGCGCTCGATGCCCTCGGTGGCATTGTCGATGCGCAGGTCCGGCCTTTCACGATAGGCCAAGCCAATCAAGGGCTCCGGCGGTTACGACGAGAAAGCTCAACTGGGCTCGAGCAATTGCGCACCAGGCCCGCGCTCACCCAGCAGGTCATCCTGATTGCGCAGCGGGCATGCTTCCAACGACAAGCATCCGCAGCCGATGCAGCCGTTGAGCTTGTCGCGCAGCAGCATCATTTTGTTGATGCGCTCGTCCAGGTCTTCGCGCCACAGTGCCGACAAACGTTCCCAGTCTTTGGCTGTCGGGGTGCGGCCATTTGGCAGCGTCTGTAATGCCTCGCCAATCGTCGCCAGGGGAATCCCCAAGCGCTGGGCGATCTTAATCACCACCACGCGGCGTAATACATCCCGCGGATAGCGCCGCTGATTGCCCGCGTTGCGATTGCTCTGAATCAGTCCCTTGGTTTCGTAGAAGTGCAGGGCCGTGACGGCCACGCCGCTACGGGCGGCCAGTTGGCCGACGGTGAGTTCCTTGGTAATCATGAAAACTCCGATTAAGCGCTTGACCTTGACTTAACTGGAGGTTTTACCCTGCGTGGCATCGAATCGCAAGATTCTGCCTACAGCGGAAGGGGAGTATTCATGCAGGTATCAGAGAAGAATCTCGGCTTCACTCAGCTGATCGAGTTCCATATCGAGCCTCAGCAGCAAGTTGCCCTGGTGGCGGCCTTGTCCACCCAAAGCGAGCGTTTGGCCCAGGGCCATGACGGATTTCTCAGTGCGAGCGTGCAGGTCAGCGATGACGGCCGGCGGGTGCTTAATTACCTGCAATGGACGTCCCGAGCGCACGGTGAGGCAGCGTTCAAGCGCTTTGAGCAGGGTGAGGAAGACTTCTGGACACTGATTCGCGCCCATCAGGCCACGGCGGTGACCTTTGGTTCGTTCCAGGTGCTGCGCAGTTTTGAGCGCAGCCATGACAATGCATTGCACTGCCGTCTATATGGATAAATGCAGCATCCGTTCACCTTGCACGTTCTCCCCCGGCCGACGCTTATTCACCGCCAATTCGCCAATCTTGATCAGGCGTGTGCGCGTGACGTTACGGCTCAGGCCCAGCAGGTTGGCGGTATGCACCTGGTTGTAATGGCTGAAACGGTAAGCGGCCCGAAGCAGGGCGTCTTCGACCTTTTCATGCAGGGCGCCAGCCTGTTCTTCAAAGAGCTTTTGGAAGGCGCGCTCCAACAAGGCTTCGGCGCTGTTGTCGGTGCCGTGCTGACTGTCGTCCTGGCGCTCAATGCGCATGTTCGACAGGCGTAAATCATCCCGTTCGATCACGCCGTTACGGCAGATCAGCAGGGTGTGGTGGATGACGTTTTCCAGTTCGCGGATATTGCCCGGCCAGCTGTAGCTCTTGAGTTTTTGTTCGGCTTCGCGACTGATCGTGATCGGGCCGTAGCCCAGGCGTCGGCTGTAAGCCTCGATAAAGTGCCGGGTCAACGGCAGGATATCGCCGGGGCGCTCGCGCAGCGGGCTCAGTTCCAGGCTCACCACGTCGAGCCGGTAGTAGAGGTCTTCGCGGAAATGCCCGGCGTTGATGGCTTTTTCCAACTGCACGTTGGTTGCAGCCAATACCCGCACATCAATCGGAATGCTCTTGCGCGAACCTAAGCGTACGACTTCGCGTTCCTGTAGGACGCGCAGCAATTTGACTTGGATGGCCATCGGTAAATCGCCGATCTCATCAAGGAACAACGTGCCGCCATCG
This sequence comes from Pseudomonas sp. W22_MBD1_FP4, assembly GCF_052113765.1. NCBI lineage: Bacteria > Pseudomonadati > Pseudomonadota > Gammaproteobacteria > Pseudomonadales > Pseudomonadaceae > Pseudomonas > Pseudomonas sp. W22_MBD1_FP4. Next base: position 8,993 of record NZ_JBGQOI010000034.1, on the reverse strand, counting down.
GCTTCTTCGAACCAGCCAGCCTTGGCGCTGAGGGCGCCGGTAAAGGCGCCTTTTTCATGGCCGAACAGTTCGGCCTCCACCAGGGATTCAGAGAAGGCGCCGCAGTTCACTGCCACGAACGGGCGGTTGCGCCGCGCGCTGAGGTTATGAATGTGGCGCGCCACCAGCTCTTTACCGGTCCCGGTTTCGCCGATGATCAGCACGCTGGCTTCGCTGGGCGCCACTTGCTGGATATGGTCGAGCAGCGCCTGGGATTTCGGGTCTTCGAAGACCTGGGCCGTGGCGCGAATCGAGGTCGCAAGGGCGGGCGAGGGCGGTAGGGTTAGAAGCTGCATGGGCACCTCTTTTTTATGAGTAGAACGTAGGAATCGGCAGGGATTGGTTCAACGCCCAGTCCCCCAGTTCATGGAGCTTGTAGTCCACCGGGTCGTGCAGGGTTTGCGTGCGCAGGTTGCGCCAGTGGCGATCCAGGCGCAGGGAGGCATGGGTTGAACGTGCGCCGGTAACTTCAAACAGACGGCTGCACAGATCCAGGCCTTGGCGGGTGGCGGCGACCTTGGCGGTGGCGATGGCAATTGCCAGTTGGCCGCGCTCGTGTTCGCTGAGGTTTGGCCCTTTGGCCCAGGCTTGGTCCAGTAGCTCGGCGGCTCGCTCCACCAGCAGGCGCACGCCTTCGAGGGCCACCCAGAACTCGCCGTAGTGGTGGAGCACGTAAGGATCCTGGCGCACGTCCTCGGCCGAGGATTTGTGCCAGACACGGGTTTCGGTGAGGGTGTAGGTGCGTGCTTCTTCGAATGCGCCTTCGGCAATGCCGAGAAACATATGGGTAAAGGTCAACTGTGCGATCAGCGGGCGCAGGCAGGCGAACGGTGTGCTCAGCGGGCCTGGGTCGAGCAGCAATTCCGACTCTTCGACGCGCACCCGTTCGAAGCTGGCGCTGCCGCTGTCGGTCTGGCGTTGGCCGATATTGTTCCAGTCATTGTGCAGAGTGATGCCGCTGCGCCCACTGGGGATGGCGGCAATCAGCAGTTTGCCGCCGGCATTTTCATCCACCGCCGAGGCGATCAGCATTTCCGAGTCGCTGGCGCCGGAGCAGAAGCTCTTTTTGCCGGAGAATTCGCGCCAGCCGCCGAAGTCCTTGACCACGGTGCGCGTGTCCAATGGATTGAGGGCGTTGCCCCAGAACCAGTTCTTGCGCGCGGTTTGTTCGAACCAGGGTTGCCATTGGTCCGGACGTGAAAACAGGCGCACGGTGGCCAGCATCAGGTGATGAAAGCCGAAGACGTGGGCGATGGAGCTGTCGACCTTGGCGAATTCGCGCACGATGCCCAAGGTGTCGCTCCAGCGGGCGCCGAGGCCGCCGTATTGGGTGGGAATGCTCAGGGCCAGCAGGCCGCTGTGGCGCAGGGCGTCACGCTCGGTTTTGGGTGTGCCGCCGCGCTCGTCGCGTTCGACGGCGCTGAGGGCGAATTCGGCGGCCAGCAGTTTGGCGGTCTGCAGGGGAGATGGCAGGACGCTGTGGGGTTTGGCTGTCACGGGTTTTCCTCTTTATTGGCAGCAGCGGCCCGGGCCGGTGCCGCCGCTGCGCCGATCAGGCCTTGGCCGGCAGTACATCGTTGGCAATCATTTCGCCGAACGGGCCGGTGAGGTTGGTGATACCGCGTCCAGCGAGGCTGGCGTAGGGTTCCGGCAGCAGCGGGAACACCAGTTCGGCGAAGCGATAGGCCTCTTCCAAATGCGGATAGCCGGAGAAGATGAAGCTCTCGATGCCCAGGTCGGCGTATTCCTTGATACGTTCGGCCACTTGTTGCGGGTTGCCCACCAATGCGGTACCGGCACCGCCGCGCACCAGGCCGACACCGGCCCACAGGTTGGGCGCGATTTCCAGGTTGTCGCGGCGCCCGTCGTGGAGGGCGGCCATGCGGCGCTGACCTTCGGAGTCAAAGCGCGAGAAGGATTTCTGCGCGGCGGCGATGGTGTCGTCGCTGATGTGCTCGATCAGTTTGTCGGCGGCTTTCCAGGCGTCTTCTTCGGTTTCGCGCACGATCACATGCAGACGAATGCCAAACTTCACCGTACGCCCGTGGCGCGCGGCGCGCTCACGCACATCCGCGAGTTTTTCCGCGACGGCGGCGGGCGGCTCGCCCCACGTCAGATACACATCCACCTGTTCGGCGGCGAGGTCGTGGGCGGCGTCGGAGGATCCACCGAAGTACAGCGGTGGGTAAGGCTTCTGCACCGGTGGGTAAAGCGCTTTGGCGTTTTGCACGCGCAGGTGTTTGCCTTCGAAATCCACCGATTCACCCTGCAATACGCGGCGCCATATCCGTAGGAATTCGTCGGAGACTTCGTAACGTTCAGCGTGGTCGAGGAAGCTGCCGTCGCCACGGTTTTCGTCGGGGTCGCCACCGGTCACTACGTTGATCAGCAGGCGGCCGTTGGACAGGCGATCCAGGGTGGCGGCCATGCGTGCCGAGACGGTCGGCGAAATGATGCCGGGACGAATAGCCACCAGGTAACGCAGGCGTTCTGTCAGCGGTACCAGCGCCGAGGCGATGACCCAGGAGTCTTCACACGAGCGGCCGGTAGGAATCAACACACCGTAGTAACCCAGGTTGTCAGCCGCCTGGGCGACTTGCTTCAGATAATTGAGCGTGACGGGCCGGGCACCTTGGGTGGTGCCCAGGTAATGACCGTCGCCATGTGTCGGCAGAAACCAGAAAACATCCATGACCAATCCTTAAGCGATTTTCAGCAGAGAAGGGGAGTGCGCTGCAAACAAGGGTGCAGCACGTTCTGCCGCAAGGCGTATCCGGCCCTTCAGGGGCTCACTGGTTATTTGGTAGTCGGTGAAGTCGGCTTCGGTGGCGTACACACCGATCGGCAGGGTCAGGGCCTGGAAGAAGGCGAACAGCGGGCGCAGTTGATGATCGAGGACCAGCGCGTGGCGTTCGCTACCACCGGTGGCGGCGAGCAGCACCGGGGTGTTGATCAGGGCGTTGAGACCGACTAGATCGAACAGGTGCTTGAGCAGGCCAGGGTAGGAACCGCGATAGACCGGCGCGGCGACGATCAGCAGGTCGGCCTGTTCGATGGCCAACAGTTGGGCTTCGACTTCGGCGGGCAATTCATCGCGCGACAGTGCACCGCCCAGTGGCCGGGCAATGTCGCCCAGTTCGATCAGTGTGGTCTGGATTGGCAGCAGGGTGGCCAATTCGGCCAGCACAGCTTGGGTCAACACTAGGGTGCGCGACGGGCGCCAGGTTCCGCCGGAGAGGGCAACGACATTCAGTGGACGGGTCATGAACAGTTCCTTTTTCAACAGTGGTTCATAGCAAGTGAGGTGCAAGGTGTTGAGCAAGAGCTGTACCAACGGCTGCAGGCCTTGATTGGCTTGGGCTGTGGCTCACTGCTGAAAAATGTTGCTGTTGCCTGCCTGGTGATTTGTTGAATGGCTGTTGCCTGGGCAACAGTTGCTTGGCGAACAGTGCCTGGCAGAATTGGAGCTAGTTATAGAGGGTTACTGTTATTCCGTAAATGAACGTATTTCCATATTTATAGATCATAAAGAAATATATGAGAGGGTTATCTGAGGGGGCTTCGGCGGTTGATAGCGACTATCACGGACGGTGATTTTTCACCGAATGACGTCGGGAGTAGCCTGTGTTCATTGACTCGAAACCTCCTTTGCAGAGCCGCCGCCATGAACCGATTCCTCTCCGTTTGCTTATTGATTGTCAGCGCCGTACTCGCCGGCTGTGCGAGCCATCCATCGCCAGAATTACGTCCCTACTCGGTCGAAGAGACCAAGCAATTGGCTCTTGAAGCGCTGAGTCGTCGAGGCTTGTCGTTCGATGAATATCAACAGCAGCGTGCGGCCCTGACCGGTCAGCCACAGAAGCCCTTCGGCTTTGATCGCCAAGGTGAAATGAATGCCGAGCGCGACGTCGTACTTCATGGTCGTCCCAGTTGATCGCGTTCTGCGCAGCAAAAAGCCCGAGGCGCCCTTTAAGGACCTCGGGCTTTTTGTTTTCCATGGCGCGACTTCAGCCTGTTAAGCTGAATTTCAGGAGCGTTCCTACGCACATTTACTTAAAGTTGTCCTTCTTTAATGGCATTCGATCCGGTAGACATGACGACCTCTGTTCCGGCCGATGCTCCTGAGACGCCGCTCTCGGGAACCTGCTTTGCGAGTCTTAACTGTCATGAATAAACGTCCTTTGTATTTCGACTACGCCGCCACCACCCCGGTGGACGAGCGGGTCATCCAGGTGATGGTCGAGTGCCTGGGCTTCAACGCCAATTTCGGTAACCCCGCGTCCAGTTCCCACGCTTACGGCCAGGCGGCCCGGCAAACGGTTGAACAGGCGCGTCGCCAGGTGGCCGAGTTGGTGGGCGCACAGCCTGAGCAGATAGTCTGGACCTCCGGCGCCACTGAATCCAACAACCTCGCCATCAAAGGCGTGTTCCAGGCGCGGGGTGTGGCCGGTGGGCATATCATCACCAGCCAGATCGAGCACAAGGCCACGCTGGACACCGCGCGACAGTTGCAGGAAGCCGGCGTAGCCGTGACCTATCTGGTACCCGACGCCGACGGTTTGATCAGCGTCGACGCGGTCAGTGAGGCGTTGCGCGAAGACACCTTCCTGGTTTCGCTGATGCTGGTGAATAACGAACTTGGCACCCTGAATGACATCCCCGGCATCGGCGCGCGGGTGCGTGAACACGGCGCGCTGCTGCATGTGGACGCGGCTCAGGGAGCAGGCAAGGTGGCGATCGATCTGGCGCAATGGCCGGTGGATTTGATGTCGTTTTCTGCGCACAAGTTGTACGGCCCCAAGGGTATCGGCGCGCTGTACGTCGGGCCTCGGGCGCAACAGAAGGTGTTGGCGCAGATTCATGGCGGCGGACACGAGGGCGGCTTGCGCTCCGGCACGTTGGCGACCCACCAGATTGCAGGGATGGGCACGGCATTTGCGCTGGCAGCGCAGTCGTTCACTGAAGAGAAAGCGGTGATCGTTGCGTTGCGGCAACGCCTGCTGGATCAGTTGGCTTCGATCGCCGGTGTACGCCTCAATGGCAGTGCCACGCAACGTATTTCCCACACCCTGAGCCTTACGTTCGGCGAAGGTGAATTCAATGCCGCGGCATTGAGCGCCGGTATCGCTTTTTCAGCGACGTCGGCCTGCAATTCTGCGAGCAATGCACCGTCCCACGTGTTGCTTGCCCTTGGCCATGACGCCCGCTCGGCCGGCCGCACCATTCGCTTGAGTCTGGGGCGGTTCACTACCGAGCAGGATATTGACCAAGCGGTGCTATTGATTAAGGCCGCACTGGCCAGCGCGCCGGCCTTCTGGGCCGTCTGATTTTCACATAACAATTATTAGTGGTTAGCAGGAGACACAATGAGCACGCAGCCTTTGACCCATGGAACGGTTCCCCAGCGCCTGGCGCGCACCCGCGAACTGATGAGCCGCGAGGGCATCCACGCCCTGTTGGTGCCGTCGGCTGACCCGCATTTGTCCGAATACTTGCCGGGTTACTGGCAGGGCCGCCAATGGTTATCGGGTTTCCATGGCTCGGTGGGAACGCTGATTGTCACCGCAGATTTCGCCGGCGTGTGGGCCGACAGCCGTTACTGGGAACAAGCGACCAAGGAGCTCAAGGGCAGCGGCATCGAGCTAGTAAAACTGCAGCCGGGCCAACCTGGACCACTGGAGTGGCTGGCCGAGCAAACTCCGGAAGGCGGTGTGGTGGCGGTGGACGGTGCAGTGATGGCGGTCGCTTCGGCGCGCACCTTGAGCGCCAAGCTGGCAGAACGCGGCGCGCGCTTGCGTACCGATATCGATGTGCTCGATACGGTTTGGACAGACCGTCCAAGCCTGCCGAACCAGCCGATTTATGCGCATCTGCCACCGCAAGCGACCGTTAGTCGTGGCGAGAAGCTCGCTGCACTGCGCGCCAGTTTGAAAGAGAAGGGCGCCGACTGGCACTTTATCGCGACCCTGGACGACATCGCCTGGTTGTTCAACCTGCGTGGCGGCGACGTTTCATTTAACCCGGTGTTTGTATCGTTTGCGCTGATCAGTCAACAGCAGGCCACGTTGTTCGTGGCGCTGAGTAAAGTCGACGCGGATCTGCGTGCTGTGCTTGAACAGGATGGCGTGGCGTTGCGCGATTACAGCGAGGTCGCGGATGCCTTGCGTGCAGTGCCGTCGGGTGCAGGTTTGCACGTCGACCCTGCCCGCGTAACCGCCGGCTTGCTGGAAAACCTGGATGCTGGCGTCAAGTTGATCGAAGGACTGAATCCGACCACATTGGCCAAATCACGCAAGAGTCAGGCAGACGCCGAGCACATCCGCAGGGCCATGGAGCAGGATGGCGCTGCTCTGTGCGAATTCTTCGCCTGGCTGGACAGTGCGCTGGGCCGTGAGCGCATCACGGAGTTGACCATTGATGAACACCTGACCGCAGCCCGTACCCGTCGCCCCGACTATGTGTCGCTGAGTTTCAACACTATTGCCGCCTTTAACGCCAATGGCGCAATGCCCCATTACCACGCCACCGAGGAAGAGCATGCGGTGATCGAAGGTGATGGCTTGCTGTTGATCGACTCGGGTGGCCAGTACTTGGGCGGCACAACGGATATCACACGCATGGTGCCTATCGGTACGCCGAGTGAGGAGCAGAAACGAGACTGCACCCGGGTGCTGAAGGGCGTTATTGCGCTGTCCCGTGCGCATTTCCCGAGTGGGATTCTATCGCCGTTGCTGGATTCCATTGCCCGTGCGCCGATATGGGCTGAAGGTGTGGACTACGGCCACGGTACTGGGCACGGCGTAGGTTATTTCCTCAATGTGCATGAAGGTCCACAAGTGATTGCTTATCAGGCCGCCGCCGCTCCGCAAACGGCGATGCAGCCGGGGATGATCACTTCCATTGAACCGGGTACGTACCGGCCGGGGCGTTGGGGTGTGCGTATCGAGAACCTGGTGCTGAACCGCGAAGCGGGCAAGACCGAGTTTGGTGAGTTTCTGTCGTTTGAAACCCTGACGCTTTGCCCGATCGACACGCGTTGTCTGGAGCCGTCGCTGCTCACCACGGATGAGCGCGAGTGGCTCAACGCGTATCACGCGCAGGTGCGTGAGCGCTTGAGCTCGTTGCTGAGCGGCGCGGGGCTAGAGTGGTTGCAACTGCGTACGGCAGCTATCTGATCTGAAGCAAACGCCGCCTGCGATCTGCTTGCAAGCGGCGTTCAAGGATGAGTGTTAATCGAGAGCTGATTGGGCACGATGAGCAGTCGAGGATGACTGCTCGGGGGCGATTACTTACAGATGACGATCATGCTGCGGCTGGTGTACCCGGCAGGATTGATGCCAAAGGGATAGTCCCCGGGTTCCTCGGAATTGTCACCGGACTTGGCGATGACCCGATATCCCTTGGTGCCGCAAGAGTTGGTTGCACTGGTGTAGCACTGGTCCCAAGAGGAGGACAGGCCGGAACAGTTGATATGCAGTCCTCTTTTTCCCCGTTTTACTTCTGTCTTGGTAGTCGCGGCACAGCCAGCAATGGCTACGACCATTAACACTATCAAAATTCGCTTCATTCCCATCCTTAATAGCCACTTCCCAATACTTGAAGCCGGCTCTACTCGCTCTCGAGTGTAGTGTTCGCGCTGTCCTTGTCGAAAAACTCCATGAATGACATTCGTTTAGCGCTTAAACATGGCCTAAATGAGCGGCAAATGCCAGAGGTACATTCAAAGATGATTCAATCCGCTGGAACCAGTGGTTTCGAGTCATTGCGCATCGTCAGCGTCGCGCCTACCGAGGCCAGGATAATGCAGGTAATGGCCAGCCATTGTGCCAGTGATAAGTACTCTTGCAGGAAGAGCAGGCCTGAGAGCGCGCCGAATACGGGTTCGATGCTCATGAGGGTGCCAAAGGTTCGTGCAGGGAGGCGCGTCAGCGCTACCATCTCCAGGGTGTAGGGCAGGGCAGTGGACAGAATGGCGACGCCGATGGCTATTGGAATCAGCGCAGGCGTCAACAAGGCACTGCCAGCGTGGACGATGCCAATGGGCGCGACAAACAGTGCTGCGATCATCACCCCAAGAGCCGCGGTCTGGACGCCGTTGTCGTTACCTGCTTTCTGTCCGAACAGAATGTAGAGTGCCCAGCAGACTCCCGCTCCTAATGCATAGGCTGCGCCAACTAAGTCGATACCATTGCTCGCTTCTCCCATGGGGATCAATAGAAGCAGGCCGACGATTGCGAGGGCAATCCACAGGAAGTCCACCGCCCGGCGCGACGCGTAGATGGCCACTGCAAGAGGGCCCGTGAATTCTAGGGCTACGGCGATGCCCAGGGGCACGCTGCGCAGTGACATATAGAAGAGGAAATTCATGCCGCCCAGGGCCATTCCGTAGATGACCACGGTGCGCAGGGACTTGGCGGTCAGCTTGGCGCGCCATGGTCGCAATATGAGCAGCATAATCACACTGGCGAAAATTAGGCGCAGGGTTGTAGTGCCTTGTGCGCCTACAATCGGGAACATGCTCTTGGCCAACGAGGCTCCTGACTGGATGGAAGCCATGGCGATCAGCAGCAGGCCGACAGGAAATAATGCCGAAGCCAGGCTGCGGGGAGAGGTGGTCATTGGGATGTACGTCCGATGTCATATTTGAGTAGCAGAGGCTGCTATGATGCTTAACTACTTGGAATTGAGCAATATATTGCTCAGTGTTATGCGGGTGGCTGTCTATATATAGAAGGACATGAAGGTTGGTGGGCGACTTGATAGAAAAACCAAATTAAAGGTTGACGTAAAATTCTGGGAGCCTATAATTCGCCCCAATTCCGGCGCAGTCGAAACGGAAAACTCCTTGGTAAACAATGAGTTACGCAGTTTTCGGCGGTAAGTTGCTTCAGTTCATCGAAGCCAAAAGGAAGTTGAAAAAGAGGTGTTGACAGCAGCGTGTAACGCTGTAGAAT
>NZ_JBGQOI010000033.1:0-50077 GCF_052113765.1 Pseudomonas sp. W22_MBD1_FP4 | reverse complement strand
CCCGATGGCAGTGTGTCAGTTGATGCAGCTGTGACTGACCCACTGCCATCGGGAGCAAGCCCCCTCCCACATTTGGACGGAGTTCGGCTTAAGAACCCGGTCGGCTCTAAGGCCGCCGCGCTGTTGCTTTTGATCTGGAATCGCCCCGTCAACCACGCTGGGCCAGCATTCCGGCCTTTTCCAAAAGTGACCCGCTGTAAGAGCGGAACCATAGGCGGCCGTTACCGCAGCAACGGATATGCCCCCCAACCCACGCACTCAATCAAACACCACGCGCCCGCATGAAATCCCCCCACCTGCGCACCAGGTAGTTGTGCTCATCCATCACCGAGTTCCACACCGCAATATGCCCCATCCGCTGCTCATACGAACCACCATCACGCACTTCGCCAATATCAATCAGCGGTAGCCCGTCACTCCCCAACAATTCCTCCAGCGCAGGCTTGCCGGCGTACCAGTAATCCCACTCGGCGCTGCTCAGGTGATCGCGGCTGCGCGCCGGGTTGCCGATGTAGTAACCCTGGCGGGCCATGACCGCGCCGGGCCAGCCGGACAACCACCAATTGAGGTAGGCATAGGCCGCATCCAGCACCGGGCCTTGGGCATGGCGCGACAGTGACAAACCGCCAAACCAGGCGCGATAGCCTTCGCGGGGTACGGCCAGGCGGTACTTCACTCCGGCGCGGTGAAGGCGCATCAGCGTCGGCGACCACAGGCTCTGGATATCGATGCTGGGGCTGAGCATCAGTTGCGCAGCCTCTTCATCGTCGGACCAGAACGCGGCGAAATGCCCTTCTTTCTGTTTGCGCACCAGAATGTCAGCAAGCACGTCGATCTCTTCGATGCTCATGTTGCCGATGTCGTTAAAGCGGGCAAGCCCCGCGCCCTGCACCGCCAGTGCGGCGTCCAGGGCGCCGATGGCGGCGTCACTTTGCAGCGCTGTGCGCGCGCGCCAGGCCGGGTCCAGCAGCCAGCCCCAGCTTTCGTTGCCGTGGCAAAAACCTTCGGGCAGGCGCTCGGGGCGGTAGGCGAAACTGTCGGCGTTGTGGGTCAGGGGCAGCATGCTGATGCGGTCGGTGACGGTGCTGCCGAGGCTGCCGTCGTGCTGCACAAATAAACGCTCACTGGGCACGCTGCCGCTACCCAGGCGGTCGCTGGGCGACAAACGCCCGCGTTTGGGCAGGTCGTTGATCTCATGCCACAGCGCGATGCGCCGTGTGTCGATGGGCTGGATCGCCCGGGCCGGCCACACGAAGTCGACGTTATGAAACCACTGGTCGTACAGGTCGTAGCTGTCGGGCTGCATCACCGCAATGCGTTGGGCCTGTTCAACGTCGTGCACCTGGTACACCAGGCGAATGCCCAGCTCCTGTTCGGCACGTACGCGCAGGGTTTCGAGCAAGGTCACGGAGGTGCCGAGGACGCGTAAAGTGATCATCCGGCGAACCGCCGCGAGAACACATCAAAAGAACGCCGCAACAGCGCAGGGTCAAGACCACGCAGGATAAACACCAGGCGCGATTGCCGGTCTGTGCCCGGCCACGCAGGCAGATGGACCGGGGCATGCAGGCAGTGCTGCACGCCATGAATGACGATGGGGGCGTTGCTGGCGTTCACGTTGAGCAGTCCTTTGACGCGAAGGATTCGTTCGCCGTGGCATCTTAACAGCATCGACAACCACACCCCGAAGCCGACCCAGTCCAGCGGCTGGTCGAAGGTCAGGCTGCACACTTGCGCCGCGCCATGGGTGGCGGTGGTGGTTTGATGCAGTTGCCAGCGGCTGACTTCCATCGCCGGCTCGGCGCTGCGCAAGCCCTCGCCCAGCAGCAATTGATCGCCGCTGTGAATGTCATGGGTATTGAGGATCGGCGTGCCGGTATTGAGTGCCCGCAGATGCGCGCGCAGGGGCTCGCACTCGCCCGCCAAGTCCGTCTTGCTCAGCAGCAAACGGTCCGCAGCCGCCACCTGGGCCAGCCATTCCGGGTGCAGGCGCTCTTGCAGGGCGGCGTGGCTGGCATCGACCAGCGTGATCACCAGACCGATATGAAAACGTCCACGCAATTGCACATCGTTGTTCAGGGTGGCGAGGATCGGTGCCGGGTCGGCCAGGCCGGTGGTTTCCAGGATCACGCGTTTGAACGCGGGTATTTCGCCACGCTCGCGGCGCTGCAACAGGCCGAGCAACGCGTCCTTGAGTTCGCCACGGATCGAGCAGCAGATGCAGCCGCTGGGCAGCAGCACGGTGTCTGGCGCGACTTCTTCCACCAACAGATGATCAATGCCGACGTCGCCGAATTCGTTGATCAGCAACGCGGTATCGCCGAGGCTTTCGCCTTGCAGCAGGCGTTTGAGCAAGGTGGTCTTGCCGCTGCCGAGGAAGCCGGTAATGACATTCAGCGCGATGCTCATGGGGTTGACTCCAAGTGATCCAACAGCCGTGGATCGAGAGGATCCAGCGGGCGGCCGAGCATGGTTTCGGCCGCCTGCCAGAGTTGATCCAGGCCGCTCGCCAGTTCCTGTTTACCGGTGGCGCCCAACAGCAGATAGGAGGCGCCCTGGAAATCTTCGACCTTGAGCCGGAACACCGCCAACACCTGGTTGATCGCAGCGATACGGCGCAGGCGCTCGCGGCGCCGGGGCAATTCGTCGCCCAGGGGATCACTCCAGTGCAGGTCTTCGCCGAGCAATCCGCAGAGTCCGCACATGGCTACACCTCACTCATGGCATGACATCGCCGGAGTTCGGGCCCAGGGTCTGGCCGACGAACAGATTGCCGCCCGGCTCGCTGGCGAGCAGCACGGCGGTAGGCGCGACTTCGTCCGCCAGGCCAAAGCGGCCCAAGGGCAGTTCGGCGGCCTTGGCGCGTTTCCAGTCGTCGCTGATGCCACCGACCAAAGGGGTTTCGATCGGGCCAGGGGCGATAGCGTTGACCAGCACGTTGTCCTTGGCCACTTCCAGCGCCAGGGACTTGGTAAACCCAATCACACCCGCTTTGGCCGCCGCGTAGTGAGTCAGTTCGGCGCCGCCCTTGATGCCCAGTTGCGAGGCCACATTAATGATCCGCCCCCAGCGCTGCGCGACCATGTGGGGCAACGCGCGCTGGCTGGCGACGAACACGCTGGTGAGGTCAACGCGCAGCATGTCGTTCCACATCTCGATGGACAGGTCGACGCACCGCGCCTGGGTAAGCATGCCAGCGTTGTTGACCAGAATATCGATGCCGCCGAAATGTTCGACGCAGCGGTCGACACTGGCTTGGGCGCCTTCGACGGTGCCCACATCGGCCACGCACTCGACCACTTCGGCGCCGAGGTTGCGGCAGGTGATTGCGGTTTCAGCGAGGCTGGCGGCGTGGCGGTCGGCCAATAGCAGACGCGCGCCTTCAACGGCGTAGGCGCGGGCGATGGCGGCACCGATGCCGCTGCCGGCGCCGGTGATCACGGCGCGGCGGTTGGTCAGTTGGTTCATGCAAAAACTCCTGAAAAATTCCACTTCCAATGTGGGAGGGGGCTTGCCCCCGATGGCAGTGGGTCAGTCACAGATGGGCTAACTGAAACACCGCCATCGGGGGCAAGTCGAATCGTCGCACCGCCCCTCCCACATTTGGATCAAGTACATCAGTCAGTCAGGCCAGCGCACGGTCAGGCCGCCGTCGATGACGATGCTCTGCCCGGTTAAATAACTCGACGCATCACTGGTCAAGAACTGCACCAGCGACGCCACTTCATCCGCGCGCCCTACCCGCCCCAGCGGAATCGCCCGCGCGGCTTTCGCCAAACCTTCCGGCCCCAGCGAATTCTTCGCATCCAAGGACTGCGGCGTCTCGATCAAGCCTGGGATCACCGCATTGCAGCGAATCCCCAAACCGGCCAATTCCACCGCCAGCGACCGGCACAAGCCCGGCACACCGGCCTTGGCGGCGGCATAGTGCGAGTGCTCCTGCCAGCCATACACGCCGCCGGCAATCGAGGAAATCGCCACCAGCGCGCCGCCTTCCTTCATGTGCCGCGTCGCCGCACGGAAGGTGCGCATCACCCCCGTCAGGTCGACGTTGAGCATCTCGTCCCAGAGTGCATCGGTCATTTCCAGCAGTGGCGCGCGACGCAGCAAGCCGGCGTTGGCTACCGCGTAATCCAATCGGCCGAAGTGCTGCACGGCCTGTGCGGCCAGGGCGTCGACCGAGGCAGTATCACCGACATCCAGCGGCAACATCAGGCATTCGCCACCGGCCTCTTCCACCAGGGAAACGGTGGTCTGTGGATCATGGGGATCGGCCGGGTAGTACCCGCCCACCACCGCCACGCCGTTGCGCGCATACGCCACGGCGAGGGCTTGGCCGATGCCACTGGCGGCACCGGTAATCAAGGCAACTTTACGACTCATCAATCACTCCTTACTGAACGGTTTCCGGACGCACATGGCGCGCGGCAAACATCAGGACACCGGACAAAAAGCACGGCAAGGCGCCGAACCACAGCGCGGCGGTCTGCCAGTCGCTGCCGGCGGACAACACCTGGGTTGCACCGAAACCGGCGACTACTGCGCCAATCGGCCCCATGGCGTGGATGATCGCGCCACCGGTGGCGCGGATGCTGGTAGGGAAACTTTCGCTGATGAAGAACAAAGCCGCCGAGTACGGCCCGATCAGGAAGAACAGGCCCAGGCTATACAGCCCGACCACCATGGCCATGTTGCTTGGGCCAAACAGCATACCGGCGAACGACAGGCCGCCCAGCATCCAGCCCAGGCCGATCACGTTGCGACGGCCGATCTTGTCACCCATCCAGCCGTGGCTGAGGTAACCGCAGTAACCCACCAGGTTCGACAGCACCAGGATGATCAGCGAGTTCTCGAACGAGATGTGGTGCACGCTGACGATCACGGAAGTGCCCAACACGCTGAATACCTGGATCGCCGCCCAGTTGAGCAACAACGCAGCGCCGATCACCAGGGTGGCGCGGCGGGCCGGGCCACGGAACGCAGCTTTCAGGCCGGCCTTGCTGTGTTCGTCGTAATCCACGCCGTAGGTTGCCGCCACGTTCTGTGCTTCTGTCACCGCGCCGTTTTTGCGCAGTTGGCTGATGCGTTCATGGATCTGGAACTGCGGGCTCTCCTTGAGCTTGCGCGCCATGATCGCAATCACCACCGCCGGGATCGCGGCGAAGATAAAGCAGCCCTGCCAGCCGATGATCGGCAGCAACAGTGCAGTCAAGCCAGCGGCGATCAATGCACCGACCGGCCAGCCGCCCTGCACCAGGCTGTAGATGAAACCGCGACGTTTGGTCAGTCGCGGGTCTTCCGAGGCGCCGTACAGCTCACTCAGGTACGTGGCGTTGACGGTTTCCTCGGCATAGCCCAGGCCGCCCAACGAACGGATCAGAATCAGCGGTGACTTACCCCACGCCCCACCAATCGCGGTCAGCGCCGAGCACAGCGCGGAACCGGCCACGGTGAAGATAATGCCCTTGCGACGGCCCAACTTATCGACCACAGGGCCGATGGCAAAGGCGACTACTGCCGTGCCCACCGCCACCCACGTCGCGATTTCAGCTTGCTCCACTTCACCCCAGCCAAAGTGCCGGCCGATCTCCGGCAGCAAGGTGCCGAACAGGATGAAGTCATACACCGCAAACACCCAGGCGAAAAACGCAATCCAGGTCGCAAACCGCACTTCCTTGGAGGTGAGTTGCCGGGGTTTCCAGCCAGTCAGGTCAAGCTTGTTGTAGATGGACATGAGTCGCGCCTCGGAGGTGGGGGGCTGTTTTTCTAAGGGTCAGGTACGGGGTTGGCGGCGGATAAAGTCATCGGCGATTTCGTCGAAGGTGACGAAGCGCACGCCGGCATGGCTCTGGATGTGTTCGATCAGGCGCTCAAGCATCAACAGCACTTGCGGGCGGCCGGACACGTCGGGGTGGATGGTCATGGTGAACACCGCGTGTTCGTGTTCGCGATAGACCCAGTCGAACTGGTCGCGCCACATTTCTTCGAGGTGACGCGGGTTGACGAAACCGTGGCTGTTGGGGGCTTTCTTGATGAACATCATCGGCGGCAGGTCGTCCAGGTACCAGTTGGCCGGGATCTCCACCAGGTCGGTTTCTTCGCCGCGCACCAAGGGTTTCATCCAGGTGTCGGGGTGCTGGCTGTAGTCGATCTTGGTCCAGGTGTCGCCCTTGCGGACGTAGTACGGATGGAAGTCGTTGTGCATCAGACTGTGGTCGTACTTGATGCCCTTTTTCAGCAGCAGTTCGTTGGTGACCTTGCTGAATTCCCACCAAGGCGCGACGTAGCCGGTGGGACGTTTGCCAGTCACCTGAGTGATCAACTCGATGGATTTATCGAGGACGATTTCTTCCTGCTCGGCGGTCATCGCAATCGGGTTTTCGTGGCTGTAGCCATGCACGCCGATTTCGTGACCGGCGTCGGCCACGGCCTTCATCTGCTCAGGGAAGGTTTCCATCGAGTGGCCAGGGATAAACCAGGTGGTGCGCAGGCCGTAACGTTCAAACAATTTGAGCAGGCGCGGCGCGCCGATTTCACCGGCGAACAGGCCACGGGAAATATCGTCGGGCGAGTCTTCGCCGCCGTAGGAACCGAGCCAGCCGGCGACGGCGTCCACGTCGACGCCAAATGCACAGAGGATGTCTTTAGCCATGGTGTGTCTCCTTAAACGTTAATTACGGTTTCGACGGACAACGCTGCGCGCAGCAGGCGTGCGTCTTCTCCTGTCGGGGCGCTGAGCAGCAGCCCGGTGGGCAGGCCCTGGGCATCGCGGCCGCTGGGCAAGGTCACGCCTGGCATGTCCAGCAAACTGCCGGGCATGGTCAGGCGCAGGGTGGCGAGGTTGGTGTTCACGAAGAGGTCGTCGTCGTTTTCCAGGGGCGCCAAAGCGGGCGCGACGTGGGCGACGGTGGGGGTGATCAGGATCGCGCCGTCAAGGTCGTCGAGCAGTTGCTGTTGCAGACGACGGCGCGCATCGGTCAGGTGGATAAGTTGGCTGGCCGGCAGCGCGCGGGCGGCTTCGAGGCGGCGGCGCACGCGGGGGTCGAGTTGCTCGGCATCGGCGCTGTCAAGCAGGGTTTGGTGCAGGGCGAACGCTTCGAAGGCACCGAGCCAGCCGTGGTGTTTGATCAGGTCCAGAGTGGCCTGGAAGGTCGGGCATTCACGTTCTTCGATCAGCGCGCCTTGGGCCTTGAGTTGCACCACGGCACTCAGCAGATTGTTGCGCACAGCGGGCTCGACGTCCTGCTGCGCCAGTACAAAGCGCTGGCCTTTGAGGCTGCGGGCGCTGTGGGTCTGTGTGCGGCCATGGAGCAGGTCATCGATGGCCAGCGCATCACGCACGCTGCGGGTCAGCGGGCCGAGGCTGTCTAAGGAACGAGCCAGGGGAAATACGCCGTCACGGCTGTAACGTCGGCTGCTGCTGCGGTAACCCACCACACCATTGAGCGCCGCCGGGATGCGAATGGAGCCTGCGGTGTCGGTGCCCATGGCAATCGGCACAATGCCGGCGGCCACGGCCACGGCCGAACCCGAGGACGAGCCGCCGGGAATGCGCGGTTGGTCCGTGCCATGGGGGTTGTGCGGAGTGCCGAAATGCGGGTTGAGGCCCAACCCTGAATAAGCGAGTTCGCTGAGGTTGGTTTTGCCGATGCTGACCATCCCGGCGCGGCAAAGCAGGCCCACGCTCGGTGCGTCGAGCAAGGCCGCAGGCGCGTTGCGCCGGTAAGCAGCGCCGGCTGTGGTGACGCTGCCAGCCACGTCGAACAGGTCTTTCCAGGCCACGGGCACACCATCGAACCCGCTCAAGGGTTGGCCAGCTCGCCAACGGGCCGCGGACGCTTCGGCTTCACGGCGGGCGCGCTCGGCGGTCAGGGAAATGAAAACGCTGGCCGAGCGGCTCGCTTGATCGAGTGCCTGTTCGAGGGCTTGCACCGGGTCGCTGCGACCGCTGGCGAAATCCTCGGCCATTGATGTGGCGTCTGACATCAGGAGAACCTCATAAAACGTACATATTCATAAAATGTACATTTTACAAAGGCAGCTTTCGTGCCAGTCTCTACGTAGCGCTGTTTACGCGGTTACGGTTTTTCGCCCATAGCAGCGGGATAGATGGTTTTGATCGATGGAAAAATGTCTTGCATCACAACTGGATCCACCTCCAATGAAATAATGTATCTTTTACTAATAAGTACATTTTGGTGCAGAAAAGTAACAGTCACACCTTTCAGGCCCCAAAAAAGTGCCACCGACGTAGCACAGAGTGACAGGCGCAACTTATGAGAGAATCCCCGGCCACCGTCCTACAAGCCCCAGAGAAAGTGATGAAAGCAGTGTCCGCCTCGGCCTCCCGTTACGCGATGATTCACCAGGTGTTGCGCGACGCGATCGTCAATGGCACCGCCCGTCATGGCTTGGTTTTACTGGAAGCGCCCTTGGCCGAACTGTTCGGCACCAGCCGCGTGCCGGTGCGCAAGGCGCTGGACCTGCTGCATGCTGAAGGCTTGATCTGCCGCTTCAACGGCCGGGGTTACCTGATCAACCCCGAAGGCCTGGTCATGGAGCCGCTGCGCCTGCCCCTGAGCCATGCGCACCTGGGTCTCAACGGCGAGGCTGAGCTGGTGGACACCCGGCCGCTGGGCGAGCGGATCGTCGAGGAGATCGGTGCGGCACTGTCCACCTGCATTGCCTTCGGCCATTACCGCTTGGATGAACAAGCCGCCGCCGACCACTACGGCGTCAGCCGAGCGGTGGTGCGTGAAGCGCTGATGCGCCTGCGTGACCGTGGCCTAGTGGAAAAAGAGCCCTACTCCCAATGGTTGGCCGGGCCGTTGACCGCGCGGGAAGTCACCGAGGATTACGAACTACGTGCCTGCCTGGAGCCCGAGGCGCTGCGCCAGAGCGCACCGAACCTGGACCGCGAGGTCCTTGAAGCCATGCTGCAGCGGGTACTGGATGCCCAGAACAGCGCCGAGTGCAGCCTGGAAGCCATCGAGCAGATCGAAGAAGACTTGCACCAGCGCTGCCTGGCCGGGATGCAGAACCGCAAGATTGCCGCGCTGATTCGCCAGGGCCAAAGCCCGATGATCATCAGCCGAATTTTTTACCGATTGCTGGGGATCGGCGCGGATCCAGCCATGCTCGCCGAACATCGCTTGATTCTGGAGTTGCTGCTGCATGGCGCGTTTGACGCGGCGGCGTTGAATCTGCGCGAGCATTTGCAACGGGCACGGCAGCGGATGTTGCAGCGTTTGAAAGTGCTATCGGTGCTGCCAGAACAGCCACTCCCCGCCTACCTCAACAAAATAAGCTGACGCAACACGGAGCCAATGTAGGCAGGGCGGTGCGACGATTGACTTGCCCTCTCCCACATTGACCAATGTCGCCGCAGGAATTTCATGCAATATGTTGCTATCTCACGCCCCCCATTGAAACCACTGCTGCCTCGCCCCATCTAACCTCCATACTTCCTTATGCAGGTGCCCCATGAGCGACCAGCAAGAATTCCCTGATTACGACCTCAACGACTACGCAGACCCCGAAAACGCTAAAACCTCCTCGTCCAATACCGGCCTGGCTCTTCCAGGGCAAAACCTGCCGGACAAGGTCTACATCATCCCGATCCACAACCGGCCTTTCTTCCCGGCGCAAGTGCTGCCGGTGATTGTCAACGAAGAACCGTGGGCTGAGACCCTTGAGCTGGTGAGCAAATCCGACCACCACTCACTCGCTCTGTTCTTCATGGACACGCCGCCGGAAGATCCACGCCACTTCGACACCTCCGCCCTGCCGCTGTACGGCACCCTGGTGAAGGTGCATCACGCCAGCCGCGAGAACGGCAAGCTGCAATTCGTGGCCCAGGGCCTGACCCGCGTGCGCATCAAGACCTGGCTCAAGCACCATCGTCCACCGTATCTGGTGGAAGTCGAATACCCACACCAGCCCACCGAGCCGACCGACGAGGTCAAGGCGTACGGCATGGCGCTGATCAATGCGATCAAAGAGCTGCTGCCGCTTAACCCGCTGTACAGCGAAGAGCTGAAGAACTACCTCAACCGCTTCAGCCCCAACGACCCGTCGCCCCTCACCGATTTCGCCGCCGCGCTGACCTCCGCCACCGGTAACGAGCTGCAGGAAGTGCTGGACTGCGTCCCCATGCTCAAACGCATGGAAAAAGTGCTGCCGATGCTGCGCAAGGAAGTCGAAGTCGCGCGCCTGCAAAAGGAGCTCTCCGCCGAGGTGAACCGCAAGATCGGCGAACACCAACGCGAGTTCTTCCTTAAAGAACAGCTCAAGGTGATCCAGCAGGAGCTGGGCCTGACCAAGGACGACCGCAGCGCGGACGTGGAGCAATTCGAGCAACGCCTGGAAGACAAAGTGCTGCCAGCCCAGGCGAAAAAACGCATCGATGAAGAACTGAACAAACTGTCAATCCTGGAAACCGGCTCGCCGGAATATGCGGTCACCCGCAACTATCTGGATTGGGCAACCTCGGTGCCGTGGGGCGTGTACGGCGAGGACAAGCTCGACCTGAAACACGCGCGCAAGGTGCTGGATAAGCACCATGCCGGACTGGACGACATCAAGAGCCGTATCCTCGAATTCCTGGCGGTGGGCGCTTACAAAGGCGAAGTCGCCGGCTCCATCGTGCTGCTCGTCGGCCCGCCGGGCGTGGGCAAGACCAGCGTGGGTAAATCCATCGCCGAGTCCCTGGGCCGGCCGTTCTACCGATTCAGCGTCGGCGGCATGCGCGACGAGGCCGAGATCAAGGGCCATCGCCGTACCTACATCGGCGCTATGCCGGGCAAGCTGGTGCAGGCGCTCAAAGATGTTGAAGTGATGAACCCGGTGATCATGCTCGACGAGATCGACAAGATGGGCCAAAGCTTCCAGGGCGACCCGGCCTCGGCCCTGCTCGAAACCCTCGACCCGGAACAGAACGTCGAATTCCTCGACCACTATCTCGACCTGCGCCTGGACCTGTCCAAAGTGCTGTTCGTGTGCACCGCCAACACCCTTGACTCAATTCCCGGCCCGCTGTTGGACCGGATGGAAGTGATTCGCCTGTCGGGCTATATCACCGAAGAAAAAGTCGCCATCGCCAAGCGTCACCTGTGGCCAAAACAGTTGGAAAAAGCCGGCGTATCGAAAAACACCCTGACCATCAGCGACGGCGCCCTGCGCGCATTGATCGACGGTTATGCCCGTGAGGCAGGGGTGCGCCAGTTGGAGAAACAACTGGGCAAACTGGTACGCAAAGCCGTGGTCAAGTTGCTGGATGCGCCGAACTCGGTGATCAAAATCGGCAACAAGGACCTGGAAAGCTCCCTGGGCATGCCGGTGTTCCGCAATGAGCAAGTGCTGTCCGGTACCGGTGTGATCACCGGACTGGCCTGGACCAGCATGGGCGGCGCGACCCTGCCAATCGAGGCGACGCGCATCCACACACTGAACCGCGGCTTCAAGCTCACCGGGCAATTAGGCGAGGTGATGAAAGAGTCTGCCGAAATTGCCTACAGCTACATCAGCTCCAACCTGAAGTCGTTTGGCGGCGATCCGAAGTTCTTCGACGAAGCCTTCGTGCACTTGCACGTGCCGGAAGGTGCCACGCCGAAGGACGGCCCGAGCGCTGGCGTGACCATGGCCAGTGCGTTGTTGTCCCTGGCCCGTAACCAAGCGCCGAAAAAAGGCGTGGCCATGACCGGCGAACTGACGCTGACCGGGCATGTACTGCCGATCGGCGGCGTGCGCGAGAAGGTGATCGCAGCGCGACGTCAGAAGATTCACGAGCTGATATTGCCGGAACCCAATCGCGGCAGTTTTGAAGAGTTGCCGGAGTATCTTAAAGAGGGCATGACGGTGCACTTTGCCAAGCGGTTCGCGGATGTGGCTAAAGTGCTTTTCTAAGCGATAGAGAGCAACCGTGTACTCATAATGACCAGGTTCAAGCCTGGTCATTTTCATTTCAGATTTGCGGTAATCAATCCCTTCCTGAGTTATCGCCAACCCGTCTAAAAAACTGTCATTTCTCACAGGTCCCAGTTGTTCCGGCGCCCTCTACATTGAAGCGACTGCGCGTCCAATCATGCGCAGGTCCAATCAAGGAGAAACCAATGACAGCAACTCGCGAAGCACCAGCCGAGATCGAAAACATTACGGGTGAGTTCAAAGGATCCGTGTCCAAACGTGGGAATTTCCAAACCCAACAGCTGGAATATACAGCCGATGACAAATGGCTTGGCATAACCGCCATTGCTGAGCGATACAGCCGCCAAAGCGAGCGAAGAATCGAGCTGGTACTCCATCGTGATATTAAGCCCGGCACGTACCATTTTGAAGGCACCCCCTCACCACCCGTGGAGAGAGTGCGCTACTTTGAAATGTACCGCGTCCGCTTCGACCACTATCTGGGTGAGGCCACAACCCTAAAAGGAACGCTGGTTTTAGATATCTCGACAGACAATAAACACCATACGGCAAAGCTAGACTTGACCGTCAAGATCCGGAACGGAAACGAACTCAAGCTAAGCATCAAATATGACGTATGGCTGGCTACAACCTATATTTGAAACTTAGGCGGCACAGACGGTGCCGCCGTCACACCTTGTCTCATCTTCGGTTATGCTCGCCCTTCGTCGTGTATAAACGGAGTCTCCATGACTGCTGCCCGCCTGCTTCTCCCCCTGAGCCTTTGCCTGCTGACCGCGTGCGCCAGTGCGCCGAAGCAAAACGTCACCGTGGAAAACCAGAGCGCCTGCCCGCTCCAGCTTAAAACCGGGCAAAACCTGATCCTCACCCTGCCGAGCAACCCCACCACCGGCTACCGCTGGGCCATCCAGGATTCCGCCGGCGGCGTGCTGCGTGCGCTGAGCCCTGAGGTCTACAGCAGCACTGAGTCCGGCGTGATCGGGGGCGGTGGTCAATCCACCTGGCGCTTCCAGGCGTTTGCCGCCGGCCAGGGTCGTTTACGCCTGACGTCCCAGCAGCCGTGGGAGCCGGAAGCCGAACCCGTGGAGACCTTCGACTGCACCCTTACGGTGAACTGATATGCCATGGCTGATACTCGCGTTGATGGGCGCCGCCACTTTTATCTACGGTTTGAGCACTCACGCGATGTTGCTCTGCCTGCTGGTCAAACCGCTGCCGGTACTGGCGTTGTTGGGCTGGCTGCATGACGCACCGCCCACCGACTATCGACGCTGGATCAGCCTCGGGCTGATTTTCTCACTGGTGGGCGACGTGTTGCTCGCTTGGCCTGGCGACTTGTTTATCTTCGGCCTTGGCGCGTTTCTGTTTGCGCACCTGGCATACCTCAAGGCCTATTTCAGCGATTGCCGTCGTTTGGCGGTATTACCGTTGGTATTGGCGCTTGGTGTAGGCGTCGTCCTGCTGAGCATCCTGATTTCCCATGGCCTTGGCGACTTGTTGATTCCCGTCGTGGTTTACGCCTTGGTGATCAGCGCAATGCTCTGGCGCGCGCTCGCGCGGCTGGGCAGTGACGTGCCAAAACGCTCGGCCTTACTGGCTGCGGCGGGCGCGGTGTCGTTTGTGTTTTCAGACGCCCTGATCGGCATCAATCGGTTCGTGGTGGCGTTCGACGCCGCGCCGTATTTGCTGATCACCACGTATTGGCTTGGCCAGTGGGGCATCACCGCCTCTGCTTTCCATCAGACAACCCGCGCACGCGAGGGCCAACTTGGCTAAAATGCCGGCCTTTCCCCCCTCGTCGCCGGAACAACCGTGAGCAAAGAACCCGATCGCCTTTTCGCCCAGCCCCTGCCCCAGGTGCCGGACTTCGCCTTTAACGAGGACGTGGTGCGGGTATTCCCGGACATGATCAAGCGCTCGGTGCCAGGCTACCCGACTATCGTCGAAAACCTCGGTGTGCTCGCGGCGCAGTTTGCCCAACCCAACAGCGTGCTCTACGACCTGGGTTCATCCCTTGGCGCTGTCACCCAAGCCCTGCGCCGACACGTGCGTACCGACGGCTGCCGAGTGATCGCGGTGGATAACTCCGCCGCCATGGTCGAGCGCTGCCGCGAATACCTCAACGGCCAGGACTCGATGTTCCAGGAGTTGCTGCCGGTCGAGGTGATCGAGGGCGATATACTCGCGCTGCAATTCCAGCCGGCCTCGGTGGTGGCGTTGAATTTCACCCTGCAATTCATCGCGCCCGACGAGCGCCTGAGCTTGCTGTCGCGTATTCGTCAGGCGCTGTTACCGGGCGGTGCGCTGATCCTTTCGGAAAAGCTGCGCTTCAATGACCTTGAAGAACACGCGCTGCTCACCGACCTGCATATCGCGTTCAAACGCGCCAACGGCTACAGCGAACTGGAAATTGCCCAGAAGCGCAGCGCCATCGAAAACGTCATGAAGCCCGACAGCCTCGAAGAACACCGCGAACGCCTGCTGGCGGCCGGGTTCTCGAAGGTAGTGCCGTGGTTCCAGTGTCTTAACTTTGCCTCGTTGATTGCCCTGCCATGATTGATTTGTCTCCCCTCGCCCGCCATCTGGTCGGCACTCCTCTGGCCGTATGGGCCCAAGGCCTGCAAGCGCAGCTCGACAGCAAAATGGAAAAAGGACATGGCGACCTGGGGCGCTGGCAGAGTGCATTGGATGCACTGCCGAAGATCATGCCCAGCGACGTCGACTTACTGAATGACCTGGTGCTGGACACCGACTGTGACGACGAAACCCGCGCACAGATGCGCACCGCATTGATGGGCCTGAGCCCATGGCGCAAGGGGCCGTTCCACCTGTTCGGCGTGCACGTAGACACCGAATGGCGCTCGGACTGGAAGTGGTCACGCGTCGCACCGCACCTGGACTTGAAAGGCAAGCGCATCCTCGATGTCGGCTGCGGCAACGGTTACTACATGTGGCGCATGCTCGGCGCCGGCGCCGACAGCGTGATAGGTGTCGACCCGAACTGGCTGTTCTTCTGTCAGTTCCAGGCGGTGCAGCGGTATCTGTCCGAACCGAAAGCCTGGCACCTGCCATTTCCGTTTGAAGACTTGCCGGCCAACCTCGAAGGCTTCGACACGGTGTTTTCCATGGGCGTGTTCTACCACCGTCGCTCGCCCATCGAGCATTTGCTGGCGCTGAAGGACACCTTGGTCAAGGGCGGCGAGCTGGTCCTGGAAACCCTGGTGGTGGAAGGCGACCAGCAACAGGTGCTGGTGCCGGAAGACCGTTATGCGCAGATGCGTAACGTGTGGTTCCTGCCGTCGGTGCCGGCGCTGATGCTGTGGCTGCGCCGCGCTGGTTTCAGCGATGTGCGTTGCGTGGATGTGAGCGTGACCACGGTGGAGGAACAGCGCGGGACGGAATGGATGAAGTATCAGTCCCTGAGTGACTTCCTCGATCCCGAGGATCACAGCAAGACGATTGAAGGGCTGCCGGCACCGATGCGGGCGGTCATCATCGCCAAGAAGTAACCGCTAATCTCCCTGAAAAAATGAGGATCAAAAATGTGGGAGGGGCAAGTCGAATCGTCGCACCGCCCCTCCCGCATTTGATACTCGGTGTTGGTTAGATCTGAGGCTTCGCCCGGCGGGCCTTGAAGAATTCGCTCAACACCGTGCCGCACTCCTCGGCCAGCACACCGCCTTCAAACACCACCCGATGATTCAGAAAGCCCTGGGTAAAAAACTGCCCCTGGCTTTGCACAATCCCCGCCTTCGGCTCCAACGCGCCATAAACCACCCGCGCGACTCGCGAATGCACGATCAACCCCGCGCACATGCTGCACGGCTCCAACGTCACATACAGCGTGCTGCCCACCAGCCGGTAGTTGCTGATGGCCTGGGCGGCGTCGCGTATGGCGACCATCTCGGCATGGGCGCTGGGATCGTTGCCGCTGATGGGGCGGTTGAAACCTCGACCAATGATTTCACCGTCCTGTACCAACACCGCACCCACGGGCACTTCGCCCAGTGCGGCGCCTTGGGCGGCAAGTGCCAGGGCTTCACGCATGAAGTCTTGGTCGCGGCTGCGGTCGATGATTGCCGCGGGGCGAATCTGGCGCATCACGCCACCTCGATGGCGGCCATCAGGCCGGTTTCCATGTGGTCGATGACGTGGCAGTGGAACATCCACACTCCAGGGTTATCCGCCACCAAGGCCACGCGGGCGCGCTCGTTCTTGCCCAACAAATAGGTGTCGGTAAAGTACGGGATCACCTTGTGGCGGTTCGAGGCGATCACCTTGAAGCTCATGCCGTGCAGGTGGATCGGATGCTGGTACTGGGTCATGTTCTTCAATTCGAAAATGTAGCTCTTGCCCTTTTCCAGCTTGGCAATCGGTCGGTCGGCGCAGGTCTTGTCGGTGATGTCCCAGGCCTGGCCGTTGATCTGCCACAGGCTCGGCGGCTTGCCATTGTCGACGTTGACCGAGACCGAGCCGACCCACTCGAAATTGAAGTTGAGTTTCTCGGCATTGGCCAGGTCCGGTTCGGCAATCGGGTTGGCGGGCAGCGCCGGGGGCCATTCGGTCGGTGCATCGGTGTTGGCGACTGAGCGGAAAGTGCCCAGGCGCACCGGGCCGTTGCGAATCGAGAGCTCTTCGCCCGCCGGCGGTGCCTTGATCGCCAGGCAGATGCGCATACCCGGCCCCAACCAGTACTCCTTGCCCAATGGACGCGGTTCGATGGGATTGCCGTCCAGCGCATAGATCTGCGCTTCGACGTCGGGGATGTTGATGCGATAGGTCAGGGTGTTATCGAGGTTGAGCAGGCGCACGCGGGTGATCTGCCCAGCGGGTAAGTCGATCACCGCCTGGGATACGCCATTGATCGTCGACAGCCGCCCGGCCGTACCGCCACGCGCCGCTTCACGGGGAACGCTGAAGGCAACGAACGCACCCTCTTCGTCCACATGCCAGCTCTTCAGGCTGAGGGTCCGTTCGTGTTTGAAACCGGTGGGTTCACGCTCTTCGATGATCAGCGGGCCGACCAGGCCTCGGCCGAGTTCTTCGCTACTGTTCACATGCGGGTGATACCAGTAGCTGCCGGCGTCGGGCACGCGGAATTTGTAGTCGAAGTATTCGCCCGGCAGCACCGGCAGTTGCGAGACATAGGGCACGCCGTCCATTTCCAGCGGCAGGCGGATGCCGTGCCAGTGGATGGTGGTCGCGACCGGCAGGTGGTTGATAAAGCGCACCCGCAGCCATTCGCCCTGACGCACACGCAACTCGGTGCCGGGTGCCGAGGGACCGAACGCCCAGGCTTGGGTCTTGTGCCCCGGCACCAGCTCCACGTCCAACGGTGCAGCGATCAGCTCGTAGTCGTGACCCGCTTCGGATTCGGCGACTTTCCCCAGCCAGTAACGGTAGGCGCCACCGGCACCGACGCCCACTACGGCCAGGCCTGCAAGACCACCCAGGATTTGTCGACGGGAAAAGGATCGGGACACAACAACCTCACGTATCTGCCGCAGGCCCAAGGCCTGCAAAGGGCAGATACGATACACCTGCATCGGCTAAACAGTAAGGCTTCTCATGTGGGAGGGGGCTTGCTCCCGATAGCAGTGTGTCAGCCACCACATTTATGGCTGATACACCGCTATCGGGAGCAAGCCCCCTCCCACATTGGTTCTTCATTGTTTTTTAGGGCTTGGAGGCCGCCAGGATCAGGGCTTTCATCTCGGCCACAGCGCCTTTGAAACCGACGAATAGCGCGTGGGCTACCAACGCGTGGCCGATGTTCAGCTCGTTGATGCCTTTGATCGCAGCCACGGCTTCGACGTTGTGGTAATGCAGGCCATGGCCGGCGTTGACGATCAGGCCTTCATTGAGGCCGCAGTTCACACCGTCAATGATGCGCTGCAGTTCATCCGCCACTTCGGTCGGCGTGGTGGCATCGGCGTAACGGCCGGTGTGCAGTTCGATGGCCGGCGCGCCGACACGACGCGACGCTTCGATCTGGCGCTCGTCGGCGTCGATGAACAGCGACACTTCGCTGCCGATTTTCGACAGGCGCTCCACCGCGGCCTTGATCCGCGCTTCCTGGCCGGCCACGTCAAGGCCGCCTTCGGTGGTCAGTTCCTGGCGGGTTTCCGGTACCAGGCAGATGTGCGCTGGGCGAATGCGCTCGGCGAAGAGCATCATTTCTTCTGTGACGCCCATTTCGAAATTCATGCGGGTTTGCAGCACGTCCTTGAGCAGCAACACATCGCGTTCCTGGATGTGGCGGCGGTCTTCTCGCAGGTGCACGGTGATGCCGTCGGCGCCTGCTTCTTCGGCGTCCAGCGCGGCCTTGACCGGGTCAGGGTAACGGGTGCCCCGGGCCTGGCGCAGGGTGGCGACGTGGTCGATGTTGACGCCAAGAAGAATGCGATTGCTGGTGGTCACGGAAGCGCTCCTGAAAAGGGAAAGAAACGGTGCACAGCATACACGGGGAGATCAGGGCTTTCGAAACAACTCGCGGCTGACCAACGGCCGTCCGCCCAGATGCACGGCCAAGGCCTGACGCATCAAGCGCTTGGCGGCGGATAACGCACCGGGTGCGCTCCAGTCGGCCTCGCTCATGGCCAGCAGTTCGGTGCCCTGGAACAGGCCGGGTTGCAGCAGGTAGACGCGCTCAAGACCCGCGTCGACTTGCAGGCGGTACATGCCGTCGGCGGCGACGGGGTCGCCGTGCAGGTCGTTGCTCAGCTCGAAGCCGTAGCCCAGGTCGTCGAGCAGGCGCCATTCGAAGGCACGCAGCAGCGGCTCCAGAGGGCGGCCTTCGGCCAGGGCCAGCAAAGTGGCGGCATAGTGATCAAAGACAGCCGGGTGCGGGTCTTCGGCGGGCAACAGACGGATCAGCAGCTCATTGAGGTAGAGCCCACTGAACAACGCATCGCCATTGAGCCAGGCGGAAGTGCCGACGCTTTCCAGGCGGCCGACGTTTTTCAACTCGCCCTTGCCGCGAAACTCCACGTCCAACGCCACGAAGGGCCGCGCCAATGTCCCCGCCTTGCCCCGCGCGCTGCGCAACACCGCGCGCAGGCGGCCTTGGGGCGTGAGGAAATCCACTAGCGCGCTGGTCTCGCGGTAGGCGCGGCTGTGCAGGACGTAGGCGAGTTGGCTGGGGGGTTGGGACATGGGTGCTCACTGCTGGAATGCATTTTTTGAAAACTACACAAACCTAATGTGGGAGGGGGCTTGCCCCCGATGGCAGTGTGTCAGTCACTTATTTATTAACTGACTCACCGCCATCGGGAGCAAGCCCCCTCCCACATTTTTTGCCCTGCGGTGTTCTTACAGGTCGCCGTAACCGAGGGAACGCAGAGCGCGCTCGTCATCGGACCAGCCGCCTTTCACCTTCACCCACAGGTTGAGCATGATCTTGGAATCAAAGAGCAATTCCATGTCCTTGCGCGCCTCGGTGCCGATGCGCTTGATGCGCTCGCCCTTGTCGCCAATGATGATTTTCTTCTGGCCGTCACGCTCGACAAGGATCAGCGCATGGATATGCAGGGTCTTGCCCTGTTGCTTGAACTCTTCGATTTCGACGGTGATCTGGTACGGCAGCTCAGCACCCATCTGGCGCATGATTTTCTCGCGGACCAGTTCAGCGGCGAGAAAGCGGCTGCTGCGGTCGGTGATCTGGTCTTCCGGGAAGAAGTGCTCGTTCTCCGGCAGGTAGCCAGCGATCACGCGCTCCAGGGCTTCGAGGTTATGACCGTGCTGGGCCGAGATCGGCATGATCTGGGCGTTCGGCAGTTGCTCCTGCAACCAGGTCAGGTGCGGCATCAGTTCGGCTTTGTCTTCGATGCGGTCGGTCTTGTTCAGCGCGACGATCAATGGGCCGGTGACGTACTGCACACGCTCAAGGACCATCTGGTCTTCGTCAGTCCACTTGGTGCGGTCGACCACGAAGATCACCACGTCGACGTCTTTCAACGCCGCCGATGCGGTCTTGTTCATGTAGCGGTTCAGGGCTTTCTCGCCACCTTTGTGCATACCCGGGGTGTCGACGTAGACCGCTTGCACGGCGCCTTCGGTCTTGATGCCCAGCATGTTGTGGCGAGTGGTCTGAGGCTTGCGCGAGGTGATCGCGAGCTTCTGACCGAGGATGTGGTTCAGCAGCGTGGACTTGCCCACGTTCGGGCGGCCAACGATGGCAACATAGCCACAGCGTGTTGCGGTTGAATCAGTCATGGCCATTCTCCACGCCCAGGGCAATCAGTGCTGCAGCGGCCGCTACCTGTTCGGCAATACGACGGCTCACACCCTGACCTCGGCTTTTTTCATTCAGTAAGGTGATTTCACATTCCACGAAGAACACACGGCAATGGGGCTCACCCTGGATATCCACCACTTCGTAGCGTGGCAGTTCGCAACCACGGGACTGCAGGTATTCCTGCAGGCGGGTCTTGGGATCTTTGTTGGTGTCGACCAGCGTAAGGCTTTCAATCTCCGAAGCCAGCCAGGCGACCACGCGCTCCTTGGCCGTTTCCATACCTGCATCGAGGTAAATCGCGCCGATCAAGGCTTCGAGGGCATCGGCCAGGATCGACTCGCGACGGAAGCCACCGCTTTTCAATTCGCCCGACCCCAGGCGCAGGTACTCACCCAGGCCGAAACCACGGGCCAGTACGGCCAGGGTCTCACCCTTTACCAGACGTGCGCGCAATCGCGACAGCTGGCCTTCGCGCGCTTGCGGGAAGCGTTCGAACAGCGCCTCACCGGCGGCGAAATTGAGAATGGCGTCACCGAGGAATTCCAGGCGCTCGTTATTACGCCCTGCAAAGCTGCGGTGTGTGAGGGCAAGGATCATCAATTCCTGATCCTTGAAGGTGTAGCCGAGCTGGCGCTCTAAACGACTTAGCGAAACGGTCACGGTTTATCCATACCTAGTTGCTGCATATCTAGTGGGTGGCACCGGCGGCCATCGACGATTGACGCAGTGTTCAAATTCAAATCCTGATGGTTACAGCCTGGAGCCGGAATTGTCCAAGCCCCAGAAAAGCAGTCGGCGCTGTGTTCACAGCGCCGCTTGTATTACTTGATCAGCCCGACCCGCGAGAAGTTCGGCAGGTGGCTGAGCTTGGGTTCCGGCCAGCTCATCCAGACCGCGAAGGCCTTGCCGACGATATTCTGGTCGGGAACCATGCCAAGCAGCTCCTTGGGAATGCTCGGGTCATCCCAGTAGCGGCTGTCGTTGGAGTTGTCACGGTTGTCGCCCATCATGAAATAGTGCCCGGCTGGCACTTTCCACTCTCCATCAGGCATGGCGCGGTAGCGGCTCATTTCCTTGCGGATTTCGTGCTCTACCGCACCGAGTTTTTCCTGGTACAGCTCGGCGCTGCCCAGGCTGTTCGGTTCGGAACCGAGCAGTTTCTCGGCCACCGACTCGCCATTGATCAACAGGCGCTTGTCGCTGGTGTAGCGAATCACGTCGCCCGGCAGGCCCACCACACGCTTGATGTAATTGACGTTCGGGTCGCTTGGATAGCGGAACACCATCACATCACCGCGCTGCGGATCACCGACTTCGATGACCTTCTTATCGATCACCGGCAGGCGAATCCCGTAGGAAAACTTGTTCACCAGGATGAAGTCGCCCACGTCCAGGGTAGGTTTCATCGAACCCGAAGGGATCTGAAACGGCTCCACCAGAAACGAACGCAGCACCAGCACGATGAACAACACCGGGAAGAACGACTTGCCGTACTCAACCAGCAAAGGCTCTTTGTTCAGCTTCTCGATCACCACGACATCGGGCTGGCTGACGCTGCCCTGATAGGACGCGATAGCCGCCCGCCGACGCGGGGCGAAGAACACCAGATCGAGCAACGCCAGGAGACCACAAACGGCAACGGCGATGACCAGCAACAGCGGGAAATTTAGCGACATAGGACCTAACTATCCAACCTGAGCACCGCAAGGAAGGCTTCTTGTGGAATTTCCACGTTGCCCACTTGCTTCATGCGTTTTTTACCGGCCTTTTGCTTCTCAAGCAGCTTGCGCTTACGGCTTACGTCACCGCCGTAGCATTTGGCCAGTACGTTCTTTCTGAGAGCCTTGACGGAGGTCCGTGCAATGATCTGCCCGCCAATAGCGGCCTGGATCGCGACGTCGAACATCTGGCGCGGAATCAGTTCTTTCATCTTCTCGGTCAACTGGCGACCTTTGTAGTGCGCGTTGTCCTTGTGCACGATCAGTGCAAGGGCATCAACCTTGTCGCCGTTGATCAACACATCCAGTTTCACCAGATTAGCCGATTGATAACGATCGAAATGGTAATCCAGCGAAGCATAGCCGCGACTGGTGGATTTGAGACGGTCAAAGAAGTCCAGGACCACTTCGTTCATCGGCAAATCGTAGGTCACTTGCACCTGGGTACCGAGGAACAGCATGTCGTGCTGCACGCCACGTTTTTCGATACACAGGGTAATGACGTTGCCCAAATGTTCCTGCGGCACCAGGATATTGGCGCGCACGATCGGCTCACGCATGTCTTCGATAGAAGACAGGTCTGGGAGCTTGGACGGGTTATCTACATAAATCGTTTCACCGGTTTTCAGCGCCAGCTCAAAAATAACCGTTGGCGCGGTGGTGATCAGGTCCAGGTCGTATTCGCGCTCAAGGCGCTCCTGAATGATCTCCATGTGCAGCATGCCGAGGAAGCCGCAACGGAAACCGAAGCCCAGGGCGTCGGAGCTTTCCGGGGTGTACTGCAACGACGAGTCGTTGAGGGTCAGCTTCTGCAACGCTTCGCGGAAGTCTTCGAAGTCATCGGAGCTGACCGGGAACAGACCGGCGTAAACCTGCGGCTGGATGCGTTTGAAGCCCGGCAGCACGTCGACGTCAGGGGTGGAGCTCAAGGTCAGGGTGTCACCCACCGGCGCACCGTGGATGTCCTTGATACCGGCGATGATGAAACCTACTTCACCGGCTTTCAGATCAGTGGTTGCAGTGTGTTTCGGGTTGAATACACCGACGCTGTCCACCAGGTGGATCTTGCCGGTGGACTTGACCAGGATCTTGTCGCCCTTCTTCACACGGCCGTGGCGTACACGTACCAGGGAGACAACCCCCAGGTAGTTGTCGAACCAGGAGTCGATGATCAACGCTTGCAGCGGATCTTCGTAGTTGCCGGTGGGGGCAGGAATGGTCTTGACCAGGCGCTCGAGCACTTCGTCAACGCCCAGGCCGGTCTTGGCGCTGCACTCGACGGCGTCGGTGGCGTCAATGCCGATGATTTTTTCGATTTCTTCTTTGACGCGGTCCGGATCGGCCTGTGGCAGGTCGATCTTGTTCAGCACCGGCATCACTTCCAGGCCTTGCTCGATGGCGGTGTAGCAGTTGGCCACGGACTGGGCTTCAACGCCCTGACCCGCGTCCACCACCAGCAGCGCACCTTCGCAGGCCGCCAGGGAACGGCTGACTTCATAGGTGAAGTCGACGTGGCCCGGGGTGTCAATGAAGTTCAGCTGGTACTTGATACCGTCTTTGGCGGTGTAGTACAGAGTAACGCTGTGGGCCTTGATGGTGATCCCGCGCTCGCGTTCGAGGTCCATGGAATCCAGTACCTGGGCTTCCATTTCACGCTCGGCAAGGCCGCCGCACATCTGGATGAATCGATCGGCCAGCGTCGACTTACCATGGTCAATGTGGGCGATGATGGAGAAATTGCGGATATGACTCAAATCACTCACGGATCAACACTCAAAAAGGCTGCAGGCAGATTGCCCGCTGAAAAATAGCCGGGAATTGTACCTGAAGCTTCGGCCAGACGTCATCTTTGCTGACCAGAACAAAAATGCCCCACTCATTCGAGCGGGGCATTTTTTGTGCATAAGCGCGGTATCAGCCAGCTCGGCGCAGCAGCCAGAACCCGGCCAGGGCGCAGATGGCCGTCGGCACCAGCACCGCAAACAGCGGCGAGAAACCGAATACCAGGCTCGACGGGCCTAGCAGGTCCTGGGCGATGCGGAATGTGAAGCCCACCAACACGCCAGTAAACACACGCTGACCCAGGGTCACGGAACGCAATGGGCCGAAGATGAACGAGATCGCCATCAACACCAGCGCGGCGGTTACCACTGGCTGCAACACCTTGACCCAAAACGCCAGCCAGTAACGACCGTTGTTCAGCCCTTGCTCCTTGAGGTAGTGGATGTAACTCCACAACCCGGAGATAGGCAGGCTTTCCGGGATCATCACCACGGTGTTGAGCAATTCCGGCTTGAGAGCGATGTCCCACTCTTCGCTTGGCTCATTGATCACTTCGGTGCTGGCCTTGATGCCTTGGCCGACATTGCGGAAGTGAGTGGTAGTGATGTCCGTCAGTTGCCATTTTT
The DNA here is from genome assembly GCF_052113765.1 of Pseudomonas sp. W22_MBD1_FP4. Lineage (NCBI taxonomy): Bacteria > Pseudomonadati > Pseudomonadota > Gammaproteobacteria > Pseudomonadales > Pseudomonadaceae > Pseudomonas > Pseudomonas sp. W22_MBD1_FP4. The sequence goes on along the minus strand of NZ_JBGQOI010000033.1, from coordinate 25,790 downwards.
CGCCACTGTACTGCGCACGTTTGGCGAAGCTGGACGACAGCATGTGACGTTCTTTATCAAAGGTGTAACGCGTCACACCGATCAACAGGCCGCCCGGTTGCACGGCGTTGATGTGGATGAACTCATCACCCTGGCGATGCCACAGGCCATGCTTGGCGCTTTGCGCATCGCCCGAACCCTGCGCCAGGGCGCGGTTGGCTTGGGCGGTGGTTTCTGCCGGCGGCGCGACGTATTCACCGATCAGCACACTGCACAGCATCAGCAGCAACATGGGCTTCATCACCGCCCAGACGATACGGCCGATGGACACCCCGGCGGCACGCATGATGGTCAGTTCGCTGTTGCTGGCCAGGCTGCCCAGGCCGATCAAGCAGCCGATCAGCGCAGCCATCGGCATCATGTCGTAGAGCCGACGCGGCGCGGTGAGTGCCACGTAGCTCAGTACATCCCACACAGTGTAGGTGTCGCTCACGTTGCCCACTTCATCGATGAAGGCGAACAACGAGGCAAGGCCCAGGATGATGCCCAGAACCGCCAGAATGGCGATCAGGACGCTGCTACCAATGTAGCGATCGAGCTTAGCCACGAGCCAACTCCTTCTGGCCGCGACGGCTCAACATTTTCAAACGGATAGGTTCCCAGTAGAGCAGGCCCAGGCCGATCACCAGGAAGATCCCGTGCACCCACCACAACCCCAGGGTCGGCGAAAGCTTGCCCTTCTCCAGGGAGCCGCGAGCGGAAATCAGAATGGTGAGGTAAGCCATGTACAGCAGGATCGCTGGCAACAGCTTGAGGAAGCGGCCCTGACGTGGGTTGACGCGCGACAACGGCACGGCCATCAAGGTCACGATAAACACCAGCAGTGGCAGAGAAATACGCCATTGCAGCTCGGCAATGGAGCGCAGTTCCTTGCTGCCGAACAAATCCTTCGTGGGGATGGCGTCGCGGTCAGTCACCTCGTCGCTGACATCCGGACGGGCGAGCAACACGCCGTAAGTGTCGTACTTGATGGCGCGGTAGTCGGCCTGGCCGGGACTGCCGTCATAGCGATAGCCGTTCTCCAGGATCAGGTAGCGACTGCCATCGGGACGCACGTCCTGGCGACCGGACTCGGCCACCAGCACGGAGATGCCACGGTCTTTCTTGTCCTGGCCCAGGCGCTTCTCGGAGATGAACACCCCGCCCAGGTTGGCACGGTCTTCGGTCAGGGTTTCGGTATAGGTGACCCGCGTGCCGTCATTGAGTGCCTGGAAGCGGCCCGGTTCAAGGGTGTCGAACTCGGTCATCGCGTCCTGCTTGTTCAGCACCAGCTGGAACTGCATGGCGCCCTGGGGGGCCAGGCTCAGGCTCAGCCAGGCAACGATAAGCGCGATGCCGGCTGCCGGGATCATGGTCATGCCGAGCAGACGCTGCTGGCTCATGCCGGTGGCCGAGAGCACAGTCATTTCGCTTTCGAGGTACAAACGACCGTAGGCCAACAGGATCCCGAGGAACAGGCCCAGCGGCAGGATCAGTTGCAGGAACCCCGGCAGGCGAAAGCCCATGATCAGGAACAACGAGCCTGGATCCAGGGCGCCCGAAGCGGCTTGGGCCAGGTATTTGACGAAACGACCACTCATGATGATGACCAACAGGACCGCACTCACGGCACTCAGGGTCAACAGGACTTCGCGGGATAGATAACGGAAGACAATCAAACCAGACACTCCAGGGTTGTCAGGCTAAGGCGGCCAAACAAGCAAGCATACCGAGTCAGCCCCTTTACGCAGGGCCGATTAAAAAGATGGCGCATTATCCTGTGATTGACCGCGCCTGTCACTGCGCAACCTCATACGCGGGTACAAAGCGCGTACGAAGGGTTGTCAGGCTCCGCCGGCGAGGTTCAAACTGCGGCCTTTGTCGCTGGCGGTTTACACAGCTGCCACGCTTTAAAGCCTGGATACAAATACCAGGCTCTCAGACCTTTATAAGGGACCCGAAAATGGAATTGGTTGTAAAAAGCGTTAGCCCCGAAACGTTGAAAACCGCCACCCTCGTGGTCGCCATCGGCGAAGGCCGCAAGCTCGGCGTGGCCGCCAAGCAACTCGACGAACTCAGCGGCGGCGCCATCAGCGCCGTGCTCAAGCGCGGCGACCTGGCCGGCAAAGTCGGTCAGAGCCTTCTGTTGCAGAGCCTGCCTAACCTCAAGGCCGACCGCATTTTGCTGGTCGGCGTGGGCAAAGACGCTGAGCTGGGCGACCGCCCGTTCCGCAAGATCATCAGCGGCATCCTCAGCACCCTGAAGGGCCTGGGCGGTGGCGATGCGACACTGGCTCTCGACGAAATCGTGGTCAAAGGCCGCGACAGCTACGGCAAGACGCGCCTGCTGGCAGAGACCCTGGTGGACGGCGGCTATATCTTCGACCAGTTCAAGAGCCAGAAAGCCGAACCCCGCGCCCTGAAGAAAATCACCCTGCTGACCATCAAGGCCGCGCAGGCTGAAGTTCAGCGCGCCGTAACCCACGCTACCGCGATTGCCAACGGCATGTCGTTTACCCGCGACTTGGGTAACCTGCCGCCGAACATCTGCCACCCGACCTACCTGGGCGAGCAAGCCAAGGCGCTGGGCAAAGAGTTCAAGGGCCTGAAAGTTGAAGTGCTGGACGAGAAAAAGATCAAGGAACTGGGCATGGGCTCGTTCTACGCCGTGGGCCAGGGCAGCGACCAGCCACCACGCCTGATCGTGATGCAATACAACGGCGGCAAGAAGTCCGAGAAGCCTTACGCCCTGGTCGGCAAAGGGATCACCTTCGACACCGGCGGCATCAGCCTCAAGCCGGGCGCGGGCATGGATGAGATGAAGTACGACATGGGCGGCGCCGCCAGCGTGTTCGGCACCCTGCGTGCCGTACTGGAGCTCAAGCTGCCGATCAACCTGGTGTGCATCCTGGCCTGCGCCGAGAATATGCCGAGCGGCGGCGCTGCCCGCCCAGGGGATATCGTCACCACCATGAGCGGCCAGACCGTCGAAATCCTCAACACCGACGCCGAAGGCCGTCTGGTGCTGTGCGATGCCTTGACCTACGCCGAGCGCTTCAAGCCGCAAGCCGTAATCGACATCGCCACCCTGACCGGTGCGTGCATCGTTGCCCTGGGCTCCCACACGTCGGGCTTGCTGGGTAACAACGACGAGCTGATCGAGCAACTGCTCAGCGCGGGCAAGGCTGCCGACGATCGCGCCTGGCAACTGCCGCTGTTCGATGAATACCAAGAACAGCTGGACAGCCCGTTCGCCGACATCGCCAACATCGGCGGCCCGAAAGCCGGCACCATCACCGCTGCCTGCTTCCTGTCGCGCTTCGCCAAGAACTTCAACTGGGCGCACCTGGACATCGCCGGCACGGCCTGGACCAGCGGCGGCAAGGACAAGGGCGCCACTGGCCGTCCGGTTCCGCTGCTGACCCAGTACCTGCTGGATCGCGCAAAGGCCTGAAACTGAAGATGCCGGGGCGGCCATCACGCCGCTCCGGTCTCAGGAACCGCAATGACCCAAGTCGACTTCTATATATTGCCCAGCGCCGACCCGCTCGCGCGCCTGGACTTTGCCTGCAAACTCACCGAAAAAGCCTGGCGCATGGGCCATCGCATCTACCTGCACTGCAGCGATGCCGCTCAACGCGACGAGCTCGACGCCCGCCTGTGGCGCTTCAAGGGTGAAAGCTTCGTGCCCCACGGCCCTGCCGAATCAGAACCTGAAGGTCTGATAGTGCTGGGGCTGGGTGACAGCTGCGGCGATCACCATGACCTGCTGGTCAACCTGGACCTGAAAGTACCGCCGTTCGCCAAGGCCTTTGCCCGTGTGGCGGAAGTGGTGGTGGAAGATCCGGCTATTCGTCAGGCCGCGCGGGAGAGTTTCCGTTTCTACCGCGAACAGGGCTATCCTTTGCAAGATCACCGGCTACAACGACTTTGAGCACACGATGGACACTTCCAACCCTGTAAAAAAAGATGACCACCTGCTGGACGACCTGGAGTCGATCCGTCAGTTGCTGGGTGATGATGGCTTGCAACCGCCGCTGCTGACCGAACCGGTCGACGGCGAGGTACAGATTCCGTTGCTGTTTGACATGGTGGGCGGCAAACCTGCGCCGGCACCGGTCGAACTGCCCGTCGTAGAACCAGCCCCCGTTGCCGCCGCTGCCGAGAAAACCCCCGACGCCCTGCTGCTGCATCTAGACAACGAACTGCGCGCCGCCGCGCAATTGATCATGCAAGACGTGATCGACGACTTTGCCCCGCATATCGAAACCGAGATCAAGCGCCGAATGGATGCGCGAATGGAACGGTTGCTCAGCCAGTACCAGTCTTAAACCGTACATAGATCCCCTGTGGGAGGGGGCTCGCCCCCGATAGCGGTGTATCAGTCAGCCCATGTATGGTTGACACATTGCCATCGGGGGGCAAGCCCCCTCCCACATTGACCGGCGCACGCCTTTAGCCCGTCTTCGCCTCGCCCTGCGCCCTATCCCCCGTTATACTTGCCGGCTTTCCTGAATATATGCCAACTAGGGTCCCGCCGCGCATGGATAAGACCTACCAGCCGCACGCTATTGAAACTTCCTGGTACAACACCTGGGAGTCCGAGAACTATTTCGCTCCGCAAGGTGCGGGCGAGTCCTACACCATCATGATTCCGCCACCGAACGTCACTGGCAGCCTGCACATGGGCCATGGCTTCAACAATGCGATCATGGATGCGTTGATCCGTTTCCGCCGCATGCAGGGTCGTAACACCCTGTGGCAACCGGGCACCGACCACGCCGGTATCGCCACCCAGATGCTGGTGGAGCGCCAACTCGAAGCCACCGGCCAAAGCCGTCACGACCTGGGCCGTGAGAAATTCCTGGAAAAGATCTGGGAATGGAAAGACCAATCCGGCGGCAACATCAGCCGTCAGATCCGTCGCCTGGGCTCGTCCGTCGACTGGAGCCGCGAGCGTTTCACCATGGACGACGGCCTGTCCGAATCCGTGAAAGAAGCCTTCGTGCGCCTGCATGAAGACGGCCTGATCTACCGCGGCAAGCGCCTGGTCAACTGGGACACCAAGTTGCACACGGCGATTTCCGACCTCGAAGTGGAAAACCACGACGAGAAAGGCTTCCTGTGGAACCTTAAGTACCCGCTGGCCGACGGCGCCAAGACCGCTGAAGGCAACGACTACCTGATCGTCGCCACCACCCGTCCGGAAACCATGCTCGGCGATGCCGCCGTCGCGGTTAACCCGAACGACGAACGCTACCAGGCACTGATCGGCAAGTTCGTCGACCTGCCATTGGTAGGCCGTCGCATCCCGATCATCGCGGACGACTACTGCGATCCCGAATTCGGCACCGGCTGCGTGAAGATCACCCCGGCCCACGACTTCAACGACTACGAAGTCGGCAAGCGCCACAACCTGCCGCTGTTGAACATCTTCGATAAAAATGCCGCCGTACTGCCGGCCTGCCAGGTGTTCAACCTGGACGGCACGCTGAACGAAAGCATCGACGGCAAGATCCCGACCGAATACGCCGGCCTCGACCGTTTCGAAGCACGCAAGCAGATCGTGGCCGCTTTCGATGCCGCCGGCCTGCTGGTCAGCGTTGACGACCACGGCCTGAAAGTGCCGAAGGGCGACCGCTCCGGCACCGTGATCGAGCCGTGGCTGACCGACCAGTGGTACGTGTCCACCAAGCCGCTGGCTGAGCCTGCGATTGCTGCCGTAGAAGATGGCCGTATCCAGTTCGTGCCTAAACAGTACGAAAACATGTACTTCTCGTGGATGCGCGACATCCAGGATTGGTGCATCAGCCGTCAACTGTGGTGGGGCCACCGCATTCCGGCCTGGTACGACGAGTCGGGCAAGGTCTATGTAGGCCGCGACGAAGCCGAAGTGCGTGCCAAGCACAACCTCGGCCCGGACGTGGCGCTGCAACAGGACAACGACGTACTGGATACCTGGTTCAGCTCTGGCCTGTGGACGTTCTCCACCCTGGGCTGGCCGCAGCAGACCGAATTCCTCAAGAAATTCCACTCCACCGACGTGCTGGTGACCGGCTTCGACATCATTTTCTTCTGGGTTGCCCGGATGATCATGCTGACCATGCACTTGGTGAAGAACGAGGACGGCACGCCGCAGGTTCCGTTCAAGACCGTGTATGTGCACGGCCTCGTGCGTGATGGCCAGGGCCAGAAAATGTCCAAGTCCAAGGGCAACGTCCTGGACCCGCTGGACATCATCGACGGCATCGACCTGGAAACCCTGGTGCAGAAGCGCACTTCGGGCTTGATGCAGCCGAAACTGGCAAAGAAGATCGAAAAGCAGACACGCGACGAGTTCGCTGACGGCATCGCCAGCTACGGCACCGACGCCCTGCGTTTCACCTTCTGCTCGTTGGCGTCTACCGGTCGCGACATCAAGTTCGACATGGGCCGCGTCGAAGGCTATCGCAACTTCTGCAACAAGATCTGGAACGCCGCGCGCTACGTGCTGGATAAAGGTGAAGACTGCGGCCAGAACGGCGAAGCCTATGAGTTGAGCCTGGCCGACCGCTGGATCATCTCGCAGCTGCAACGCACCGAAGCCGAAGTGACCCGCCAACTCGACCAGTTCCGTTTCGACCTGGCCGCGCAAGCCTTGTACGAGTTCATTTGGAACCAGTATTGCGACTGGTACCTGGAGCTGTCCAAGCCCGTGCTGTGGGACGAAAACGCACCGGTCGAACGCCAGCGCGGCACCCGTCGTACCCTGGTACGCGTGCTGGAAGTGGCGTTGCGCCTGGCGCATCCGTTCATGCCGTTCATCACCGAAGAAATCTGGCAGCGCCTCGCGCCGCTGGCCGGTATCGAAGGCAAGACCATCATGCTGCAGCCTTGGCCGGTGGCCAATGAAGCACGCATCGATGAAGCCGCTGAAAGCGATATCGAATGGCTCAAGACCCTGATGCTCGGCACGCGCAACATCCGCGCCGAGATGAACATCGGGCCGGGCAAGCCGTTGGCGGTGTTCGTGAAGAACGCCAGTGCCGAGGACCAGCGTCGCCTTACCGAAAACGATGCACTGCTCAAGAAACTGGCGAAGCTGGAGTCGATCACCGTCTTGGCTGACGGCGCCGAAGCACCGTTGTCCGCTACCGCGCTGGTTGGCGACATGGAAGTGCTGGTGCCAATGGCCGGTTTGATCGACAAGGGCGCAGAGCTGGCCCGTCTCGACAAAGAAATTGCGCGCCTGCAGGGCGAAGTGCAGCGGGTGGGCGGCAAGCTGTCCAACGCGGCATTCGTCGACAAGGCGCCAGCTGAAGTGATCGAGAAAGAGCGCGCCAAGCTCGCCGAGGCCGAACAGGCTCTGGGCAAGCTGGCGGAGCAACATGCGCGGATTTCCAGCCTGTAAGGTGGAATCAGCGTGAAAAAAGAGACCTTCGGGTCTCTTTTTTTATTTGCGAACCCGGTCAATGTGGGAGGGGGCTTGCCCCCGATAGCAGTGCATCAGCCTGAATATCTTTGACTGTCACACCGCCATCGGGGGCAAGCCCCCTCCCACATTTGTCCGGGTCAGGCTCAAGATGTGTGACAATGCCCACCACTTTGAGCCAACACCAGAATCAACATGACCGCCCCCACTACGCCCAAACCTCCGCGCAAGAAGCCTAAAACCGCTGCCACGGCCAAACCCGTCGCGCCGCGCAAAGAGGCCACCCTGCACCCGCGCAACCGCCACACAGGCCGTTACGACTTCCCGGCGCTGATCAAGACCACGCCGGAGCTGGCGAAATTCGTGATCCTCAACCCCTACGGTAAGGAAAGCATCGACTTCGCCAGCCCTGACGCCGTGCGGGTATTCAACCGGGCGTTGCTCAAGTCGTTCTATGGCATCCAGCATTGGGATATCCCGCAGGATTACCTATGCCCGCCGGTGCCGGGGCGTGCGGACTATGTGCACTTCCTCGCCGACCTGCTGGCCAGCGTCAACGACGGCAAGATTCCCCGTGGTTCCATCGTCAAGGTGTTGGACATCGGCATGGGCGCCAACTGCGTCTATCCGCTGATTGGCTACATGGAGTACCGCTGGAACTTCCTTGGCTCGGAAGTCGACCCTATCGCCGTAGCCGCTGCCAAGGCCATCGTGCAGTCCAACGACCTGAGTAAGGTCATCCAACTGCGCCAGCAAAACAACCCCAAGCACATCCTGTTGGGCCTGCTGGAACCTGGCGAGCGCTTTGACCTGACCATGTGCAACCCGCCCTTCCATGCGTCCATGGACGAAGCCACCAAGGGCAGCGAACGCAAGTGGCGCGCGCTGGGCAAGGCTGATCCCAAGCGCAAATTGCCGGTGCTTAACTTCGGTGGCCAGTCGGCCGAGTTGTGGTGTGAAGGCGGTGAAGCGCGGTTCGTGACGCAGTTGATCGCTGAAAGCGCGAATTTTGCCCATAAGGTGCTGTGGTTCAGCACCCTGGTATCAAAAGCGTCGAACTTGCCCGCCATTGAGACAGCCCTGAAAAAAGCCGGCGTGCTGGAAAGCCAGGTGGTGGAGATGTCCCAGGGTCAGAAGCAAAGCCGTTTCGTGGCCTGGACTTTCCAGACCAAGAACGAGCAGCAGATCTGGCGCCAACGCTGGGTTCGCGATTAATAAATCGCAGGCAACAAAAAACCGTGCCCGGATTGCTCCGGAGCACGGTTTTTTTTTGCTGCGTCTTACTTGTTAACAGCGTCGGTCAGGCCTTTGGCCACAACCAGCTTGATAACTTTCTTGGCAGCGATTTCGATGGCAGCGCCAGTCGAAGGGTTACGGCCAGTACGGGCTGGACGCTCGGTCACTTTCAGTTTGCCAACGCCTGGCAGAGTGATTTCGCCGCCGTTTTCCAGCTGATCAGCAACAACTTGGCTCAGTTGGTCCAGCAGAGCGCGCACGGTAGTTTTCGGTGCGTCTACTGCTTCAGCCAGGTCAGCGATCAGTTGGTCTTTAGTAATAGCCATTGTGGTGTTCCTTCCCTATCAAATTCATATGGATTGCAGAGTGCAGTGTCAGCCGTCGAGCCCGACCGTCTAGGCCTGGCACCCCAGGCTTATAACCTCGGAGAACGGGGTTATAGATGCTTGAAACGGGGATTGGTTCGACCTGACAGATGCTGAATGCACGCTTAACGCCGAGACTTGGCGTAAGACGGGGCAAAACTAGCACAGAGACGGGGAAATATCCGCCTCTACCTACCCATTTGGTCAGCTTTATCGCTCTAAACCGTCAAAAAAAGGAATATACCCGGTCGGACCCCACCCAAAACGCCCTTCGAAGCGCGTCTTGACCAATGGGTGCGGTACACTGGGCGACTTTTCGGGGAGGCCAACCGCTCCCCTTCAACCAGCCGAGAAGCCCATGCCGATCCGTCATTGCATCGTCCACCTGATCGACAAAAAACCCGACGGCACGCCCGCAGTTCTCCACGCACGCGACTCGGAGCTCTCCGAATCCGCCGCCATCGAGAATATGCTTGCCGACCTCAACGAGAGCTACAACGCCAAACAAGGCAAGGCCTGGGGTTTCTTCCATGCCGAGTCCGGCGCGCACCCGTTCAGTGGCTGGTTGAAGGAATATTTCGAGGGTGGCCAGGATTTCACCACCTTCAGCCGCACCGCCGTTGAGCATCTGCAGAAGCTGATGGAGGAATCCAACCTCTCCACCGGCGGCCACGTACTGTTCGCCCACTACCAGCAAGGCATGACCGATTACCTGGCCATCGCCCTGCTGCACCACAGCGAAGGCGTAGCGGTAACCGACGAGCTGGACGTGACTCCGTCGCGCCACCTGGACTTGGGCCAACTGCACCTGGCCGCACGGATCAACGTGTCGGAGTGGCAGAACAACAAGCAATCCAAGCAGTACATCTCGTTTATCAAAGGCAAGAATGGCAAGAAAGTCTCGGAGTACTTCCGCGACTTTATCGGCTGCCAGGAAGGCGTCGACGGTCCGGGCGAGACCCGCACCTTGCTCAAGGCCTTCAGCGACTTCGTGGAAAGCGAAGACCTGCCGGACGAGTCCGCCCGCGAGAAAACCAAAACCCTGGTGGACTACGCCAGCAGCCAGGCCAAGCTAGGCGAGCCCATGGGCCTGGAAGAACTGTCGGGCTTGATCGATGAAGATCGACCAAAGGCGTTCTACGACCATATCCGCAACAAGGACTACGGCCTGTCGCCGGAAATCCCCGCCGATAAGCGCACCCTTAACCAGTTCCGCCGCTTCACCGGGCGCGCCGAAGGGCTGTCGATCAGTTTTGAAGCGCACCTGCTGGGCGACAAGATTGAGTACGACGAAGCCGCTGGCACCCTGATCATCAAGGGCCTGCCGACCCAACTGACTGACCAGCTCAAGCGCCGTAACTGATGCTCGGCGGGGTTCTCAAGAAAGTCCTGTTGGTGTTGCTGGTGGTGGTGGTTATCCAGAACTGGGGCAAGATCGAACGGCTATTCAACCCCTCGCAGGTGGTTTCAGAGCAGGTACGCACTTCGGCGCGGGTGGTGCTCTATGCCACCGAGTGGTGTGGCTACTGCAAGCAGATCCGGCGCTTCCTGGATCAGAAAGGTATTCCGTACCAGGCCTTCGACATCGAGAAGGACGCCCCTGCGCGCAAGGCGTATGAGGCGTTGGGCGGTGGCGGGATTCCGTTTGTGGATGTGAATGGGACGCTGATTCGCGATTACAACCCTGAGGCGATCATGGCGGCGTTGAAATAATCAGCGCACCACGATCACCCGTCCCAGCAGGCTGTGCTGTTCAAACCCCAGCACTGCCTGCAACGCGTTCAGCACGGCCTGCGGGTCTTTGCTCGGGAAGCTGCCACTGACCCGCTTGGCGCCCATATCTTCGTTGAGCAGCAGGATGCGGCCAGGGTAGTAACGCCCCAAATCCTTCACCACATCGGCGAGCGGTGCCTTGTAGTAGTTGAGCCAGCCGTCGCGCCAGGCCAGGCGCGATTCGCTGTCGACCGCGTGCAGGGGATCGGCAATGCCATCGGCGTAAGCCACTTGCTGGCCCGCCGTCAGAATTTGCTGCTGGCCCTGCTTCGACGGCGTCACGCCGACCCGCCCCGACAACACCGTCACTTGAGCGCCCGCTGGTTGCAGGCGCACTTCGAATTGTGTGCCGAGCACCCGCGCTTCACCGCTGCCCGCCCCCACCACAAAGGACTCGCCGGTGTGGGTCACGCTGAAAAAACCGGCGCCGCGACGCAGCTGGATATGCCGCTCGCCATGGCTGAAATCCACGGCAATCGCGCTGTCGGCATCCAGGGTGACTTGAGATTGATCCGCCAGGGTGACGGTTTTTATTTCTCCTGGCGCCGTCACGTAATCGGCGCCGAAATCATCGACCCAACGCGACGGCTGCCAACCTGCGCCCATGGACACCATCAACAGCAGGCAGGCAGCCATGGCCAGGGCGCCGGACCAGCGCACGACACGTGAACGCTTCGCGGTGTTCATCGTATTGAGGTAGCCCTGCAATGCCAGGGCTTCTTCTTCCGCCAGGGCGCGTGCAGGTACTTCGCTCAGCTCCCAGAGCACCTGGGCCTGGGCGTAGGCCTCGACGTGTGCCGGGTTGGCGCGCAGCCAGTGGCTGAACGTCGCCTGGTCGCCGCTGCTGGGTTGGTCGTGCAACAGACTCAGCCAGGCCAGTGCGGCGTGTTCCTGCTCGGGCGTGGGGGTGACGTTCACGGTGCTTTCCCTGGCGTGCGTGGAGGCGATGGGTCGCGAAGGCTGGCCTTGCAAGCTTCGAGGGCACGCATCATATGTTTTTCCACGGCACTTTGGGACAGACCCATGGCCTTGGCGATTTCCGCATATTTGCGGCCATGGATGCGGTTGAGCAGGAAAATCTGCCGAGTGCGCTCGGGCAGGCTGCGCAAGGCGGCTTCGACATGGCGCAGGTCGTTACCCGCTTCCAGTGCGGCCTGGGGTTCAGAGCCCTGGTTGTCCTGCTGCTCGGGCAACCAACCTTCGCTGCTGCGCACCCGCGCGCCTTCGCTGCGCAGGTGGTCGATGGCGATATTGCCGGCGCAGCGCAGCAGGTAGGTGCTGAGCTCTTCGACCTGCACCAGCGGCCGGCGCCAGAAGCGTAGAAACAGATCCTGCACCAGATCAGCCGCCGTGGCGCGGCAGCCTACACGTCGACTCACCAAGGCTTCCATCTGCGAACGCTGGGACAGAAACACCTGCAGAAAATGCGCACGCCCACCCGCCGCATCAGCTTGCGAGCTGTCCTGGGATTCGGGTGGGGTGCTGATCATCATGGCTTGGGCTCAGAGGGTGGCGAAGGCCGCAACGGGGCTGGCCATCAGGCCGACGCCCGCGAGGATCAAGGCCAGCCTTGGCCGATACGGCAACAGCAACACCAGCAGCAGCGCGCTGAGCATCAATACAGCGCACCACTCCACCAATCCCAGGCCCCAGCCAGCCACGCTCACGGCGGGCCAGATCGCGACGGCAAGCAGCAAACCGCCAGCCACACGCAAACCCAGGCGTCGACGAGGCGATGGCTTGCTGTGCAGCAGTTCGCCGTGATGGCGATCGGTGGACAGGCACAGAGCAGTAAACCCGGCATAGCACATCAGCAGCGCGAGGAGCATTCAATTGGCCTCTTGCTTGAGGTTGAGCGGACGCGCCCGTTCAGCCTTGGGCTGCGGTGCCGTGCGGTGGTGCATCTTCCACGCCGCCCAGGCGAGAAACACGCCGCTGCCCAGACAGGTCAGATCAAAGCCGGCCATCGCCCAGTCACCACGGGCCAGGGACACGCCCAAAGCGTGGTCGGTGGTGATTGCGTTGAGCAGTGGCACCGCGGCAAACAACAACGCACCGACGCTCAATTGCTCGACCCAACCCTGGCGCCCACGACGCACAATGGCGTGCAACAGGCTCAGGCCCCAGGCGATAAAGAAGGTCTGCACTTCCCAATCGGAGCGTTCGGCGAGGCTCACCGGCAGCAGGCGGTTGGCCCAGAAGAACGCTGCAATGGCGATCAGCAAACCGGACATGCTGGCGATATTCAGCACTTCCACCAGTCGCAGCTCAAACGGCATCACACCGGTTTTGGCATGTTTGAGTTGGCGCTTGCCAAGCCAGATCACGAGCCCGGTGCCGATCATCGCAGTGCCTGCCAGGCCGCAGATGAAGTACAACCAGCGCAGCACCGGCCCAGCGAAATGGCCCATGTGCAGGCCGTAGAAACTGCCGCCGACCATGGCGGTCAACGATTGCCCGTCGCTGGCCCGCAACAGTTCGCCGGTGTGCCCGTTAAACGACACAATGCTGTCGAATTCATGCACCACGCTGTCGGAACTTGCGCGGAACACATTGACCGACGCGTTGACATCACCGGGGTTATTCACCCCGATCCGCCCTACGTGGCCACCCTCCCATTGCGCCCGCGCTTGCTCGTACATCGGCAGCAGCGGCGCCAATTTGCCCGGCTGCCCCGACGCCGGCGCGTTGTTGGTCGCGGGGAATATCTCGTTGAAAAATGCGCGGGTGTCGTTGCCATAGGAGGCCATGATCGGCGCCGGCATCACCATGCTCATAAAGATCACCAGGCTGCTGTACGTGATCATCAGGTGAAACGGCAGCACGAGCACACCCACCGCGTTATGCCCGTCGAGCCAGGAGCGCTGGCCTTTACGGGGGCGGAAGGTGAAGAAGTCCTTGAATATTTTCTTGTGGGTGATGATGCCGGTGATCAGCGCCACGAACATCACCATCGCAGCGAGGGTGGACAGCCAGCGGCCCCAGGGGTGCGGCATTTGCAATTGGAAGTGGAAACGGTAGAAGAAATCCCCGCCCATGCTTTCGCGGGCCTCTACGGCTTGGCCGCTGACGGGGTCGAGGGTTTTGCGCATGAAATTGCCGCGGCGGCCGGGGTCGAGCTTGTCTTGCCACATGACCGACAGGCCGGGGTCGCGGCTATCCGGCAGGGCGATAAACCAGCGTGCCGCTGTGGGTGCCACCTGCTGCAGGTAGGTTTGCGCGACGCTGAGGCTGCGCGCATTGTCCAAAGGATGAGCCTGGACCTCGGGCTGCATCCAGTGGCTGATCTCATCCTTGAAGTAAGACAGCGTGCCCGTCAGGAAAATCGCAAACAGCAGCCAGCCGAAGATCAAGCCCGCCCAGGTATGCAGCCAGGCCATGGCCTGGCGAAATCCCTCTTTCATGTGCGCACCATCCACAAGCCCACACCCGCCAAAGCGGCAAAGACTGCGCTCGGCAGCATCACGCCAAACCAGGCGCGCCAAGCCGTACGGCAGGCGAAGCACCAGAGTACGGCCAGCAAATAGAACACAAATGAACTCATCATCCCGGTGATCACGGCGTCGGCGCGAGATGTTGGCATCCACAATGCCAGGCAGATGGCGGCGAGGGAGGCCATGAGGTAGCCACCGACCACGGCCGCCAGCACGCGGGAGGTGACGGCCAAGCGGTAGAGCGCGTGAAGCGAAGTTTTGCTTTTCATGCGGGAGGCGCCAGGTTCATCAGCGCGCAATATTAATGATAAATATTCTCATAAGCAAAAGAGAACGGATGAAACACCTGCTTTGCCGGATTGCCGAACCGGGTCTCGGGCCATACAATGCGAACAATTCTTGTTCTCTAAAGCATGCCGATATTTGCGGAGTGTTTGCGTTGAGCCCGTCCAACCCCGTCGAAGTTCTGTACAACGACCATCACCACTGGCTCACCGGCTGGTTGCGACGCAAGCTCGGCTGCCCGGAAAGTGCTGCCGACCTGGCGCAGGACACCTTCGTCCGCGTACTCACTGCAAGGGAAACGCCCACGCTGGTCGAGCCGCGCGCGTTTCTCACCACCGTCGCCAAGCGCGTGCTGTTCAACTTCTATCGCCGCCAGGACCTCGAACGCGCCTATCTTGACGCCCTCGCACAAATGCCCGAACACGTGGCGCCGTCGGAAGAAGAACGCGCAATCATCCTGCAAACCCTGGTCGAGCTGGATCAACTGCTCGCCGGCTTGCCCACACAGGTCAAGCGCGCGTTCCTGCTGGCCCAACTCGATGGCCTGACCTACGCGCAGATCAGCGCTGAACTGGGCATTTCCATTGCCACCGTCAAACGCCACCTGAATAAAGCCGCCATGCGCTGCTACTTTGCCCTATGAACGTCTCGACCCAAGTCGCCGAACAGGCCGTGCGCTGGCTGATGGAAATGCAGCAAGGCGCGCTCAACCCACGCCAACAGGCCGCCTGGCAACACTGGCTGAATGCCCACAGCGAGCACCAGCGCGCCTGGGACCATATCCAGCGCGTTAACCAGCGCCTGCGCGGCATGCCCTCGCCCCTGGCTCACGCCGCGTTGAATGCGCCGACGTCTACCAGCCGGCGGCAGGCGCTGAAGTTGCTGTTGATCCTCGGCGCTGGCTCGGCAGCCGCCTGGAGCCTGCGCCAGCAGCATATTCTGCCGCCCATGACCGCCGACTACCGCAGCCCGGTGGGCCAACGCCGCAAGGTGCAACTGGCCGACGGCAGCCAGTTGCAGCTCAATACCGGCAGTG
Organism: Pseudomonas sp. W22_MBD1_FP4; assembly: GCF_052113765.1. Lineage (NCBI taxonomy): Bacteria > Pseudomonadati > Pseudomonadota > Gammaproteobacteria > Pseudomonadales > Pseudomonadaceae > Pseudomonas > Pseudomonas sp. W22_MBD1_FP4. The sequence continues at coordinate 10,232 of NZ_JBGQOI010000033.1, read as the reverse complement.
CAGTAGATGTACATTTTGATGGCCAGCAACGGCTGATCCGACTGCTCGAAGGCGAGATCATGCTGAACGGCATCGCCGGCAACACGCCATTGCGCGTCCTTACCGGCCAGGGCCTGCTCAGCAGCCAAGCGGCGCGCCTGAACGTACGTCAGTTCAACGACCACACCCAGCTGGCGGTGCTCGACGGCCAAGTCGAGGTGATGCCCAACACCTACAGCGGCCTGCCGCTGACAGTCGAAGCGGCGCGCCAAGTCAATTTCACCCGCAAAGGCTGGGACACCCCGCGCCCCACCGACGCCAACAGCGGCGCCTGGGCCGACGGCATGCTGGTGGCTGCACACATGCGCCTGGAAGATTTCCTCGGCGAACTGGGCCGCTATCGTCGCGGCCAGGTCAATTGCGATCCGCAGGTTGCCAATTTATTGATCTCTGGCAGCTACCCGCTGGACGACAGCGAACGCATTCTCAACCTGTTGGAAGTCAGCCTGCCGGTGAAAGTGCGGCGCTTTACCCGCTATTGGGTGACAGTGCAGGCGCGCGCCTGAAATTATTTTCTGTACCTGTGAGCCGTTTTCCACACCTCGCGTGACAGAGAAGGAAAGCCACCTTGATCCTTCCTTCTCAGGACCGCTCTTCATGCCCCAGCAGCCGACCCTAATCGCCCGCACCTTGCGCCAACTGTTACTGGGCGCCAGCCTCAGTTTCGCGGTATTGCCCCCCGTGATGGCCGCGGACGCCAAGCCTTATCACATTGCCCCGACGTCGCTGGAAGCGGCCCTCAATCAGTTTGGTCGCGAAGCCGGCGTATTGATTTCCTTCGGTTCCGAAATCACGGCGGGCATGCAGAGCCGTGGTTTGTCCGGCAGCTACAGCACCACCGAAGGCCTGCAAAAACTGCTGGAAGGCACAGGCCTGGAGGCCCGCCCTGAAGGTGACAACGCCTTCAGCCTGCAACCGGCAAACGCACCGGCTGCGGTAGAGCTGGCGACTTCCAGCGTGGTCGGCGACTGGCTCGGCGATGCGGCACAAACCAATGTGTTCGAACACCCCGGCGCCCGCGATGTGATCCGCCGCGAAGAGTTCGAACGCCAAGGCGCCACCCAGGCCAAGGACGTGCTCAACCGCATCCCCGGCGTCAACGCTCCGGACAACAACGGCACCGGCAGCCACGACATGGCGCTGAACTTTGGCATTCGCGGACTCAACCCGCGCCTGGCGTCGCGCTCCACCGTATTGATGGATGGCATCCCGGTGCCCTTCGCACCGTATGGCCAGCCGCAACTGTCCTTCGCACCGATCAGCATGGGCAACATGGACGCGGTGGACGTGGTACGTGGCGGCGGCGCCGTGCGTTACGGCCCGCAGAACGTCGGAGGCGTGGTCAACTTTGTGACCCGCGCGATCCCGGATGCGCCCACGGTCAAAGGCGGCTTGCAGACTGAAACCAGCCCGTCATCCAGCCATGACGGTTTCAAGACCACCGGCAACCTGCTGGCCGGCGGCACGGCCGACAATGGCCTTGGCGGCGCGATTCTGTATTCCGGCACCCGTGGTGGCGACTGGCGCGAAAACAGCAACACGCGCATCGACGATTTGATCCTCAAGGGCAAATACCAGCTCGACGACGCCAATAGCTTCAACGCCATGGCGCAGTACTACGAAGGCCAGGCCGATATGCCCGGCGGTTTGAACGTGGCGAACTACAAGGCCGATCCGTATCAGTCCACCCGCCCCTACGACAAATTCTGGGGCCGCCGCACGATGTTCAACGTCGGCTACCGCTACGAACAGGATCGTCGAGAATTCACCGTCAACAGTTTCTTCACCAAGACCCTGCGCAGCGGTTATCTGGACCAGGGCACGTTCCTGTCGCTGTCACCGCGTGAGTATTGGGTGCGCGGCGTGGAAACCCGCTTCGCCCAGGGCTTTGACCTCGGCCCGACCAGCCATGAAGTGGGCGTCGGCTACCGCTACATCAACGAAGCGGGTCACGAGTTGCGCTACCGCACGCCGATCTCGGCCAACAACCAGCAAATCCCCACGACTGACAGCCGCAACGACCGCGACACCCGTGGCGGCACAGAAGCCAATGCGTTCTTCGTCGATGACCGGATTGATATCGGCAAGTGGACCATCACCCCGGGCATTCGCTACGAGATGATCGAGTCCCAGCAGAGCAATAATCTGACCAACGTCAAATACAAAGGCGACTACAACACCGCGCTGCCGGCGCTGAACGTGCTCTATCACCTGACCGACGACTGGAACCTGTATGCCAACACCGAAGGTTCATTCGGCAGCGTGCAGTACAGCCAGATGCCCAACCGCGTCACCAGCGGTGAAGTCAAACCGGAAAAAGCCCGCACCTGGGAACTGGGTACCCGCTATGACAACGGCACCTTGCGCGCGGAGATCGGTGCGTTCCTGATCAACTTCGATAACCAGTATGAAAGCAACCAGACCAACGACTCGGTAATCGCCCGGGGTGAGACACGCCATCAGGGTATCGAAACCAGCGTCAACTACGCCCTCGATGGTTTGAGCCCGGCGTTGGCCGGTTTTGATGTGTACGCCACCTACGCCTACGTCGACGCCACCATCCGCGAAGACGGCCCGAACAAAGGCAACCGCGTGCCCTTCTCGTCCAAGCACAAAGGCACCCTCGGCGTGGGTTACACCGAAGGGCGCTGGAAACTCAATGTGGACAGCAGCTACCAGAGCAGCCAGTTCGCCGATAACGCCAACACCGAGGCCGAGAGCGCCGACGGTGCCAACGGACGCATCCCCGGCTACATGCTGTTCAGCAGCCGCGCGGCCTATGATTTCGGCCCGCAACTGTCGGATTTGAACGTGGCGGTCGGCGTGAAGAACATCTTCAACAAGCAGTACTTCACGCGCTCGTTCGACGATAACAACAAGGGCAAATACGTCGGTGAGCCACGCACGGTGTACGTGCAGACCTCCATCGCGTTCTAACTGCCCAAGCAACACACCACCTGTGGCGAGCGGGCTTGCCCCGCGTTGGACTGCGTAGCAGGCCCGGCCTTTTCAAACAAAGAGCTGGGGTCGCTTCGCAACCTAACGCGGGGCAAGCCCACTCGCCACAACAAACCCGTTTGCCTTAATAGCATGCTCGCCCTGACCCGCCGGTTCTAACTGCCCGCCAGGCAACTGGGGGTGGCTTCGACCAATGCATCGATTGCACACCGTGTCTTGGCCGGCATATGCGTGGCCGTGGGCCAGATCACATGGATGGGCGCAGGTTGCTCGCGATAGCCGGGCAATACTGCGACCAACTGCCCGCGCACCACATAGTGCGCAATCAACCAACTCGGCAACCAGGCCAAGCCGACGCCCGCGATGGCGGCATCGGCCACAGCCTGGAGGTCGTCCATCATCAACGGCGAGGCCACGCGATTGCGGTGCGGAGTGCTGCTGCGGTAGGCGATGCCGCGATGGCCGGCAAGGTCTTCGATGCATTCAATCGGCCCAACGCGCTGCAAGTACGCCGGTGACGCTGCCAGTCCCACGGCCTGCTCGCCCAGCCGACGCGCACTGAGGCGGTCGGTGTCGGGGAGCGGGCCGATCCGCACGGCGACGTCGAAGCCTTCCTGTGCCAGGTCCACCAGCCGATCGGCGAAGCTGATCTCGATTTCCAGTTCCGGATAACGCGCCATCAATCCCCACAATGCCGGGGCCGCGTAGTGGTGCCCGAAGGCCAGCGGCAAGCTGACCCGCAAGCGGCCGCGTGGCTGTTGCCGGCCGCTTTCCAGCACCGATTCGGCAGCCTCGAGCTCCGCCAATGCCCGCAGGCAATGTTCGTAGTACGCCTGGCCGTCCTCGGTCAAACGCTGGCGGCGGGTGGAGCGCTGCAGCAGGCACGTGCCCAAGCGTGCCTCCAATCGCGCCAGGCCCTTGCCAACCGCCGAGCGTGTGAGATTCAGGCGTTCGGCGGCCTCGGTCAGGTTGCCGCTTTCGACGATTTGCAGAAACAGCTCAACGCCATCAAAACGCGGTGTGGCCATGGTTCTATTGTCGCCCTTGATTCCCCTATTAGCAGAAAACTTATCACGAATAACGAACCCTATTCCCCTGAAAATATCCCGATACCCATCCACAGGAGAATCCCATGCCACCCGTCGCCACGTTAACCGCCACCAGCCGCCCGGGCACCGCCAGGAATGGGCTGGCCCTCACTGCCGTGTGCCTCGTCGCGCTGATGTTCGGCCTGGAGATTTCCAGCGTCCCGGTGATCCTGCCGACGCTCGAGCGAGAGTTGGGCACGGGCTTCCAGGACGCCCAATGGATCATGAACGCCTACACCTTGGCCTGTACCAGCGTGCTGATGGCGGCGGGCACATTGGCGGATCGCTTTGGCCGTCGCCGCATGCTGGTGTTGTGCCTGTGGGTGTTTGGCCTGGCCTCGCTGGCCTGTGGGCTGGCCGAGGAGGCTTCGCTGCTGATCACGGCGCGGTTTGTTCAGGGCATCGGTGCCGGAGCGATGATGATTTGCCAGTTCGCCATCCTGTCGCACCTGTTCAGCGAACCGGTAGCACGGGCACGGGCCTTTGCAATATGGGGCGTGATTGCTGGCGTGGGCCTGGGCTTCGGACCGATGATCGGCGCATTGATCCTGGCGGTGGCGGATTGGCGTTGGGTGTTCCTCGTGCACGTGCCCCTCACCCTGTTCACCCTGGTGCTGCTGCACATCAGCGTGCAGGAGTCCCGCGACCCGGCCGCCCGTCGCCTGGACATCGCCGGTATGCTCACCTTGACCGTGTCGGTCTTTGCCCTGGTGTACTTCATCACCCAAGGCAGCGAGCACGGCTTCGGCGCACCGGCCATGCTCGGTTGGGCGGCGTTGTCGGTGCTCGGCTTGCTGCTGTTCATCGCGGTCGAGCTTCGCAGTGCACACCCAATGTTCGACTTCTCGGTGTTCCGCATCCAGCGTTTCAACGGCGCGTTGATGGGCTCTATCGGCATGAACTTCAGCTTCTGGCCGTTCATGATCTACCTGCCGTTGTACTTCCAGGCGGGCCTGGGTTACGACACCCTGACCACCGGCGCAGCCCTACTCGCCTACACCTTGCCGACCTTGCTGGTGCCGCCGCTGGCCGAGCGCCTGGCTCTGCGCTATGGCGCCGAACGCATTATCCCCTTGGGCCTGGGCCTGATGGGCGCGGGCTTTCTGGCCATGGCCGCCGTCAACGGCGCCGAGCACCCAGGTATCGAGCTGGTGCTGTTCTGTTGCGTGATCGCCGGCGTAGGCCTGGCGCTGACCAACTCGCCCACCACCAACACCACCACCGGCTCGGTGTCGGCGGATCGCGCAGGCATGGCCTCAGGCATCGACCTCAGTGCGCGGCTGATCACCCTGGCGCTCAACATTGCCCTCATGGGGTTGGTGCTGTTGCTGGGGATCAGCGATCACTTGGCCGAGGTGCTGCCCGCTGCCACGGCAATGGATTGGCCGGTTATCAGTCAAAAGATTGCCGCAGGAAAACTCGAGTCGATGGGGCTGACAGTCAACGACGCTCAGGCAGCACTGCGCCACGGCGCCGGTTGGGCGATGCTGTTTGCCGGGTTGGGTGCTGGCGGGCTGGCGATGCTGAGCCGGTATTTTTTCCGACGCAGGCGCTAAACGAAAACGGGCCTGCAGATGCAGGCCCGTTTGAGGGGGTCAAAAGAAAGTTAGCCGTTGATGACAGCGTTTTCGTTTTCCAGGAATTCCTGTTCCAGCGCGTCTTCATTCACTTTGTTGATTGGCTGGTTTTTCGCGGCAGCGCGGGGCTTGCCTTGCAGTCTGCCAAACAGATGTTCCAACGCGTGGTCCAGCTTGGTGGCCGCACTGTCGATCGCTTGTTCCAGGGTATCGCCCTTGGCGGATACCGACAGTGGTTGATGGCCTTTTGGCCGCGCTTCCAGGCGGCAACTTAAATCGTGGGGACCGGGCTTGTCGCCGTTCTCATCCCGCAGATAGACCTCCACTCGGGTCAGGTCTTCTTCATAACGTTCGAGCGTGCTCTCAATGGTAGTACGTACCCACTCCTCCAGTCGGATGCTGCTTTCAATATGGTTATCGCTATTGACTTGGATTTGCATAGTTCTTCCCTTATTTCAGCTAGCTCGCGAGAGGTCACAAACTGCAACACCGGGGTGGTGAAACCATGACCTCTTGATTACACAATTGAGCAGCCAGACAAACAATTCAACCCCTTTGCAAAGATAAATCCTACATTACAAATTAAGCCTGACTACGGGCAAAAACGCTGTTAGGGTGGGGAGTTAGTTACATCTTCTTACGCTCTGTAAACGTCATAATTGCCCCTCTCCCAACGGGTGCAATCCGCGAAAAATCCCCGCTTCCTCTACCAGCCAGTCATGCACCGCGCGCACGCCCGGATGGCTCAGTGCGCCCGGCGCATACAGCAGCACATAGCGCTTGTGGTTGGGCACCGCGAGGCCGAACGGCACGATCAAGGTGCCGCGCTCCAGCTCATCGTTGAGCAAGGTACGCCGCGCAATCGCCACGCCCATACCGGCGATGGCGGCTTCTATGGTCAGGTGGTTGCGGTTGAAGGTGTGGCCGCGGCGAACATCGGCGTCGTGGTAGCCAATTGCATTCAGGTAAAACTCCCACTCGGCATACTCATAACTCCCACGCCAGGCGGTGATGTCGTGCAGCAGCGGGAAATGCACAAGGTCGGCCGGGCCATGCAAGGGCGGACGACCGCGCAATAGGCTTGGCGCACACACCGGAAATATCTGCTCATCCAGCAAGGCTGTGGATAACAGCCCAGGGTAGCTGCCGTCGTTCAAGTCGATAGCCAGGTCGAAGTCCCCCTCATGCAGGGCAATGCTGCTGTCCTCGGCAACCATGCGCAGTTGGATGTCCGGAAAGCGTTGCTGCAAGCGTGGCAAACGTGGGGTGAGCCACTTGCCGAGAAACGACGGGATCGAGCGTAGGCGCAAGGTGCCGCTGATCATCCCCGCATCGAGCCGCTGCAATTCGGCATCAATGCTGCCGTAAGCCTCCCCCACCGTAGCCGCCAACCGCTGCCCCTCCGCACTCAACTCCACACCCCGCGCCCGTCGATGGAAGAGCCGAAACCCAAGACGCTCCTCCAACTGGCGGATTTGTTGGCTCACCGCCCCCGGTGTGATGTGCAGTTCTTCGGCGCAGCGGGTGAACGACAGATGCCGCGCAGCGCAGGAAAACACGTGCAACCAGACATAAGTCTGGCCATGGAGAGGGCGAGCCATAGGGTTTAGTCCTGCTAAAGGGTGTCTTAGGATAATTCGTTGGTCAGTGCCGATCCAGAGGCTCAGTATCGCGCCAATTGCGCTCGTCCTACAAAACATGGCAGCGATTCCTACTCCATTGCTTGTAAGGGTTTAGCATGGCTATCAGTGTTTTTGATCTATTCAAGGTGGGCATCGGCCCGTCCAGCTCCCACACCGTCGGCCCCATGCGGGCAGCGGCGACCTTCGCCCAAGCCCTGATCGACCAGCGATTGCTTACCGACACCCGACGGGTTGAAGTGCGTTTGTACGGCTCGCTGTCCGCCACCGGCGTCGGCCATGCCACCGACCGCGCCTGCGTAATGGGCCTGATGGGTGAATGGCCGGACCGTATTGACCCCACCTCGATCAACAGCCGTATCCAGCAACTGCGCGAGACCGGCCGCTTACTGCTGGCAGGCGCCCAGGACATTGCTTTCAACTGGCACACCGATCTCCTGCTGCTGGAAGAAAGCCTGCCCTACCACCCCAACGCCATGTCCCTACACGCCTATGGCGACAGCGGACTGCTTAGCGAGCAGACGTATTACTCGGTGGGCGGTGGTTTCATCATCGAAGCTGCCGAAGCAGCGTCAGGCATTGCGCCGACCAGCGATGTTGAATTGCCCTACGACTTTTCCAGCGCCGTCGAACTGCTGGCCTTGTGCAACAAGCACGGGCTGCGCGTTTCAGAGTTAATGATGGCCAACGAGCGCGCGTGGCGCAGTGACGAACAGATCCGCAGCGGCCTGCTGCATATCTGGTCGGTGATGCGCGAATGCGTGGAGCAAGGCCTGCGCGATGAAGGCATCTTGCCCGGCGGTCTAGATGTGCCACGGCGCGCGGCGAAATTGCACCGCAGTTTGTTGGAAATCGGCAAACCCAATGTCATCACCTCGACCTTGTCGGCCATGGAATGGGTCAACCTGTTCGCCCTTGCCGTCAACGAAGAAAACGCCGCCGGCGGACGTATGGTCACCGCACCCACCAACGGCGCGGCGGGGATCATCCCGGCGGTGCTGCATTACTACATGAAGTTCAACGCCGACGCGTCCGACGACGACGTGGTCAATTTCTTCCTGGCCGCCGCCGCCGTCGGCATCCTGTGTAAGAAAAATGCGTCGATCTCTGGTGCCGAAGTCGGCTGCCAGGGCGAAGTCGGCTCGGCCTGCGCCATGGCCGCCGCCGGCCTTGCCGACATCCTCGGCGCCACCCCCGAACAACTGGAAAACGCCGCCGAAATCGGCCTGGAACATAACCTCGGCCTGACCTGCGACCCGGTCGGCGGCCTGGTGCAAGTGCCGTGCATCGAGCGCAACGCCATCGCGGCGGTCAAGGCCATCAACGCCACGCAAATGGCCCTGCGCGGCGACGGCAAACACTTCATCTCCCTGGACCGGGTGATCCGCACCATGCGCGATACCGGCGCCGACATGCATGACAAATACAAAGAAACTTCACGGGGCGGCCTGGCCGTGAGCTGGGTGGAGTGCTGAGGAGTATTCCCTGACTGCCCCAACGTGAGCCTGCGCAAAAATAATAACGAGGCAATAACGATGACCGATGTACGTACACCTGCTGCCGAAAATCCTGTTGAGGTAGAAAACACCGTAACAACCGGCTGGACCAAGCACGACACCACTTGGATGCTCGGCCTCTATGGCACCGCCATCGGCGCAGGCACTTTGTTCCTGCCGATCAACGCCGGCGTCGGCGGCTTCTGGCCACTGATCGTGCTGGCGTTACTGGCCTTCCCGATGACCTTCTTCGCCCACCGTGGGCTGACGCGCTTTGTACTGTCAGGCACATCCGGCGACATCACCGAAGTGGTCGAAGAACATTTCGGCGTCGGTGCAGGCAAGCTGATCACTTTGCTGTACTTCTTTGCGATCTTCCCGATTTTGCTGGTGTACAGCGTCGCGTTGACCAACACCCTGGGCAGCTTTATGGAACACCAACTGCACATGACACCGCCGCCCCGGGCGATCCTGTCGCTGGTGCTGATCCTGGGTTTGATGGCGATTGTGCGCTGCGGCCAGGGCGTGATCGTCAAGGCCATGAGCGTGCTGGTGTACCCGTTCGTCGCCGCCTTGCTGTTGCTTGCGCTCAGTCTGATTCCCAACTGGAACGGCGCGTTTTTCGCTTCTGCCAGTGAGGGCATGCCGCTGCCCGTGTTCTTCAAGACCCTGTGGCTGGCGATCCCCGTGATGGTGTTCTCGTTCAACCATTCGCCGATCATCTCCGCATTCGCCGTCGACCAGAAACGCGTGTACGGCCCGCTGGCCGAGCGCAAAAGCAGCGGCATCCTCGCCACAGCCCACGGCATGATGGTGCTGACGGTGATGTTCTTCTGCTTCAGCTGCGTGCTGGCTCTGTCCCCGGCGGACCTGGCGGTAGCCAAGGCGCAGAACATTTCGATCCTGTCGTACCTGGCCAACCACTTCCAAACCCCTGTGATCGCTTACGCCGCGCCGTTGATCGCGCTGGTGGCCATTACCAAATCCTTCCTTGGCCACTACATCGGCGCCAGCGAAGGCTTCCAGGGCTTGATCGTCAAATCTCTACGCGGGCGTAACCGCTCCCTGTCGTCCAAGTGGCTGGAACGCAGCACCGCCCTGTTCATGGTGCTGACCTGCTGGGCCGTGGCCACCTTCAACCCAAGCATCCTGGGCATGATCGAAACCCTGGGCGGGCCGATTATCGCGTGCCTGTTGTTCCTGATGCCGATGTACGCGATCCAGCGCGTGCCAGCCTTGCGCCAGTATTCGGGCCAGGTGTCGAATGTATTTGTGGTGGTGATAGGCGTGATTGCGCTGTCTGCGATCGTTTTCTCTGTACTGCCCTGAAACAGGTCACCGTTTTCAATAACAACCCAAAACAATTGTGGGAGGGGGCTTGCTCCCGATAGCGGTCCTTCAGCCAATAAATGCTCGGCTGAAGGACCGCTATCG
>NZ_JBGQOI010000032.1:0-56697 GCF_052113765.1 Pseudomonas sp. W22_MBD1_FP4 | reverse complement strand
TGGTGAACGGTTTTGCTTTACCCCCCACGCGCGGGGTTATCTACCCCTTTTTGGTGAAACCACCTTTTGGAAAACTCTTTCTTTCGTGTTGCGCGGGCCACCCCCCCCCACCACAGCGTTATGTGTCGGCTTTTAGGCAAGGTGTAGATACCTATGCCCCGATGGGGTGGATCGGTCAGTGGAGAGACTCATCCCATCGCATCCCCCCACCCAGTACCCAAGTAGCATAGGTCCCACCCCCCGCCCTTCGTACACTCATGCCTCAGAGGGGGAACCAACGATGCATAACAGTGAAGGCGTAATCAGCGCCATGTCCCAGGCCACCGACGCCGGGCAGGCGGCTGAGGAGTTGGCCCGTCAACTGCTGCACCCTTACCTGGGGTTTGTGCTGTTTTTCTGTTCGGCCTCCTACGATTTGCAGGCGTTGGGCCGGGCCCTGCAACAGTGCTTCGGTAACGTGCGCGTGGTGGGTTGCACCAGCGCCGGCGAGATCACGCCCCAGGGCTACGGCCGCAATTGCGTGACGGCGATGGGCTTTAACCACGCGCACTTTTCCATCGCCACCGAGCTGATCGATCAGGTGGAACACTTCAGCCTGATCGACGCCCAGCAGATGGTCGAACGCCTGGTCGGCGGTTGCCGCAGCAATACCCTGGCGCCGATCAAGGGCAACACGTTCGCCCTGACCCTGCTCGATGGCCTGTCCAGCCGTGAAGAGGTGGTGCTCGCGGCCCTCAGCGCGGCGCTTGGCGACATTCCGCATTTTGGCGGTTCGGCCGGCGACGACAACTTCCTCACCCACACCCACGTGTACTTTAACGGCGCCTTCCACAGCGGCGCGGCGGTGGTGGTGTTGGTCAATACCTGGCTGGACTTCGAGGTGTTTACCACCCACCACATTCTGCCGCGCAGTGAAAAGCTGGTGGTGACCGGCGCCGACAGCCCGTCGCGCCGGGTCTTCGAGCTCAACGCCGAACCTGCCGCCGAAGAGTACGCGCGGCATATCGGCGTGGCCGTGGCCGATCTCGATCACCGCGTGTTCGCGGCGCACCCGCTGGCGGTGCGCATCCACGATCAGTATTACGTACGCGCGATCCAGCAAGTGCACGACGACTTGAGCCTGAGTTTCTACTGCGCCGTGGAAAACGGCATCGTCCTCACCGTAATGAAGCCCGGGCCGATCCTGCCGAACCTGCAAACGCTGTTCGACGGCCTGCAAGCGCGCCTTGGCGACCTGCTGTTGACCATCGGCTGCGACTGCTTCCTGCGCCGCCTTGAGCTGGAAGACAGTGACAATCTGGAACAGATCGGCGGCTTCCTGCGTGACCAGCGGGTGATGGGTTTCAACACCTACGGAGAACAGTTCAATGGCATGCATATCAACCAGACCTTCACCGGGGTCGCCATTGCCCGAGGCCGGCGCTGAACTGCTCGCCCAGGTTGCCCAGCTGCAACAGGACAACCACAAGCTGGCGCGGATCAACGCCGCGCTGATCGAGCGCATCGAGTCCGGCGTGACCCAGGGCAACAACCCCTACACCACCTTCCAGCATTCGGTGGTACTGGCCGAGCAAGTGCGTGAACGCACCGACGCGCTGAACCAGGCGATGGCTGAACTCAAGGCCAGCAACCATTTGCTGATCAACGCCCGGCTGCGTGCCGAAACCCTGCGCGGCGAACAGGTGGCGGCGCAGAAAGCCCAGGAAAGCGAGCGCTGGATTCGCTTGATCACCGACCACGTTCCGGCCCTGATCGGCTACCTGAATGCTGACCTGGTCTACGAGTTCACCAACAAAGTCTACGAAGAATGGTACTGCTGGCCGCGCGGCATGATGCTCGGCCAGAGCCTGCGCGAGGTCCACAGCGAACAGCACTGCCAGCGCCTGGACGCCTACGTCGCCCGGGCCTTGGCGGGGGAGAGCGTGACCTTTGAATTCGCCGAGACCAATATCAATAACCAGGAGCGCTACATGCTGCGCTCCTATGTCCCCAATCTGCTGGCCAGTGGCGAAGTGGTGGGGATCTTTGTGCTGATCCGCGACATCACCGAACGCCGCCGCACCGCCGAGGCCCTGCATCAGGCCTATCAACACTTGGAGCAGCGTGTCGCCCAGCGCACCTCGGAACTCACTGCGCTTAACGACCAGTTGCTCAAGGAAATCGACGAGCGCCGCCGCATGGAAACCCGCCTGCGCGAAGCCAAGCTCGAAGCCGAACAGGCCAACCTGTCGAAAACCAAATTCCTCGCCGCCGTCAGCCACGACCTGCTGCAACCGCTGAACGCCGCGCGATTGTTCACCAGCGCTTTGCTCGAACGCCCCAGCGAACAGTTGGTGCGCAACGTGAGCAATTCCCTGGAAGACGTGGAAAACCTGCTGGGTACTCTGGTGGATATTTCCAAGCTGGATGCCGGGGTGATCAAGGCCGACATCGCACCGTTTGCCCTGAGTGAATTGCTCGACAACCTGGCTGCCGAATACACCGAATTGGCCCGCAGCGAGGGCCTGGAGCTGCATTTTGTCGGCTGCTCGGCGCTGGTGCGCAGTGATATTCAGTTGCTGGCGCGGATTCTGCGCAACCTGCTGAGCAATGCGATTCGCTATACCTACAAAGGGCGTGTGGTGCTGGGATGTCGCCGCCAGCACCAGCGCCTGTCGATCCAGGTGTGGGACAGCGGCATGGGCATTGCCGAGGAGCGGCTGGAGGAGATTTTTCAGGAGTTCAAACGCGGCGATGTGCAGCGTCCGGACCAGGACCGCGGGTTGGGCCTGGGGCTGGCGATCGTGGAAAAAATCGCGGGGATACTGGGTCATCGCATCAGCGTCAAATCCTGGCCGGGCCAGGGCTCGATGTTCTCGGTGGAGGTGCCGTTGAGCGCCACGGCGCCCAAGTCACTGCCGATGCTGGCCATGAGCGAACCGATGCTCGAACGCCTGCAAGGCGCACGGGTGTGGGTGCTGGATAACGACGCGGCGATCTGCGCGGGCATGCGCACCTTGCTGGAAGGCTGGGGCTGCCGGGTGATTACCGCCTTGTCGGAACAGGATTTGGCACGGCAGGTGGACAACTACCATGCCGAAGCCGACTTGCTGATCGCCGACTATCACCTCGACGACGACCAGAACGGTGTAGATGCCGTGGCACGCATCAACGCACGCCGGGCCAGTGCAATCCCGGCGCTGATGATCACCGCCAACTACAGCAATGAGTTGAAGCAACAGATCCGCGAATTGGGGCACACCTTGATGCACAAGCCAGTACGCCCAATGAAACTCAAGACCGCCATGAGCCACCTGCTCGGTCGGCCCTGACAAACGGAGATCAAGTGTGGGAGGGGGCTTGCCCCCGATGGCGGTGTTTCAGCCAAGTAGATGTCGACTGACCCACCGCTATCGGGAGCAAGCCCCCTCCCACATTTGACCGGTGTTGTGTCTGGAGGATTGGCGCCGCAGTTACGGCCGATGAAGCTCAATACTGCCACGAGCCACCCCTCGGTCGTCCCTGACAAACGGAGAACCAATGTGGGAGGGGGCTTGCCCCCGATGGCGTTGTTTCAGCCAAGTAGATGTCGACTGACCCACCGCTATCGGGAGCAAGCCCCCTCCCACATTTGACCACTGTTGTGTTTGGAAGATTGGGGCGCAGTTACGGCCAATGAAGCCCAAGACTGCCACGAGCCACCCCTCGGTCGTCCCTGACAAACGTAGATCAAGTGTGGGAGGGGGCTTGCCCCCGATGGCGGTGTTTCAGCCAAGTAGATGCCGACTGACACACCGCTATCGGGAGCAAGCCCCCTCCCACATTTGACCGGTGTTGTGTCTGGAGGATTTGCGGCGCAGGCACGGCCAATGAAGCTCAAGACCGCCCCGAGCCACCCCTCGGTCGGCCCTGACAAACGGAGATCAAATGTGGGAGGGGGCTTGCCCCCGATGGCTGTGTTTCAGTCAAGTAGATGTCGACTGACCCATCGCTATCGGGAGCAAGCCCCCTCCCACATTTGACCGGTGTTGTGTTTGGAAGATTGGCGCGCAGGTACGGCCGATGCAACTCAATACTGCCACGAGCCACCCCTCGGTCGGCCCTGACAAACGGAGATCAAATGTGGGAGGGGGCTTGCCCCCGATGGCGGTGTTTCAGTCAAGTAGATGCCGACTGACCCACCGCTATCAGGGGCAAGCCCCCTCCCACATTTACCACTGTTGTGTCAGGCGGGTCAGCGGCGCAGGTATGAGCCGAAATCGATATCCCCGGCACTGAGGATTGCCTGCACCCGGTTGTGCACGTTCAACTTGCGCAGGATCGCCGACACGTGGGCCTTCACGGTGGTCTCGGCAATCTCCAGGGTGTAGGCGATCTGCTTGTTCGACTCGCCCTTGGTCATCCGCTCCAGCACCAGCAATTGCTTGCGTGTCAGGGCTTGCAGCAGTTCGGGGGCGAAGCCGGGGTTTTCGTTGAGGCGCCGGTGGGTGCCGGGCTTCTGGGTGCGGATGATGTCCGGCGGCAGGTACACGTTGCCGTTGAGAATCTGCTGGATCGCCTCGGTCATTTGCAGGCGTGGCGAGGACTTGGTGATAAAACCCACGGCGCCATAGGTGATGGCTTGCAGCACGATCTGCTTGTCCTGCTCGGCCGAGACGATCACCACCGGAATGGTCGGCGCCTCGTTGCGCAGGTTGATCAGGCCATTGAGGCCGTGCATGCCGGGCATGTTCAGGTCCAGCAGGATCAGGTCGAGGTCGTCGTGTTCCTGGGTCAGCGCCAGGGCGCTGTCCAGGTCGGCGGTTTCCATCACTTCGCTGCCGGGAAAGCCGTCGCTGATGACGTTATGGATCGCTTCGCGAAACAGTGGGTGATCGTCGGCAATCAGGATTTTGTACATGGCCGTTCACCTTTCTTATTGTGATGTTTGAAATGGCTCGGGTTGGGCGACCGTCACCGGCAGCTTCGCCGCCTCCCAGGCATCCAGACCGTCGCGATACCAGTACACAGAGGTATAGCCGAGGTTGGCGGCACGTTTTACCGCGTTCCAACTCAGCCAGCAATCGGAGCGGCAATAGAAGACCAACGGTCGCGTGAGGTCGCCGCCGCTGTAGGCATACAGGTGGCGCACGAAATAGCTTTGCCACTCCGGCGTGAGGTCGCCGTCGCCGGTATTGGCCAGCCAGTGGCTGCCGGGCAGGTTGGCGTGGGGCTGGTCTTCGATGAAGCGGCCTTGCAGCCATTGGCGGCGGTACACATCGATCAGCACCGGCGCCGGGCTTTGGCCGAGCAGGGTTTGCAGGGCCGCGGTGTCGACAATCGTGGCGCCAGGCAGGTGGTCGGGCGTGGGGCTGCGGTACAGGCTGATGCGGTAGCCGTCGGCGGAAAACAGTGGGGTGTCGGCCTGGACGTAGGCGACGAACAGGCACAGCAGTGCCAACAGAGGCAGTCGAGCGTGCAGCATGGCAGGGCAATCCTTATCGTTATGCGCGCATTACACGTGAGTCCCGAGCCCTTGGGAATGCGACGATAGACAGGAAAACCAGTACCAAAGTAGTAGTTTTATCGGCTTCAGCCTTTTTTGCGCAGTGCGGCATGCTGGGGATTGAAGGTCAGCACCGCCAGCAGCGTGAACAACAGGGTCAACCCCAGGCACACCGCCAGGGCCAGGCCGGCGAAGCGTTCATACAGGGCAAAGCGCACCAGTTCCACGGCGTGGGTAAACGGGTTGACCGCGCACAGCCAGTACAGCCATTCGCTGGAGTCGCGCATTTTCCAAAGCGGGTACAACGCCGACGACAGGAAAAACAGCGGGAAAATCACGAAATTCATCACCCCGGCAAAGTTCTCCAATTGGCGAATCGCGTTCGACAGCAGAAGGCCCAATGCACTGAGCATCAACGCCACCAGCAGCAACGCCGGCAGGGCAGTCAACAGGCCCATGGCTGGCGGCTGCACGCCGTAGACCCAGGCAATCGCCAGGAATCCGTATACCTGCAACAGCGAGATCAATGCGGTGGCCAACAGTTTGCTGCACAGCAAAAACGTGCGCGGCAACGGGCTGGTCAGTAACACGCGCATGCTGCCCATCTCACGGTCGTAGACCATCGACAACGAGCCCTGCATGCCGTTGAACAGCAGGATCATGCAGGCCAGTCCCGGAATGATGTAGACCTCGTAGGGGATGTAGGTGTCGTAGGGCTCGATCACCGAGATGCCCAACGCGGCACGGAACCCGGCGGCGAACACCACCAGCCACAGCAACGGGCGCACGAGGGCGCTGAGAAAGCGCGTGCGCTGCAAAACAAAACGCAGCCACTCACGCAGCACGATGCCGCGCAGGCATTGCCAGTAAGCGTTCATGCGGCGGCTCCCGTCACAGTGGGTCGGGTCAATCGGGCGAACACACTGCCCAGGTCGCCGCCTTGTTGCTGGATCAACTCATCAACTTGCCCGCTGGCCACCAGGCGGCCTTGGTGCAGAATCATCAGTGCATCGTTGGCCTGCACTTCGTCGAGCAAGTGAGTGGTCCACAGCACGCTGATGCCGTGCTCGGCGCACAGGCTGCGCACATGCTGGTTCAGCGCCAGGCGGCTGGCCGGGTCGAGGCCGACGCTGGCTTCGTCGAGCAACAGCACGCGCGGTTCGTGCAGCAGGGCGCGGGCGATTTCTACGCGGCGCCGATGCCCGCCGTTGAGTTCGCGGACTTTTTCGCGGCGGCGCTCGGTGAGGGCCTGGCGCGTCAGTTCGGCTTCTACCCGTGTGTCGGTCTGGCGCCGCGACAAACCGTGCAGCGCGGCGTGGTAGCGCAGGTTCTGCTCAACGCTCAAGTCCAGGTCCAGGGTGCTTTGTTGGAATACCACGCCCAGTTGCGTAAGGGCGGCGCGCGGCGCATCGCGCAGGGAATGACCGCCCACGCGAATGTCGCCGCTTTGCAGGTCATACAGCCGCGTGAGCAGGGCGATCAAGGTGGATTTGCCGGCGCCATTGGGCCCCAGCAATGCCGCAAAACGCCCTGGCGCCAGGCTGAAACTCACCTCGCACAAGGCCTGCCGTGCGCCATAGGCGAAGCTCACGTCGCGCACTTCCAAGGCGTTCATGGCGTCACCACCACACCCCACGGGTAACGCCCGACTTTCACCGACTTGACCACCTTGAGGCTGTCCACGTCGATCACCGACACATCACCGCTCACGCCGTTGGTGGCGAGCAACTGTTTCTCGTCCGGGGTAAATGCCATCTGCCACACTCGGCGGCCCACCAGCAGATAGTCGAGAATCTCAAAGGTCTTGGCATCAATCACCGCCACATGGTTGGCCGGGCCGAGGGCGACAAAACCGTATTTGCCGTCGGCGCTGAGCTTGATACCGACCGGCTGGACTTTGTCCGGGTGCACGCCCTTGATTTTGAAGGTCAGGGTCTTGAGGATCGCGCGGCTGGCCACGTCGAGGATGGTCACGGTGCCGCCGATTTCTGCCGAGGCCCACAGCTGCGAGCCATCGTGGTTGAACTCGACGAAGCGCGGGCGCTGGTCCACCAGGGTGCTGTCGGCCAGGGTCTGGGTGCTGGTGTCGATCCAGTGCAGCATGTTGGTGGTTTCGCTGGTGTTCACCGCCCACTTGCCATCCGGGCTGACGGCCATGCCTTCGGGTTCGACGCCGACGTTGATCTGGCCGAGCACCTTGGAGGTCTCGGTGTCGATCACGGTGACCAGCGCATCGTCTTCGTTGGACACGTACAGCCAGCGGTTATTGGGGTGCAGGGCGAACTGCTCGGGGTCTTTGCCGGAGGGCAGTTCCTTAATGATCTTGCGCGTGGCCACGTCCATCACCTGCACGCGGTCCGAGTCGCTGGCGCAGATGTACAGTAGCTTGTTGTCATGGGACAGCAGCAAGCCTCGCGGACGCTGGCCGACTTTGAGGGTGTCGGTGACTTGCAGGGTCTGCATGTCGATCAGGCTCAGGCTGTTGTCTTTCTCGTTGGAGACCCAGGCGGTACTGGCCACGGCGTGCCCGGCGGCAAGCAGCAGGGCGCATGAGAGCAGGGTGCGGCGCATGGCGGATTCCTTATTATTGTGGGTAGGTGATCAAGGGAAGCGGCAGGTCACCTCGGGTTTGTCATAGCCCAGGCTGTCCATTTCGTTAGTGGGGTGCAGGAAGCCTTCCTGGGGCGATGTGCTGACCAACGCGCGGGGTTGCACGATGGGAATCGGTTGGCGCAATTGGCCGTTCCAGGCGCGGTAACTGAGCTTGCGGCCCTTGAAGCCATCCAGGGGCAGTTGCTCGCTGATTTCCAGATCGCGGATCGCCATGGGCTCGACCTGGCGCAACTTGCTCACGGCACTGGCGACGCTGCGCACGGCCATCCAGGCGGCGAAGTCGCGATCGTTCATCCAACGTCCGGCCAGGGCCTCGAAGCGTTTCTGCAGTTGAGCGGCGCCGTAGGTCTCGACGGTCTTGTGCCAACCGGTGGGCGTCAGGCCCTGGGTGCCGGCGACGGGGCGCGGGTACCAGGTCTGGTAGGGCACGTACTCGCCGAAGTCGCCGCGCTCGTCGGCCACCAGCACCACGTCGTATTCGGCGGTCTGGGTGAACAGCGGCATATCTGCCTGGGCGCTGCGGCGTTGGTCGTTATCGAAGCGCCAGGCTTTCTCCGCCACCAGACGCACGCCGAAGCGTTTGGCGGCGCGGCGCAGAGCGGCGGCGTAGGCTTGGTCATCCTCGGTGGGGCCGACGATCAACAACGCTTTCTGCCATTTACGGACGACCAGGAACTGCGCCAGCGCATCGGCGAGCATCGCCCGGCTGGGCAGCGTATGCAGCACGTTGCCCAGACAGTCGGTGCTGCGTAGGCTGTCATCCGGGCTGCCGGCATTGAACAGCAGGCTGTCAGGCAACGCGGCGCTGAGTTGGCGAAGGCTCGCGTCGGGGGCGTTGACCACGAACAAACGCAGGCCCTGGGCATGCTGGGCCTGGGCCGCGGCGAGCAGGGCGTCCGGCGTATCAACCGTGGCGGTCGTCAGGCTGTAGCGCTGGTTGAGAAAGGCGCCGGTGCTGTTGCTGTCGATGATCGCCAGTTCGGCGCCGCGCTGCCCGGCGTCGGCAGGTTCGGGAATCACATTCGACAGCAGCGGGCCCGGATCGGACCGATAACCCAAGTAGCCGATCTGCACCTGCAAGGGCTCGGCGGCCTGGCTGGCGGTGGCCACCCCGGCTGCGCAAGCAATCGCCAGCAGATAGATCACGGCGTAAGGGGCGAGCTGGCGCATAAGGCACTCCATGACAGGAAGCGCCAGCATAGAAAGCCTTAAGGTCGCTGCAAATATGCAGAAAGTAGCGCTGGGGCAGTACCAAGGTAGTAGCTCGCAGCGCGTGAAGCGGTCTTAGCATGACGCTTCAGTGTGTTGTTCGGGAGTTGGCTATGTCGGCGTTGTGGCGCATCAATCTATGGGTCTGCGGCTTCTTCGCCCTGGTGACCTGCGCCTGCACCGCGCTGTTGCTGCACCAAGCCCTGGCCGATGTGGAGCGCGAGTTGCAATCGGCCGAAGCGGTGGTGCACTACCTGAGCGAAACCGCCGAGCGCGACCCGGCCAGCCTGCAACCCCACCTCACCGCGAGTTTGCGTCATGTACGCGTGCACTGGCTGGCGAGCGGCGACACCGCGCAAGCGCCGGCCTCGGACGGGCTGGACGCCTGGCTTGGGCGCCTGCTGTTCGTCGAGGCGCGACGCAGTGCCCAGGTGCTGGACTTGCCGGACGGTCGGCGCGTGTCCATCGCCGTCGACCCACGGGATGAAATCGACGAAGTCTGGGATTCCTTGCAACAACTGTTGGGCCTGTGCGCCCTGGCGTTGGCCCTGAGTCTGTTGACTATCCGCTGGGCCGTGCGGCGGGGCATGGGCGTGCTCGATGAATTGCTGCGCGCCCTGCAACAGGTGTGCGCCGGCCAGCTCAATGTGCGTCTGCGCGGTGAAGGCGCGCCGGAAGCGCGGCAACTGGCGCTGCACTTCAACCGCATGACCGACGCCCTGGAGCAGGCGCGCACCGATAACACCCGGCTCACCCAGACCCTGCTGGCGGTGCAGGAGCAGGAACGCACCCACCTGGCGCAGACCCTGCACGATGACCTCGGCCAATACCTGGCCGGCATTCGCGCCCAGGCCTGCCTGTTGCGGCTGGTCGCCGATCAGCCGCACGTGCTGACCCGTACGGTGGGGCTGCTGGAAGATCATTGCGAGCACTTGCAGCAAGGTTTCCGCGCCCTGGTCCACGACCTCTACCCGGTGGCGTTGCAACACTTGCCGATGGGCGAGGCGTTCTCGATGCTGGTAACGCAGTGGCAGGCCAGCCATGGGATTCCCTGCCAATTGCAGGTCAGTGCCGACCTGCCGGCGTTGTCCGGCGCCAACAAAACTCACCTGTACCGCCTGCTCCAGGAAGCGCTGACCAACATCCTGCGGCATGCCGATGCCAGCCAGGTGCGCGTGCGCCTGCAACACCGCGGTTCACGTCTGCGCCTGTGGGTGCGTGATAACGGTCGCGGTGCAGTCACGCCCCAGCGGCCCGGCGTGGGCCTGTATTCGATGGCCGAACGCGCCCGCTGCCTGGGCGGCGAATTAAAGATCATCAGCCACCCCGGCGGCGGTTGGGCGCTGGCGTTGAACATGCCGTTGGAGGCCTCATGAATATTCTGTTGGTGGATGACCACGCCGTGGTGCGCCAAGGCTATGCCAGCCTGCTGCGCGCGCTGCTGCCAGCGGTCGAAGTACGCGAAGCGGCCAGTGGCGAAGAGGCACTGAGCCGCGTGCAGGAGGCGGTGCCGCATCTGGTGATCATGGACTTCGGCCTGCCTGGCATCAGCGGCCTGGAAACCACGCGCCGCCTGCGCCAGCGCTTGCCACAGTTGCGCGTGCTGTTTTTCAGCATGCACGACGAGCTGCCGCTGGTGCGCCAGGCGTTGGACGCCGGAGCCTCCGGTTACCTGACCAAAAGCTCGGCGCCCGAGGTGTTGATTGAAGCCGTGCGGCGCATCCTCGACGGCCACGCCTATATCGAACAGGCCCTGGCCACCGAGCTGGCCTACACCCCCAGTGATCAACGCTTGCAGGGCATGACCCCGCGCGAACTGGAAATCTTCCTGATGCTGGCCAAAGGCACGCCCACCCGAGCGATTGCCGACCAGCTGAATATCAGCAGCAAGACCGTGTCCAATCACCTGACCTTGCTCAAGAGCAAACTGCAGGTGAGCTCCCATGCCGAGCTGGTGCACCTGGGAATCGACATGGGGGTGGTGCGGGTGGTTGGATAATTGGGTGTGCACCGCCCCTCCCACATTTTAAGGGCGTCGTTTCAGCGATCCCAGGTCGTTGGGCAATCCTGACAGCCCTCCATATTCGCATCCTGAAAATTCCCATAATGTTGCCGCGCACCGGTCAGCGTGGCGTTTTCAAGGTTGCTCTCGCCGAACTTCGCTTCCTGCAGATTGGCGTCGCTGAGGTCAGCACCTTGCAAGTCGGCCTTGCTCAGCCAGGTCATCTCCAGGTCGGCCGCACGCAGGTTGGCCTTGTGCATTTTGGCCCCTGACAGCCGTGCAAATTGCAGGTAGGCCGCACTGAGGTTGGCGTTTTCGAACTGCGCCCCTTGGGCGAACAGGCCCCAACCCTGGATCGCCATCAGCGTGGCACCGCTAAAGTCCGCCAGGCGCAGGTTGCTTTGCTGCAGGCTGGCGCGGGTCAGGTTGGCGCCTTGCAGCTGGGCCTTTTCCAGGTTGGCCAGGTCGAGGTTGGCATGGCGCAGATCTGCATCGCGCAGGTCGGCACCGGCCAGGTTCATTTTGCTCAGGTTCTGATTTCGAAGGTTGGCGCCCTTGAGGTTGGCGCCGGGGCATTGGCTGTGTTCGGCGATGGTGCAGCCGTTGACGATCAACGGGGCGTCGTCGCCATCGTCGGCGTGGGCCATGGGTAGGGATAACAGGAGTAGCAAGGGCAGGTAGTTCATTGCGAGACCTCTGGAGATCCTGTGGTGAGCGGGCTTGTTGTGGTGAGCGGGCTTGTCCCGCGCTGGGCTGCGAAGCGGCCCTGGCATTCCTCCAGCACCTGCGTGCGCTCAGGTTCTACGACTGCTTCGCAGCCGAGCGCGGGGCAAGCCCGCTCACCACAGAAAAACGCGGCCCCGGCATTTTCTGATGGGTTACTTCTGGGCCGTTTTGTTATCCCAGCTCGGAATCTTGAACACCCAGAAGGACCCGCCTTGCGCCACCGGTTTGGTCAGCTCGGCCATGTCGCCGCCCCACAACGGCACCGCGCCGCCGTAGCCGACGGTCACGCCGATGTACTGTTCGCCATCCTGTTCCCAGGTGATCGGCGGCGAGACGATGCCGCTGCCGGTCTGGAACTTCCACAGCTCCTTGCCGGTTTTGGCGTCGAAGGCCTTGAAGAAACCGTCGCCGGTGCCGGTAAACACCAGGTTGCCCTTGGTTGCCAACACGCCGGCCCACAGTGGCAAGGCTTCCTTGTGCTCCCACACCACCTTGCCGGTAGTCGGGTTCATCGCGCGCAGGGTGCCGACGTGGTCGTCATACATGCGCTTGATGCGGAAACCCATGCCCAGGTAGGCCGAGCCCTTCTTGTAGTTGACCTCTTCGGTCCAGTATTCCTCTTTCCACTGGTTGCCCGGAATGTAGAACAGGCCGGTGTCCTGGCTGTAGGCCATGGGGTTCCAGTTCTTGCCACCCAGGAACGGCGGCGAGACTTCCACCGGCTTGCCTTTGGTTTCACCCGGCAATGGCTTGGCCGGACGCTGGCCTTCGTTTTCTACCGGACGCCCGGTCTTCAGGTCGATATGGCTGGCCCAAGTGATGTTGTCGACAAACGGGAAGGCGTTCTGCAGCTTGCCGTTGTTGCGGTCCACCACGTAGAAGAAGCCGTTGCGGTCGGCGTGGCCGGTGGCCTTGACCACTTTGCCGTCCTTGTCCTTGTAGTCGAACAGCACCAGTTCGTTGTTGCCGGAGAAGTCCCAGGCGTCGTTCGGGGTGTGCTGGTAAAACCATTTCACTTCGCCGGTGCTCGGGTCGACGCCAACCTGGCCCGAGGTGTAGAGGCTGTCGAAGTCGTGGGGGTTGCCGCCCTTGGCGGTGCGCGCCCAGGTGTTCCAAGGGCCAGGGTTGCCGGCGCCGACGATGATCGTGTTGGTCTCGGCATCGAAGCTTGCGCTCTGCCAAGGCGCGCCGCCGCCGTGGCTCCAGGCCTCGACCTTGCCGGTTTCGGTGGTGGGGTCATCCGGCCACGAAGGGGCCTTGACGTCGCCGGTGGTGGTGCTGTCCTTGCCGTTGAGGCGGCCCATATGGCCTTCCACGAACGGGCGCATCCACACTTCTTCACCGGTGTCGGGGTCGCGGGCAAACAGCTGGCCGACCACGCCGAATTCATCGCCGGAGCTGCCGTGGATCAGCAGCACCTTGCCGCTGACCTTGTCTTTGATCAGCACCGGGGCGCCGGTCATGGTGTAGCCGGCGGCGTGGTCGCCGAATTTCTTGTTCCACACCACTTTGCCGGTGTTTTTGTCGAGGGCGATCAGGCGCGCGTCGAGGGTGCCGAAGTAGATCTTGTCGCCGAAGATCGCCGCGCCGCGGTTGACCACGTCACAGCACGGGCGAATGTTGTCGGGCAGGCGGTGGTTGTAGGTCCACAGGCGCTTGCCGGTCTTTGCATCCAGGGCGAACACGCGGGAGTAGGAGCCGGTGACGTACACCACGCCGTCGCTGACGATGGCCTGGGATTCCTGGCCGCGCTGTTTCTCGTCCCCAAAGGAATAGGACCAGGCCGGGGTGAGTTTGAACACGTTCTTGTCGTTGACCTGGGCCAGTGGGCTCCAGCGCTGGGCGTTGGTGCCCATGCCGTATTGCAGCACGTCCTTGGTGGTCAGGTGGTCGTTGGCAATGTCTTCCCAGGTGACGTTGCGTGTCGATTTGGCAGGCTCGGCGGCTGCGAAGGTTGCAGCACTGAGGGACAGGCTGCCCACCAGCATAAAGGCTTGCACGGCAAGGCTTAAAGGTGAGCGGGCGGGTAGCGATCTTATTGTCATGGTTGCAGTTCCCAGTGGAGGTTTTGGCCTGCACAGGGTGGAACGCCGGGGCGCCGGGCGGATACGGAAAAAGTCCCGCTGTGGCCGGGAAGACTTCCCGGACCGCCGCTGTTTTAGGTGTGCCCCACAAGCCCTACTACCAAGGGAGGAGAGGGCGGCCACCAAAGCAGCATACGGCCCATGCCCCGGGGTTTCTAAGATGGTTGCCATAGCCTCTGCAATGAGGTTTTGCGTGCAATCCTGAGGGCAAAAATAATGACAACAAAACACAATGCCTGGCTCGTGGCTGGCCTGTTGGTGGGTGTATTCGGCGCCGGCTCTGTTTGGGCCCATGGCAACGTGGTCCCACAAGCAGTGGAAACCAAGGGCCTGACCTCGATCAAGGACGCCGGCGTGCCGGTCAACGAAGACGGCTGGGCGGCGGTCAATCCGTACCGCACCTCGCCTGAACACGACCGGGCCGTGGAGATTGGTTCGTCCGCCTACAACCAGAACTGCGCCGCTTGCCACGGCCTGGAAGCCAAGTCCGGTGGTATCGCCCCCGACCTGCGCATGCTCGATGTGGGCGAAGCCGGTGATGAGTGGTTCGTCGAGCGTGTGCGCCATGGCGCGGTGCGTGACGGCCGTGTGTACATGCCCAAAATGGCCGACTACCTGAGCCAGGAAGCCTTGTGGGCCGTGCGCACCTACTTGGACAGCGTGCACGTCGAGGAGTAAGCCATGCGCCTGTTCGCTTATGTGCTTGGCCTGGCCCTGCTGTGTTGCCAGCCGGCACAGGCGCAGGTGCGCAGCTATGACCAGATGATCGCTGACGGCGAAATCAAGGTGGCGGTGTACAAGGACTTCGCCCCCTACAGTTTCGAAGACGGCGCCAACGCGCGGGGGGTCGATGTGGAACTGGCCCAGGCCCTGGCCACGGCGCTGGGGGTAAAGCTCAAGTTGATCTGGGCGCCGGCCGGCGAGAAGCTCGATGACGATCTGCGCGACTACATCTGGCGCGGCAGCCAGTTGCACAACCAGCAACTGGCCGACCTGATGATGCGCGCGCCCTACGATCGCGATTACGCACAAAAGCGCAACGACCAGGGTGAACTGGAAAACGGCCATGTGGTGATGTTCGGGCCGTACCAGAACGAACAATGGCAGGTGGCCTATGACCGTCGGCGCCTGGACACGGTCGCCAGCGTGGCGGTGTTCGAGCAGCACCCGATTGGCGTCGAAGTCGACAGCGTGCCGTCGTTCTACCTCACCTCGGTGTTCAACGGCATGCTCGCCGCCAAGACCCATCACTACCCCGACGTCCCCCAGGCCTTTGCGGCGATGAAAGCCGGTGAGGTCGACGCGGTGATGGCGATGCGCGGCGAAGTCGACTGGCAGGTGCATGAAGCCCACGACCCGCAACTGGCCCTCGCCGAAAACGCCTACCCGAACATGGGCAAGCAACGCTGGGAGATCGGCATGGCGGTGCACGAGAGCAATCGCCAGTTGGCCTACGCGGTGGAAGAGGCGCTGGAAGGCCTGATCCGCGACGGCGCGGTGCAAGCCATCTATGCCCGTTACGGCCTGCAGTACGAAGTCCCCGAGATGTATCAATAGGAGCAGGCGATGAACTGGCGACTGAGCTGCATCTTGGCGTGTTGGCTGCCGCTGGCGGCTCACGCCGTGGAGGTCGACCCGGTGCCGTCGGTGATGTGGGCGTTCTATCACAAGCAGTTCCTGGCCGAGGCGCCGTTCGTGTTCGACGACCGGGTCAAGCTGCTGGCGCCGCCGTTCGCCGAAGATGCGCGCCAGGTGCCGCTGGAAATCGACGCCCGCGCCTTCAACGGCCATGTGGTGAAAATCCTCGCCTGGGCCGAGCTCAACCCATTGCCGAAAATCGTCGACTTCCAGCCCAAGGCCGGCGTGCTGCCGTGGCTGTCGCTGCGCATTCGTATCGAGCAGGCCACGCCGTTGCGTGCGGCGGTGCTCACCGATGACGGCCTGTGGCATGTGGGCTCGACCCTGATCGACGCGGCCGGTGGCGGCTGCACCGCGCCCAGCGTGGTACGCACCCAGCCGGGTTGGGAAGAGCACATCGGCGAAGTGCTCGGCGGCCGTTACCCGCGTGGCGAGTTCAGCCGTGTGCGTGTGCAGGTGGCGCACCCGATGGACAACGGCATGGTCAGCGGCATCCCCGAGTTTTTTATCAACCATGCGCAACTGCGCGGCCAGGACGGCCAAGTGCTGGCTGATCTTGAGCTGTTCCCGGCGGTTAGCGAGAACCCCAACCTGGCCTTCGACATCGACGCGCCGGGGCCCACCCGACTGGTGCTGCGTGACAACAGCGGCAACGAGTTCGACGCGGCCATCCCCTGACCAGAAGGAGCGCGGCATGCGCTGGATTCTATTGTTGTGCCTGGGCCTGAGCTTGCCCGCCCTGGCAGATCTCGACTACGCCCTCAAGCCCCGGCTGATCGCCGACGACACCTGGCTACTCGAAGGCAGCACTGACAATTTTGCCAAGGCCAATGGCGGCAATATCGTCAACACCGCCTTCATCGTCACCGAGGCCGGCGTGGTGGTGATCGACACCGGGCCGTCGCGGCGCTACGGCGAAGCGATGCGCGAGGCCATCGCCCGCGTCACCCCCAAGCCGGTGATCCAGGTGCTGATTACCCATCATCACCCCGACCATGCGCTGGGCAACCAGGCCTTCAAGGACGTGCCCATCGGCGCCCTGGCCGAGACCACGCGGCTGCTGCATGAGCAGGGCGACGGCATGGCGGAAAACCTCTACCGCATGGTCGGCGACTGGATGCGCGGCACCGAGGTGGTGTTGCCCACCCAGGTGCTGGAACCCGGGGTGCTGAGCGTCGGCCGCCACGACTTGCGCCTGCTCGCGCTCACCGGTCACACCGGCGCCGACCTGGCGATCTTCGACCAGAGCACCGGCGTGCTGTTCGCCGGCGACCTGGTGTTTTACCAACGCGCGCTCACCACCCCCAACAGCCCGGGGCTGGCGGTGTGGCTGGCCGACCTCGGCACCCTGCAAGCCTTGCCCTGGACCCTGATCGTGCCGGGCCATGGCCCGGTGGCCAGCGACGCGCAACCCTTCACGCAAATGCGCGACTACCTGACCTGGCTCGATCAACTGCTGCGTGACGGCGCTGCCAAGGGCAACGACATGGCCGAGATGATCCGCAGCCCCATCCCCGAACGCTTCGCCGCGATCAGCCTGAGCCGCTATGAACTGATCCGCAGCGTCAGCCACCTGTACCCGCGTTACGAGCGCGAGCAGATGCAACCGCTACTAAGGAACTAGCAAACTCGATACTGCGGTCAATTGTGACAATGGCCCCTGCGCCCAAGAATCTGCACCAGACCGGGAAAATTTCCCGGGTATAACAAAAAACCGCAGAGGTAGCCGTCATGACCCAACCCGCACGTCGCCAACCCTTCGCCTTGAGTGTGTTGCTCGGTGCCATCCTGTTATCCGGCCAGGCCATGGCCTCGGTCACCGATGAGGACATCCTCCAGGACCCGAAAAACCCCGGGCAGATCGTCACCAACGGCCTGGGCGTGCAGGGCCAGCGCTACAGCCCCCTCGACACCCTGAACGTCGATAACGTCAAGGAACTGCGCCCGGTCTGGGCGTTTTCCTTTGGCGGCGAAAAGCAGCGTGGGCAACAGGCGCAGCCGATGATCAAGGACGGGGTGATGTACCTCACCGGTTCCTACTCGCGGGTGTTCGCGGTGGATGCGCGCACCGGCAAGAAACTCTGGCAGTACGATGCGCGTCTGCCCGATGACATCCGCCCGTGCTGTGACGTGATCAACCGTGGCGTGGCGCTGTACGGCGACCTGGTGTTCTTCGGCACCCTCGACGCCAAGCTGGTGGCGCTGAACAAAGACACCGGCAAAGTGGTGTGGAGCAAGCAGGTCGCTGACCACAAGGAAGGTTACTCGATCAGCGCCGCGCCCCTGGTGGTCAACGGCAAGCTGATCACCGGCGTGGCCGGTGGCGAATTCGGCGTGGTCGGCAAGATCCAGGCCTATGACCCGAAAAACGGCGAGCTGCTGTGGAGCCGCCCGACGGTCGAAGGCCATATGGGTTATGTCTACAAAGACGGCAAGGCTGTGGAAAACGGCATCTCCGGCGGCGAGGCGGGCAAGACCTGGCCGGGGGATTTGTGGAAAACCGGCGGCGCGGCACCGTGGCTGGGCGGCTACTACGACCCTGAAACCAACCTGCTGCTGTTCGGCACCGGCAACCCGGCGCCGTGGAACTCGCACCTGCGCCCTGGCGACAACCTTTACTCGTCCTCGCGCCTGGCGCTGAACCCGGACGACGGCACCATCAAGTGGCACTTCCAGAGCACGCCCCACGACGGTTGGGACTATGACGGCGTCAACGAGCTGGTCTCCTTCAACTACACCGAAGGTGGCAAGGAAATCAAAGCTGCGGCCACCGCCGACCGCAACGGCTTCTTCTACGTGCTCGATCGCACCAACGGCAAGTTCATCCGAGGCTTCCCGTTTGTCGACAAGATCACCTGGGCCACGGGCCTGGATAAGGACGGTCGTCCGATCTACAACGAAGCCAGCCGCCCAGGTGCGCCGGGCAGCGAAACCAAGGGCACTTCGGTGTTTGTCGCACCGGCGTTCCTCGGTGCGAAGAACTGGATGCCGATGGCCTACAACCGTGACACCGGGCTGTTCTACGTGCCGTCCAACGAGTGGGGCATGGACATCTGGAACGAAGGTATCGCCTACAAGAAAGGCGCGGCGTTCCTCGGCGCGGGCTTCACTATCAAGCCGTTGAACGAAGACTACATCGGCGTACTGCGCGCCATCGATCCTAAGACGGGTAAGGAAGTCTGGCGCCACAAGAACTTCGCGCCGCTGTGGGGCGGGGTGCTGACCACCAAGGGCAACCTGGTGTTCACCGGTACGCCGGAAGGTTTCCTGCAAGCATTCAACGCCAAGACTGGCGAGAAGGTCTGGGAATTCCAGACCGGCTCCGGCGTGCTCGGTTCGCCTGTGACCTGGGAAATGGACGGCGAACAGTACGTCTCGGTGCTCTCCGGCTGGGGCGGCGCGGTGCCGTTGTGGGGCGGTGAGGTGGCCAAGCGCATCAAGGACTTCAACCAGGGCGGCATGCTCTGGACCTTCAAGCTGCCCAAAGAGCTGGTCGCCAAACACTGAATCTACGACCAAATGACAAGTGCCCCCCTGCCAACGGCGCATTCGCCCGGCAACGGGGGCTCTTTACTATCGGGTCATCGCCTGTTGACCGACAGGCCCGGACCCAGACAGAGGCTTTAACATGATCTACGCACAACCTGGCACCCCTGGCGCTATCGTCAGCTTCAAGCAGCGCTACGGAAATTACATCGGCGGAGAGTTCGTCGCCCCGCTGAGCGGTGAGTATTTCACCAACACCTCGCCAGTGACCGGTGAAGCGATCGCCGAATTCCCGCGCTCCAACGCTGCCGATATCGACAAAGCCCTCGACGCCGCCCATGCCGCCGCTGACGCCTGGGGCAAGACGTCGCCCCAGGATCGCTCCCTGGTGCTGCTGAAAATCGCCGACCGTATCGAGCAGAATCTCGAAGTACTGGCCGTGACCGAAAGCTGGGACAACGGCAAGGCCGTGCGCGAAACCCTCAACGCTGACGTGCCCCTGGCCGCCGACCACTTCCGCTACTTCGCCGGCTGCATCCGCGCCCAGGAAGGCGGCGCCGCCGAGATCAACGAACACACCGCGGCCTACCACTTCCATGAGCCATTGGGCGTGGTCGGGCAGATCATTCCGTGGAACTTCCCGCTGCTGATGGCCGCCTGGAAACTCGCCCCGGCCCTCGCTGCCGGTAACTGCATCGTGCTCAAGCCGGCCGAGCAGACACCGCTGTCGATCATGGTGTTTGCCGAGTTGATCAATGACCTGCTGCCACCGGGCGTGCTGAATATCGTCCAGGGCTTTGGCCGCGAAGCCGGGGAGGCACTGGCCACCAGCAAGCGCATCGCCAAGATTGCCTTTACCGGCTCGACCCCAATCGGTGCTCACATCATGCACGCGGCCGCCGAGAACCTCATTCCGTCTACCGTGGAACTGGGCGGCAAGTCGCCGAACATCTTCTTCGAAGACATCATGCAGGCCGAGCCGCAATTCATCGAAAAAGCCGCCGAAGGCCTGGTGTTGGCGTTCTTCAACCAGGGCGAAGTGTGCACCTGCCCGTCGCGGGCGCTGGTGCAGGAGTCGATCTACGACGACTTCATGAAAGTGGTGATGAAGAAGATCGTCAAGATCAAGCGCGGCAACCCGTTGGACACCGAGACCATGGTCGGCGCCCAGGCGTCCGAGCAGCAATACGACAAGATCCTCTCCTACCTCAAGATCGCCCAGGAAGAGGGCGCCGAGCTGCTCACCGGCGGCGCGGCCGAGCGCCTGGAAGGCGACCTGTCCAGCGGTTATTACATCCAGCCGACCCTGCTCAAGGGCCACAACAAGATGCGCGTGTTCCAGGAAGAAATCTTCGGCCCGGTGGTGGGTATCACCACCTTCAAGGACGAAGCCGAAGCCCTGGCCATTGCCAACGACAGCGAATTCGGCCTCGGCGCCGGGCTGTGGACCCGCGACATCAACCGCGCCTACCGCATGGGCCGGGCGATCAAGGCTGGCCGCGTGTGGACCAACTGTTATCACCTGTACCCGGCGCATGCGGCGTTTGGCGGCTACAAAAAGTCGGGCGTGGGGCGTGAGAACCACAAGATGATGCTCGATCACTACCAGCAGACCAAGAATTTGCTGGTGAGCTACGACATCAATCCATTGGGTTTCTTCTAACCCTCGGATTGCAACGCGGTCCCCTGTGGGAGGGGGCTTGCTCCCGATGGCGGTGGGTCAGTCAACAGTGATGTGGCTGACACATTGCTATCGGGAGCAAGCCCCCTCCCACATTTTGATCGGCGTATACCCGCTACCAATGCGGGTGCGAGCTCCTTCGAAAGTAGCATTCGCACCCCCATCCCCCCATGCATTAATGCCTCTACCGGAATCTTCCGGCACAACAAGAGGACTCTCCCCATGTGGACCAAACCCGCCTTCACCGACCTGCGTATCGGCTTCGAAGTGACCATGTACTTCGCCAGCCGTTGATCCATCTCCGGCCAGCCTCGCGCTGGCCGGTGCCGTATTGGGAATGACCCTTTGGTCTGATTGCATTCGCCTGCGAATGGGTTAGTGTGAAGCGCATCTCCCAAAAATAATAAGAACAGGCTTTCCAATGAGCCCCAATCTGAGCCTCCTGCGTAAATTCGTCTCGCCTGAAATCATCTTCGGTGCCGGCTGCCGGCACAACGTCGGTAACTATGCCAAGACCTTCGGTGCGCGCAAGGTGCTGGTCGTCAGCGACCCCGGTGTGATCGCTGCCGGTTGGGTGGCGGATGTGGAAGCCAGCCTGCAAGCCATCGGTATCGACTACTGCCTGTACAGCGCTGTGTCGCCCAATCCGCGCGTCGAAGAAGTAATGCTCGGCGCCGAGGTGTATCGGGAAAACCATTGCGACGTGATCGTGGCCATCGGCGGCGGCAGTCCGATGGATTGCGGCAAGGCCATCGGCATTGTGGTCGCCCATGGGCGTAGCATTCTTGAGTTCGAGGGCGTGGACACCATTCGTGTGCCCAGCCCGCCGTTGATCCTGATCCCCACCACCGCCGGTACGTCGGCGGATGTCTCGCAGTTCGTGATCATTTCCAACCAGCAGGAGCGCATGAAGTTCTCCATCGTCAGCAAGGCGGTGGTGCCGGATGTGTCGCTGATCGACCCGGAAACCACGGCGAGCATGGACCCGTTCCTGTCCGCCTGTACCGGCATCGACGCGCTGGTGCATGCCATCGAGGCGTTCGTGTCCACCGGCCACGGCCCGCTGACCGACCCCCATGCGCTGGAAGCCATGCGCCTGATCAACGGCAACCTTGTGCAGATGATCGCCAACCCCACGGACATTGCCCTGCGCGAGAAAATCATGCTCGGCAGCATGCAGGCGGGCCTGGCGTTTTCCAACGCGATCCTCGGCGCCGTGCATGCCATGTCCCACAGCCTCGGCGGCTTTCTCGATTTGCCCCACGGTTTGTGCAACGCGGTGCTGGTGGAGCATGTGGTGGCGTTCAACTACAACTCGGCGCCGGAGCGCTTCAAGGTGATTGCCGAGACCTTTGGCATTGACTGCCGTGGCCTCAACCATCGACAGATCTGCGGACGATTGGTCGACCACCTGATCGCGCTCAAGCATGCAATTGGCTTCCACGAAACCCTGGGTCTGCATGGGGTGCGCGTGGCGGATATTCCGTTTCTGTCCGAGCATGCGATGGACGACCCCTGCATCCTCACCAACCCTCGTGAGTCCAGCCAGCGTGACGTCGAGGTTGTTTATGGCGAAGCGCTCTGACGACCAGCAACAAGCACTGGCCGGGCTGCTGGGCCTGGGTAATCACTCGGCACGCAAGAGTCACTACCCGGAACTCACCGCGCGCCTCGACGAGCTGGAGGCGGAGCGCAACCGCTATATCCGTCTCAACGATGAGCTGGAACAGCGCGTGGCCGCGCGCACCGATGAGCTGCTGGAAGCCAACCGCAACCTGCAACAGCAGATCGCCCAGCGTGAGCAGGTCGAGCAGGAATTGCGCGATGCGCGCGACGCCGCGGAGGCTGCCAACCGCAGCAAGGACAAATACCTCGCCGCCGCGAGCCATGACCTGCTGCAACCGCTGAACGCGGCGCGGCTGCTGATCTCCACCCTGCGTGAACGCAACTTGCCCAGCGTCGAGCAGGTGCTGGTGGAACGTACTCACCAGGCGCTGGAAGGCGCGGAAGATTTACTCACCGATTTGCTGGATATTTCGCGGCTCGACCAGGCGGCGGTCAAACCCGACGTGGCGCTGTATCGCCTGGATGAACTGTTTGCGCCGCTGGTCTCGGAGTTCCAGTCGGTGGCGCTGGCGGCCGGGCTGAACCTGCGCGCGCGTACCGGCCATTATGCGATTCGCACCGACTTGCGCCTGGTGACGCGGATCCTGCGCAACTTCCTCAGCAACGCCTGCCGCTACACCGACGAGGGCTGCATCCTGCTCGGCGCGCGCCGCCGTGGCGATCGCCTGCGCCTGGAGGTGTGGGACACCGGGCGCGGCATCGCGGCCGACCGGCTCGACGCGATCTTCCTCGAATTCAACCAGCTCGACGTCGGCCGCGCCTCGGACCGCAAAGGCGTGGGGCTGGGCCTGGCGATTGTCGAGCGTATCGCCGAGATCCTCGGCTACCCGGTGGCGGTCCGTTCGTGGCCGGGGCGTGGCTCGATGTTCAGCATCGAGGTGCCCATCAGCGAAGAGATGCCCCTGGCGATCAGCCAACTGCCGGTGCTGCCGACCACGGGCAACCCGCTGCCGGGGCGGCGTTTGCTGGTGATCGATAACGAGGTGAGCATCCTCGAAAGCATGCGCGCGCTGCTGGTGCAGTGGGGCTGTGAGGTGGTCACCGCCACCGACCAGGCCGGCGCGTTACTGGCGTTGCAGGGCAGGGCGCCGGAGTTGATCCTCGCCGACTACCACCTCGACCACGGCGTGGTGGGCGCTGCGGTGGTCAAGCATCTGCGCGAGCATTTCGCGCAAAAGATCCCGGCCGTGATCATCACCGCCGACCGCACCGACCAATGCCGTCGTGTGCTGCGCCGCCTTGACGCGCCGTTGTTGAACAAACCGCTCAAGCCCGGCAAGTTGCGGGCGGTATTGAGCCAGTTATTGACCTAGGGTCTTGATACCCGTCAACACCCGTTGCGGCGCTTTGCCCCATGCTGCCTGCCTGATTTAGAGCACGACGGAGCCCGCCATGAACGCCCCCGCAACAACCGCAGCATCCTTTAAGTTGCCCCTGGGCCTGGTGATCGGCGTATTGGCGATGGTCGGCGTGCTGCTGTTGCCGCTGCCCGCCGATCTGCCGGTGGCCGGGCAGCGCATGCTGGCGATTCTCGCGTTTGCCGTGGTGGTGTGGATCACCGAGGCGGTGTCTTATGAGGCCAGCGCGATCATGATCACCTCGCTCATGGCATTTTTGCTGGGCACGGCGCCGTCGCTGCAAGACCCCGCCCACCTGATCGGCTCCAGCCCGGCCATCAGCATGGCGCTCACCGGCTTTTCCAACCCGGCACTGGCCTTGGTGGCGGGCGCGTTGTTCATTGCGGCGGCCATGACCCACACCGGCCTCGACCGGCGCATCGCCCTCGTGACCCTGACCCGCGTCGGCACCAGCACCCGCGGCATTCTGCTGGGGGCGATTGCGGTGACCATCCTGCTCAGCCTCGTGGTGCCCAGTGCCACCGCGCGCAGTGCCTGTGTGGTGCCGATCATGATGGGCGTGGTCGCCGCGTTTGGCGTGGACAAGCGCTCCAATATTGCCGCCGGCCTGATGATCGTGGTGGCCCAGGGCACCAGCATCTGGAACGTCGGCATCCAGACCGCCGCCGCGCAAAACCTGCTGACCGTGGGCTTTATGGACAAGATGCTCGGCCAGCGCGTGTCGTGGATCGACTGGCTGATCGCCGGCGCGCCGTGGGCGGTGATCATGTCGGCGGTGTTGCTGTTCCTGGTGATCAAGCTGCTGCCGCCGGAAACCGACAGCATCCCCGGTGGTAAAGAGGCCGTGGCCCAGTCCCTGGTGGACATCGGCCCGATGACCGGCCCGCAGAAGCGCTTGCTCACCGTGTCGGTGCTGTTGCTGTTGGCGTGGGCGACGGAAGGGCGCCTGCACCCTTTCGATACCACCTCGACCACCTACGCGGGGCTGGTGTTCCTGCTGTTGCCGGGGATTGGGGTGATGACCTGGAAGGATGTGCAGTCGCGTATTCCGTGGGGCACGGTGATTGTATTCGGCGTGGGCATCAGCCTCGCCACCGCGTTGCTGACGACCCAAGCCGGGCAGTGGCTGGGCTCCCAGGTGGTGGCGCATACCGGGTTGGATCAGGTCGGGCCGTTGGGGGTGTTTGCGATTTTGGGAGCGTTTTTGATTGTGATCCACCTGGGCTTTGCCAGCGCCACGGCGCTGACCTCGGCGCTGTTGCCGATCCTGATTGCGGTGTTGCAGACCTTGCCCGGGGAGTTCAACCGGTTGGGGATGACCATGCTGCTGGGGTTTGTGATGAGCTACGGGTTCATCCTGCCGATTAATGCGCCGCAGAATATGGTGTGCCTGGGGACTGGGACGTTTACGGCGCGGCAGTTCGCCAAGGTGGGGATCCTGGTGACGTTGATCGGGTATGGGCTGATGTTGGTGTTTGCGGCGACTTACTGGAGTTGGTTGGGGTGGATCTGATCGGGAAGGCGGTTCTGGATGGGCATGCTATCCAAAGAGAGCAAGCCCCCTCCGACTTTTGACCGTACCCGCTCCAGGCATCAATTCCATGCCCAAGATGGCAAGATGAACCCCGCTCAGGTTTACTACTCTGAGTAATGGTTTTACCGACCTCACCCGTCGGGTCATCTAGGTCATCGAATGGATAAATACACCCCCCACACCTGGGAACCCCACGAGCGCCCGAGCCTGCCCGGTTCGCCGTCGACGCCGTGGCACCCTACGCACAAGCGTTGGCTGTATGCGCTGGTCGGTGTGCTGGTCGCGATCACTGGCGGCCTGGGAAATGCCCTGGTCATCGCCAACCTGCAATACCTGCAAGGCGCCCTCGGCGCGACCACAGCGGAAATGGCCTGGCTGCCCGCCGCCTATGTGATGACCAACGTGTGCATGAACCTGCTGCTGGTGAAGTTCCGCCAGCAGTTCGGCCTGCGCGTGTTCACCGAGGTGTTCCTGGTGCTGTACGCGCTGGTGACCTTCGGCCACTTGTTCGTTAACGATCTCAGTTCGGCCATCGCGGTGCGGGCGGCCCATGGGATGGTGGGCGCGGCCCTGAGTTCGTTGGGCTTGTACTACATGATCCAGGCGTTCCCCGCCAAGTGGCGACTCAAAGCCCTGGTGCTGGGTTTGGGCACGGCGCAGTTGGCGTTGCCGCTGGCGCGGTTGTTCTCCGAAGATTTGCTGCAAATCGCCGAGTGGCGCGGTTTGTACCTGTTTGAATTGGGGATGGCGCTGATCTGCCTGGGGTGTGTGTTCTTGCTCAAGTTGCCGCCGGGTGACCGCTTCAAGACCTTTGAGAAACTCGACTTCCTGACCTTCGGCATCCTCGCCACCGGCGTGGCGTTGCTCTGTGCGGTGCTGTCCCTGGGGCGCATCGACTGGTGGCTGGAAGCCCCGTGGATCGGTATCGCGTCAGCCTGTTCCCTGGTGTTGATCATGGCCGGCCTGGCCATTGAGCATAACCGCGCCAACCCGATGTTGATGACCCGTTGGCTGGGCAGCGGCACCATGATTCGCCTGGCACTGGCGGTGATCCTGATTCGCATGGTGCTGTCGGAGCAGTCCACCGGTGCGGTCGGGTTCATGCAGATGTTGAACATGAGCTACCAGCAGATGCATACGCTGTACGTGGTGATGCTGGCCGGCGCGATCAGCGGGCTGGCGGTCAGTGCGCTGACGATCAACCCGGCTCACTTGCTGATGCCGCTGGTGATCTCCCTGGCGCTGATGGCCACGGGCTCGGTGATGGACAGTTTCTCCAGCAACCTGACCCGGCCCGAAAACCTGTATATCAGCCAGTTCCTGTTGGGCTTTGGCGGCACTTTTTTCCTGGGACCGACCATGGTGTTGGGCACCAAGAACGTGCTGACGAACCCGCGCAATCTAGTGAGTTTTTCGGTGATGTTCGGCATTTGCCAGAACCTCGGCGGCCTGATTGGAGCCGCGTTGCTGGGAACGTTCCAGGTCGTGCGGGAGAAGTTTCATTCCAGCATGATCGTCGAACACTTGACCTTGCTCGACCCGCGTGTGGCCGCGCGGGTGAGCAGCGGTGGCTCGGCCTATGGCGGTGTCATTGCCGACCCCGAGCTGCGCAACCTGATGGGTATCCGCAGCTTGGCCACGGCGGCCACCCGTGAAGCGAATGTCATGGCTTACAACGATGTGTTCATGCTGATTGCGATCATCGCGATCCTGACCATGCTCTGGATATTTATTCGCAGTCTGTGGCTGATGAGTACCACCCAAGCAGCAGCCCCTCCCGTTCAACCCAGCGGCGCACCTTCATGACCGAACCTTCGACAACCACCACCACCGCCATTGCATCCACCCCGGAAGGCACCATGCCGCCCGGCGCTACGGTCACCGAGCCGCGCTCATTGCGTGTGCGCATCCTTTCGTCCATGGGCTTCGCCGCGATTGCCATCGTCGGGGTACTGATCGTGCTGTATGCCTGGCAACTGCCGCCTTTCAGCAGCGCGGTGGAAACTACTGAAAACGCCCTGGTACGTGGCCAAGTGACGATTATTGGCCCGCAGCTCAGCGGCTATGTGTTCGAGGTGCCAGTGCAGGACTTCCAGTACGTCAAGGCCGGTGACTTGTTGGTGCGCCTTGATGATCGCATCTACAAGCAGCGCCTGGACCAAGCCTTGGCGCAACTGGCGGTGCAGAAGGCCTCGCTGGCCAATGTGGTGCAGCAGCGCAACAGCGCCGAAGCGACCATCAAGTTACGCCAGGCTGCGCTGGTAGACAGCCAGGCACAGGCGCGTAAAAGCACTGCGGATTTGCGTCGTAACGAGGAGCTGATCAGCGACGGTTCGGTGTCCAAGCGCGAGCTGGACGTGACCCGTGCTGCCAATGCGCAGACGGTCGCCGCCGTCGCCCAAGCCCAGGCCAGCCTGGAAATCGCGCGGCAGGATTTGCAGACGGTGATCGTCAATCGCGGCTCCCTGGAAGCGGCGGTGGCGAGTGCCGATGCGGCGGTGGAATTGGCGCGGATCGATCTGTCCAACACCCGCATCACCGCACCCCGCGACGGTCAGTTGGGGCAGATTGGCGTGCGCCTCGGTGCCTACGTCAACTCTGGCGCGCAGTTGATGGCACTGGTGCCGAAGCAGCTGTGGGTGATTGCCAATATGAAAGAAACCCAAATGGACAATGTGCAGGTCGGCCAGCCGGTGACCTTTACCGTAGATGCGCTGAACCACCGCAAGTTTCATGGCACGGTGCAGCATATTTCGCCGGCCACCGGCTCGGAGTTCAGCCTGTTGCAGGCGGACAACGCGACGGGCAACTTTGTGAAGATTGCCCAGCGCGTGCCGGTAAGGATTACGGTGGACCCGGATCAGGCTGAGAGCGAACGGTTGCGGCCGGGGTTGTCGGTTGTCGTGAGTATCGATACGGCTGGGCGTCTGAAAAACTCTCCACCCTGACATCACTGACAAAACCTAAATCAAAACTGTGGGAGGGGCTTGCCCCCGATAGCTATAGGTATTTACACAACTTTATAGCAGTCAACGGTAATCACGATGCGAAGCGAGCCGCCGTAAGGGCGGAACCCATAGCGGCCGTTGGCTGAATAATGGATATGTACTCGGTCTGTTCCAGCATCCTGTTCGGCTGTCAGGCCGCCATCGGGGGCAAGCCCCCTCCCACATTTTGAATGTATTTCAGGTTGAAATTGAGTTGGACCGACTGATTGTGTTCCAGCAGTTTCAGGCCCGGCCTTCCCGCTAGGTGATGAGCATTCACCGGATGACTCACCGGCTCGATGCAAAAGAACCCCAGCCCCGGCGGGCAGTACAGCAGGAAGTAATCGGCCCCGCTGGCCTGGCATTCCAGCGCATAGCCCAGGTCCGGCTGTTCGATCCGGCAATACCCGTCCCACTGGCAAAAGCCGTTGTCCACCAAGCCTTGGGGCAGGGCATTCATTTCCTGGAAATCCCACTCGTTCGGCACCGGTGCCAAGCCGGTCGGCAGCTTGGACGCGTCACTCATCCACACCTGCGCGGCCTTGGCCTGCAACCGGGTACCCGGCCGACGCGGAAAGTACGGATGCAAGCCCACGCCATGCCACGCCGCTGTTTCGGCCAGATGGGTCACGCGCAGTTCGATATGCAAGGCCCCATCGCTCAAGTGAATCCGCTGCTCGGCGCGATAGGCAAAAGGCGTCTGGCAGACCACCTCCAGCACCACTTCATCTGCCGACTGGCTGACCACCTGCCACGCTTGTTGCCAGGCCGAACCGTGAATCGGCAGCGGATCGGTCAGGCTGTTAGGCGTGAGCACCAGCCAACCGTCGGGGTTATCGAAACCGCCGTGGGCAATGCGGTTGGACCAGGGCACCAACGGATAGCACCCCAGCTTGCCCGGCAAACCGGTATGGATCGCCTGCTCATCGTTATGGCGCAGCAACGGCTGCCCGGTGGCGCGCACCGTCCAGTTGACGATGCTGCCGCCCACGGCCGGATTCAAGGTGAGGTGGGTCAGGTTGTCTTCAAGTTCAATCAGCATTACAGCACCACGCTCGGCAGCCACAGCGACAATGCTGGAATGTACGTCACTGCTATCAGCACCAGGAACAGCACGGCATAAAACGGCACCAGCGCCTTTACGGTTTTCTCGATGGTGGTTTTGCCCACCGCTGCGCCGACAAACAGCACCGCGCCCACCGGCGGGGTGATCAGGCCGATGCCGAGGTTCACCAGCATGATCATGCCGAAGTGCACCGGGTCGACGCCGATACCCAACACCACCGGCAACAGGATCGGCGTGAGGATCAGGATCAGCGGCGCCATGTCCATCACCGTGCCGAGCAACAGCAGCATGGCGTTGATGCACATCAGGATCACGTAGCGGTTGTCCGACAGCGTCAGGAACAGCGTGGTGATCTTCGCCGGGATCTGCATCAGGGTCATGATGTAGCCGAAGCTGGCGGCGAAGGCGATCAGGATCATCACGATGGAAATCGTGCGCACCGTGCGGTGCATCAGCTTGGGCAGCTCGCGCCACTTGTAGTCGCGGTAGATGAACATGGTCACGAAGAACGCCCACAGCACCGCAATCGCGGCGGACTCGGTGGCAGTGAAGATGCCCGAGAGGATGCCGCCGAGGATGATCACCATGGCCATCAGGCCCCAGAGCGCATCGGCGGCAATCTTCAGCGCCTGCTTCAGGGGGATGACTTCGCCTTTGGGGTAGTTGCGTTTCTTCGCGAAGATCAGGCACAGCACCATCAGGCACGCGCTCATCAGCAGGCCCGGCACCACGCCGGCCATGAACAGCGAAGCGATGGACACTGTGCCGCCAGCCGCCAGGGAGTAGAGCACCGAGTTGTGGCTGGGTGGCGTGAGCAAGGCCTGCACCGAGCCGCTGACGGTCACCGCCGTGGCAAATTCCCGTGGATAGCCACGGCGCTCCATTTCTGGAATCAGCACCGAGCCCACCGAAGCGGTGTCCGCCACCGACGAGCCGGAGATCGCGCCGAAAAACGTCGAGGCCATGATGTTCACCAGGGACAGCCCGCCGCGCACAAAGCCCACCAGCACCCCGGCAAACGCCACCAGCCGCCGCGACATGCCGCCCTCGGCCATGATCGCCCCAGCCAGCACAAAGAACGGTATCGCCATCAGCGAAAACTTGTTCACCCCGCCAGCCACCTGAATCATCAGGGCCTGGAACGGGATGTCGATCCACCACGCGCCGATCAGCGCCGACAGCCCCAGGGCATAGGCCACTGGCATGCCGATCAGGATCAGGGCGATAAAGCTGCCCAGCAGAATCAATGCGTCCATATCAGGCAGCCCCTTCGTTTTCTTCTACCAGGTCGAAGCGCACCACGCGCCGGTTGCTCTGGTCGCCCAGCAGCAGTTTTTCCAGCACGAAAATCAGCGTCAGCACGCCCCCGATGGGGATCGGCATATAGGTGATACCCACGCGCAGGGTGGGGATGGCGCTCATGAACTGGTTCCAGGTGGACAGGCACAACTTGGTGCCCCAGATCGCCATGAACAGGCAGATTGTCGCCATCAGCAGTTGCGAGAAAATGCCGACGATTCGGCGTTGGGCAGGTGGCAGGCGGTCCGTGACCATGGCCACCGACATGTGCGCCCCGGCACGATAACTGGCGGCTGCGCCGATAAAGGTGAACACCAGCATCAGCAGGATAGCGGTGGGCTCCGGCCAGCTGGAACCGGTGCCGAGGATGTAGCGGGCGAAGATGCCCCAGGGAATGATCAGTGCGACCCCGAGGACCGAGAGACCGGCGACCCAGATGCAGGTCATGTAGATACGGTCGTTGATGCGCAGCAGTAGATTCTTCATGGCGTTCACCGTCACCGGGCGCGTCGATGCCGACCGCGCCAGGCCTTGTCAGGGAATGGGGCGTTACTGAACGGCGTCGATACGCTTGATGATGTCGGCGTAAGGCGCGCCGTACTTGGCTCGCACCGCGGCGGTGGCGTCGTAGAAGGGTTTTTTGTCGACGGTGATGAACTCGACCCCGGCCTTCTTGAGTTTTTCCTCACTGCTGGCGGACTTGGCGTCCCACAGCACGCGCTCATCGGCCTGGGCGACCTTAGCGGCTTTTTTCACCATGTCCTGCTGGGCGGGAGTGAGTTTGTTCCAGGTGATTTTCGACATCACGATGGGCTCAGGCAGGATCAGGTGTTCGGTGAGGGTGTAGTACTTGGCGTTCTGGAAGTGGTTGTGTTCCAGCAGGGTGGGCGGGTTGTTCTCCGCGCCGTCGATGACACCGGTCTGCAAGGCACTGAAGATCTCGCCGGTGTCCATGGCGATGCCGTTGGCGCCCATGGCGTTGAAGGCGTCGATGAACAGCGGGTTGCCCTGCACGCGGATCTTCATGCCCTTGAGGTCTTCGATCTTGCGCACCGGTTTCTTGGTGTAAAGGTTGCGCGTGCCGCCGTCCATCCAGGCCAGCGCCACGAGGCCGAACTCGGAGTCGGTGATCTTGGCGAGGATTTCATCGCCGATCTCGCCGTCGATGACCTTGCGCATATGCGCCTGGTCGCGGAACACGAACGGCAGGTTGAAGACGTTCACGTCCGGCACCACCGGCCCGACGATGCCGAGGCTGACGCGGGTCATCTGCACGGCGCCCACTTGGGCCTGTTCGACCACTTCTTTCTCGGAACCCAGCACGCCGCCCGGGAAGTACTTGAACGTGAGTTCGCCGTTGCTTTCCTTGGTCAGCGCCTTGCCCATGTTTTCTTCGGCGACCACGGTGGGGTAGCCAGCGGGGTGGATGTCGGCGAATTTGATTTCCAGCGCGTGAGCGGCGCTGCTGAGGGTGAACACTGCGGCGGCGAGCAAGGTGCGTTTGAAGTCCATTGGGGGTCACTCCTGTCTTGTTATTTTATTGTTGTATTCAAGGCACAGCGATGCAGCTAGAGGGTGAAGGTGGGCTCCGGCAATCCGGTGACGCCGGGGTTGAGCGCAAACACGCCGCCGGCGATGGACTGGTCGCTCTGGTCATCACGGATCGAGGTGACGAAGAGGGTGTCCAGCCGACTGCCGCCGAAGGCGCACATGGTGGGTTTTTTCACCGGCACGCTCAGGGAGCGATCCAGGCGACCGTCGGGGGTGAAACGGTGGACCAAACCGGCGTCGTTGGCGCAGATCCAGTAGCAGCCTTCGGCGTCAACCGCGGCGCCGTCGGGTCGACCCAGGAAATGGTTCATGTCGACAAACACGCGGCGATTGGACGGCGTGCCGGTCTCGATGTCGTAGTCGAAGGCCCAGATCAGCTGCACCAGCGGGTGGGAATCGGAGGCGTACATCGTGCGGCCATCGGGGCTGAAGGCCAGGCCATTCAGGGTGATGAACCCGTCAAGGTGGGCGTGGGGCGCTGAACCGGACGCATAACGGTAGAGGATGCCTAGCGCCGCATTGGCGCTCATGTTGAGCACCATGCTGCCAGCCCAGAAACGGCCCTGACGATCACAGCGGCCATCGTTCAGGCGCATGTCCGGGCGTGGGTGTTTGACACTGGCCAGAGGGGTGGTGTCGAGGCTGCCGTCGTTGTGTGCGGTGAGTTGGAAAAAGCCGGTTTCCATGCCTGCGACCCAATTGCCCGCATTGGTGCGGGCGATGCAGGCAAGCATCTGCGGGGCTTTCCAGGCGGCGACATGGCCGTTGCCGGCGCTCCAGCGCTGCAGGCCGCTGTTGGGAATGTCCACCCAGTACAGCGCGTTTTCCTCTGGCACCCATACCGGGCATTCGCCCACGGCATTGCGGGCGTCGACGATCAATTCAGCAGTCATGGCAACTCATTCCCTTGGGTTGATGTGAACTCAGTCACCGAACGGTCCGGCTGCGCAGAATGCGCCACCCTGATAGACCTTGGCCGGGTCATCGGCTGCCACTGGCGGCTGGGCTTCGACCTGGGCGCGGAACACTTCGGAAGTGTCTTTGGGCACAAAACCCAGGTGTGCGGCGTGGCGGTTGTCCCACCAGGTGTCGAGGTTATCCGACATGCCGTAGACCACGGTGTGGCCGACGTTCGGCGTGTACAACGCGCGTTCGAGCAGTTGAGTGAGGTCGTCGAAACTCAGCCAGGTGTGCATCATCCGACGGTTCTGCGGTTCCGGGAACGAGGAGCCGATACGGATGCTCACGGTCTCGATGCCGTAGCGGTCGAAGTAGAAGCTGGCCATGTCTTCGCCATAGGATTTGGACAGGCCGTAGTAGCTGTCGGGGCGGCGTGGGGAATGGGCGTCGATGGTTTCGGTCTGCTTGTAGAAGCCGATCACATGGTTGGAGCTGGCGAAGATCACGCGCTTTACGCCATGGCGACGGGCGGCTTCGTAGATATGGAATGTGCCGCTGATATTGGCACCGAGGATTTCTTCAAACGGACGCTCCACCGAGACACCGCCAAAGTGCAGGATGGCGTCGACGCCTTCCACCAAGTGGTGCACGGCTTGTTTGTCGGCGAGGTCGCACGGTTGGACTTCCTCCGAGGCATCGGCAGCCGGGGCCATGGCGGCGATGTCGGACAGGCGCAGTACTTGGGCGTAAGGGCGCAGACGCTCGCGCAGGACTTTACCGAGGCCACCGGCGGCACCGGTGAGCAGCAGGCGGTTGAAGGGAGCGGGGGTGGTCGTGGTCATGGGGATTCCAAATTTTTGTTGTAGGTTGTCGTATGACTATGCCGAAGTATTGTTAGGGAGCCCCCAGGTTGTCAACGTTCTTGCGGACAGAGTGCGGAGCAAAATGTGGGAGAGGGCTTGCCCTCAATGAGGGCGTGCCAGTGAATGCATCTGCTACTGACCCACCGCCATCGGGAGCAAGCCCCCTCCCACAGGGGATTTTCTTGGGCTGGGAGACTGAGCTCTACAGCAGGGAGATTGGATAGCTGATAAAGATCCGGTTTTCGTCGAATTCGTTGGTGCTGAAATCCCGACGCATGGTCGAGTTCCGCCACTTAACGTTCAGGTTCTTCAACGCACCGCTCTGCACGGTGTAGGCCAGCTCCGACTCACGTCCCCACTCCTTGCCATCAGTGATCGCCCCGGTGTGCACGTTGCTGCCGCTGATGTAGCGGTTCATCAGGGTCAGCCCCGGTACGCCGA
Organism: Pseudomonas sp. W22_MBD1_FP4; assembly: GCF_052113765.1. NCBI lineage: Bacteria > Pseudomonadati > Pseudomonadota > Gammaproteobacteria > Pseudomonadales > Pseudomonadaceae > Pseudomonas > Pseudomonas sp. W22_MBD1_FP4. The sequence continues at coordinate 22,169 of NZ_JBGQOI010000032.1, read as the reverse complement.
GCACCACGAAGTTGAAGTCATGTCGCACCTGCCAGGATTTTTCCTTGGCGTTGTCATAGCTGGCGTTGTAACTGTCGTTGGCCAGGGTGCCGCCGCTGGTGCCGTTGACGCGCATCCACACGCTGTCGCCGGTGAGTTTTTGCAGGCCCACATAGAAGGTGTTGCCGCCGTATTTGGCCGAGAGCAGGGCGAAGGTGGTCTTGTTGTCCAGGTCGCCGGCCAGGGCGCTGCCGTCTTCCTTGCCGCTGAAGAAACCGAGGTTGGCGCCCAACGTCCAGTCGCCTACCGGCTGGCTGTGGGTGAGGTTGACGTAGCGCTGCTGGTAAATGTCGCTCAGTTCGGCGTACCACAGGCCGACCTGGGTGCGCTTGTCATTGAAGCTGTATTCGCCGCCGCCGAAGTTGAACCGGTCGGAGGTGAATGCCGCTTTGCCGTTCATGAACATGTCTTCCATGCTCGCGTCGTTGCGCGGGCTGTTGCCACGGAACTGGCCGCCGTAAAGGGTCAGGCCGGCGATCTCGTTGGACGTCACCTGGCCGCCGCGAAAGGTCTGGGGCAGGGAGCGACCATCGTCGGAACGCAGGATCGGCAGCACCGGCATCCATTCGCCGACCTTCAGTTCGGTCTTCGACAGTCGGGTTTTCAGCGCCACACCCAGGCGTCCGAAGTTGTCGGCGGGGCGGCCGTCATCGTGGATTGGCAGCAATTGGGTACCGCCAGTGCCTTTGCCGCCATCCAGTTTCTGGGAATACAGGCCCAACACATCAAGGCCGAAACCCACCGTGCCCTGGGTGAAGCCCGACTTGGCATCGAGAATGAAACTCTGCGTCCACTCTTCGGCCTTGCCCTGGGCGTTTGCCGGGTTGGTGAAGTTGCGGTTGAAGTAGGCGTTGCGCAGGTTGAGCGTGGCTTTGGCGTCGTCGACAAAACCTTCGGCGTGGGTGATGAGGGGCAGGGTGAAGGCCAGGCCGCCGAGACCGATAAGGCCGATACACGACGAGGAATTACGGGCGAATTGACTCACAGTGACGCTCCCTTTGATTTGTTGTTTTTATTATTTGTTATACGTCGTCGTACAACATCAGGGCGGATATTTGCGGGGTTTTCTTGGAGTGTCAAGCAGAAGTTATACGATGACTAAGTAAAGGCGGGAACAGTCAATGTGGGAGGGGCGGTGCGACGATTCGACTAGTGGGTCAGCCACAGATGATGTCGCTGATACACCGCCATCGGAAGCCAGGCGAATCGTCGCACCGCCCCTTGTATATTCAGTCAGCCAGGACCATTGGCGGCAAAGTGCCGAGGAGCGAAACAGCGGCTACTGCGCAAACACCCAGCAGCCACTCCACCATCACGCTGACCTTCAAACTGCCCAGCTGCTGTTCGCAACGATCAAGGCGCAGCCGGTTCAGCAGTGCCAGGGCCAACATGCCCAACACCAGCATCACCTTGATCAACAGAATCAGGGCAAAACCACTGAACAACGGCGTGGGCCACAGTTGCCCGGTCAGTACGCGCACATTGATCAAGCCAGTCACCAGCAGGCCCGCGACCAGGCCATAGCCCACGCCACTGAAACGACGCAGGACAGGTGCCAGCTCATAACGGTTCGATTGCCTGAGGATCATAACCAGCAGCAATAACCCACCCAACCATGCACCGACGCACATCAGGTGCACCACCTGGTTGAGGATCAACAGCTGCCCGCTCAGCCCGTCGAGCATGGCGCCATGGCCGACCGGCGCGAGGGTCATCAGCAAGAGTGTGATCAGCGGCAGGCGCGGGGCCTTCCACGCGGTCATCAGGGCGATGGCCAGCAACCCATTCAACATCAGATGCCAGGTCCATACCTGGCCAAAAAAGGTCTTGCCCAGCACTAACTGCACGGTTGACGGTTCCAGCGCCGCCGCCCATGAGCCCGCCATGCTGACGGTGATCAACATTAACCAGATCACACCCGACGCGAGGGCAGTCCATGCCAGGCCACGGGTCAGGCGCAACAATTGTCGGTCCAGCACGGGCTGCGGTTTGGCGCCCAGGAGCCAGGGCCTGAACACACAGGCCCCGAACATCAGCAACACGACGATGAAATGCACAAAGCGGCACAGCACCAGCAGCGTCGCCATGGATTATTGGCCGACCTTGAAGCTGTATTCGCCGTTGCTCTTGTGGGTGTCGACCGAGACGGCATTCCACACCACCTTGTAGTTACCGGCCGCCAATGGCGCGGCCGGGGTGACTACGAGGGTTTTCTTGTCGGCGCCTTCGGTATCCAGGCCCTTGATGGCGATTTCGGTGCCGTCCTTGCTCAGGGACACCTTGGTGAAGGTGGCTTCGATGCCTTCGCTGAAGGTCAGGCGCAGATCCTGGGGGGCCGTGACAGTGCTGTCTGCCGCAGGCGTGGCGCTTTTGAGATGAGCATGGGCAAATGCTGCGGAGGCACCCAGCAGGGAGGCGAGCAGGGCGACAGTGGTCAGGGTTTTCTTGATCAACATTGTGCAATACCCATCAATGGTTAGGAGCGGGCAGTGTACGAAGTTTCGACTGCGCCTGTCGCCCCGATCTAGAGCGGGTGGTAGTCTTTGGCGTATGTCTTTGTCAGGGAGCCCTTATGGGCAATCACAAGATCGGAATTCGTCGGATCAACGTCGAAAAAATCCTGCTGGCGGCGGAGAAAATCTTCGCCGAGAAAGGCTACGGCAGCACCGCCATGGCCGACATTGCTGAAGAAGCGCAATTGCCGCGCTCCAACCTGCATTACTACTTCACCACCAAAAGCGAACTGTACAGCGCCGTGCTGTTCGACCTGCTGGAGGTGTGGAAACAGGACGCCCTGAGCTTCGAAACCTTCGATGACCCGCGGGTGGTCCTCAGCAGTTACATCCGCGCCAAGATGCAGCGCTCACGCACGCGGCCCTATGGTTCGAAGGTCTGGGCGAACGAAATCATCCACGGCGCACCAACACTCGGTGAGGCGCTGGACGAGAGCCTGTATGACTGGGCCAAGATGAAGGAAGCGAAAATTCGCCAGTGGGTGGAAGACAAACGCATCCTGCCGGTGGAGCCGTCGAGCCTGCTGTATATGATCTGGGCATCGACCCAGCACTATGCCGACTTTGACCACCAAGTGAAGATTTTGAATGATCACCAGCCGTTGTCGGATATGCAGTTCGAGAAGGCGATCCAGACGGTGACAGGTGTGATTTTGCGCGGGATTGGGTTGGAGCCTTGAGTGGGATTTGGGGGCTGAGGGCCTCATCGGGGGCAAGTCGAATTGTCGCACCGCCCCTCCCACCTTTACTGCATTTTGTCTGAAAGAATGCAGACAACTGTGGGAGGGGGCTTTACTGCATTTTGGCTGAAAGAATGCAGACCATTGTGGGAGGGGGCTTGCCCCCGATAGCGGCCTACAGGCCTACACCGCCTCCCGGTAGGGATTCCTCGGATCCTGCGTCCAATTCAAAAACGGCTTGCCCGTGTCGATAGGCACCATCTCGATACAATCCGCCACTGGGCAGGTGATCTGGCACAGGTTGCAGCCCACGCACTCATCATCGATCACCTCGTACTTATGCGTGCCGTCCGCCTGCTTCAAGCTGGCGATGGCCTGGTGAGAGGTATCCTCACAGGCAATATGGCAACGGCCACAGCCAATGCACGCCTCTTGGTCGATCTTGGCGATCACCTGGTAGTTGATGTCCAGGTACTTCCAGTCCGTTGTATTGCCCACCGCGCGCCCGGAAAACTCTTGCAAGCTCGCGTAACCCTGGCTGTCCATCCACCGCGACAGCCCGTCCTTCATCTCCTCCACGATGCGAAACCCATGCAGCATCGCCGCCGTGCACACTTGCACCGCGCCGCAACCGAGGGCGACAAATTCTGCTGCGTCGCGCCAGTTGCCGATGCCGCCAATGCCGCAGATCGGCAGGCCTTTTGTCTGCGGGTCGCGGGCGATTTCCGCGACCATGTTCAAGGCAATCGGCTTGACCGCCGAGCCGCAATAACCGCCGTGGGTGCTTTGCGTACCGACGATGGGGAGGGCGACCATGCGATCCAGGTCCACGCTGGTGATGGAATTGATGGTGTTGATCAGCGACACCGCGTCCGCACCGCCGCGATAGGCCGCCCGCGCCGCCACACGGATGTCGGTGATGTTCGGCGTGAGCTTGACGATCACCGGCAGCGAGCAATAGGTCTTGCACCAGCGCGTCACCTGTTCCACATACTCCGGCACCTGGCCTACCGCCGCGCCCATACCGCGCTCGGGCATGCCGTGGGGGCAGCCGAAGTTCAGCTCGATACCGTCGCAGCCGGTGGCTTCCACCAGGGGCAGAATGTTTTTCCAGGACTCTTCAACACACGGCACCATCAGCGACACGATCAGCGCGCGGTCGGGCCAATCCTTTTTCACCTGGGTGATTTCCCGCAGGTTGATTTCCAGGGAACGGTCGGTGATCAACTCGATGTTGTTGATGCCCAACACTTCCCGGTTGGCGCCGAAGTGCGCCGAGTAACGTGACGACACGTTGACCGCCGCGGGGTCCTCACCCAGGGTCTTCCACACCACGCCGCCCCAACCTGCTTCAAACGCACGCACCACGTTGTAGGCCTTATCGGTGGGCGGCGCGGAGGCCAGCCAGAACGGGTTGGGGGCTTTGATACCGGCGAAGACAATCGAGAGATCGGCCATTACGCAGCCTCCACATTAAGCATGAGTTGGGCGTGCATGGCTTCGGCGGCCAGCTTGCCGTGTTGCACTGCCTGTACGGTGAGGTCCTGGCCGAGGCTGACGCAGTCGCCGCCGGCGTAGACCCCAGGGATGCTGGTGCGTAGCTGTTCGTCGACGAAGATGCGCTCGCCCACTCGGTGCAGCTGTTGCGCCAGGGGATCGTGCAATGCGTCGTTGTCGAAGCCTTGACCAATGGCTTTGAAGATTGCATCGGCAGCCAGTTCGAAGGTTTCCCCGGTGGGGAGCAGGCGGCCGTTTTCCACGCGGGTGCGGGCGAAGCGCATGCCGCGTACGTGGCCCTTGTCATCCAGCAGCACTTCTTCGGGCTGTGCCCAGGTTAACAGGCGCACCTGATTAGCCTTGGCGATGTCTTGTTCATGGTGAGTGGCGCCCATATCGGCAAGGCCACGGCGGTAGACGAGGTTCACATCGCGGGCGCCGAGGCGGGCCATCTGCACGGCCATGTCGATGGCGGTGTTGCCGGCGCCGAGCACGATGCAGCGGTCGGCCAGGGGCAGTTGAGTCAGGTCATCGGCCTGGCGCAGCTCGCGGATGTAATCGGTGGCGGCGAGCAGGCCGGGGGCGTCTTCGTGGGGCAGCCCCAGTTGTTTGCTGGCGGCGAGACCCAGGCCGAGGAATACCGAATCGAATTGTTGATGCAGTTCGCTCAAGGTCAGGTTGTCACCCAGGCGCTGGCCGTGGCGGATTTCGATGCCGCCGATTTGCAGGAGAAAATCCAACTCCTTCTGGGCAAAGTCGTCCACCAGTTTGTATTTGGCGATCCCGTATTCATTCAGGCCGCCGGCTTTTTCCTTGGCTTCGAAAATCACCACGTCGTGGCCATGCAGGGCTGCGCGATGGGCACAGGCCAGACCGGCTGGCCCGGCGCCCACCACGGCGATGCGCTTGCCGGTGGAAGCGGCGCGCTGGAAGGGGTGTTCGCTGAAGTGCGCATTGTCGATGGCGTAGCGTTGCAACAGGCCGATCAGCACGGGCGCGCATTCTTCGCTGTTGTTACGCACGCAGGCTTGTTGGCAGAGAATTTCGGTGGGGCAGACCCGGGCGCAGCTGCCGCCGAGGATATTGGCCGAGAGGATTTTCTGCGCTGCGCCCTGGACGTTGTCGGTGTGGATATTGCGAATGAACGACGGGATGTCGATTTCGCTGGGGCACGCGTTCACGCACGGGGCGTCGTAGCAATACAGGCAGCGCGAAGCTTCCAGTTGGGCCTGGCGGGCGTTGAGGGGCGGTGCCAGGTCGGTGAAATGGCTGGCGAGGGTGGCCCCGTCTTCATGGGGATGGGGGAGGTGGGTCAGGGTCTGGATCACGGTGTTGGCCTCACGGTTATTGAGGTGCTGCCTCTGATGGGCATTGGTTTTTTGTGTTGTCTGTTTGGGCCTCATCGGGGGCAAGCCCCCTCCCACATTCGACCGAGTTGTATCTGAATGAATGCGGTCAAGCGTGGGAGGGGGCTTGCCCCCGATGGCGGTCTCAGCGCTTCACAGCTACGGGTTTGGAATGCTCCGCCCGCTTGCTCAACTGCTCAAACACCGACGGATACGCCGGCCGTTCCACATACCGCCCGGCCCCGCGTTCGGCGCGCAGGTCGCCATCGGCCCAGACCAGTTTGCCCTGGCTGATGGTGTGGCTCGGCACGCCGCGCACGGTCTTGCCTTCGAAGATGTTGAAGTCGACCTTTTGATGGTGCGTCTTGGCGGAAATGGTCCGCGTGCCTTCGGGGTCCCACAGCACCAGGTCGGCATCCGCACCCACGCGGATCGCGCCTTTGCGTGGGTACAGGTTGAAGATCTTCGCGGTGTTGGTGGAGGTCAACGCGACAAACTCCTGCATCGACAGGCGCCCGGTATTGACGCCTTCGTGCCACAGCAGCGCCATGCGGTCTTCGATACCGGCGGTGCCGTTGGGGATCTTGCTGAAATCGTCACGCCCGGCGGCTTTTTGCTCGGCGCAGAAGCAGCAGTGGTCGGTGGCGGTGGTGTGCAGGTTGCCCGATTGCAGGCCATGCCACAGCGCTTCCTGGTGCCCGCGCGGGCGGAACGGCGGGCTCATCACATAGCCGGCGGCGGTTTGCCAGTCGGGGTGTTGGTAGACGCTGTCGTCCAGCAGCAAGTGGCCGGCGAGCACTTCGCCGTACACCGCCTGGCCCTTGCCACGTGCATAGGTGATTTCATCCAGCGCTTCTTTGGTGGACACGTGCACCAGGTACAGCGGCGTGCCGATCGTCTCGGCGATACGGATCGCACGGCTGGCCGCTTCACCTTCTACCTGGGACGGGCGCGACAGCGGGTGCGCCTCCGGCCCGGTGATGCCCTGGGCCATCAACTTGCGTTGCAGGTGATACACCAATTCGCCATTTTCGGCATGCACGGTGGGCACGGCGCCGAGTTCCAGGCAGCGCTCGAAGCTGGCGACCAGGGTGTCGTCGGCCGCCATGATTGCGTTCTTGTAGGCCATGAAGTGCTTGAAGCTGTTGATGCCGTGATGGCTGACCAGCTCGGCCATTTCCTCGCGCACCTGTTCGCTCCACCAGGTGATTGCCACGTGGAAGCCGTAGTCGGATGACGATTTTTCGGCCCAGCCGCGCCATTGGTGAAACGCTTCCATCAAGGACTGCTGCGGGTTGGGGATCACAAAATCGATGATGGAGGTGGTGCCTCCGGCCAAGCCCGCTGCTGTACCACTGAAAAAGTCTTCACTGGCCACGGTGCCCATGAAAGGCAGTTGCATGTGGGTATGGGGGTCGATGCCGCCGGGCATCAAGTATTGGCCGCTGCCATCGAGTATTTCAGTGCCGGCGGGAATATCCAGATCCGTGCCAATGGCGCGAATTAGACCGCCTGCGCATAACACATCGGCGCGGTAACTTTCATCATGGGTAATAACGGTAGCGCCACGGATCAACAGCGACATGTCGAGTTCCTCACAGGCTTGACCGGCTTGTGCCAGTTCTAAGTGTTGTAATACTGCTGCCGATGGTCGGTTAATTCCTGTCATCGGTGACAGGAATAGAAACTAGCCCGAGTTTTTCGATTGAGCAAGAAGATTTTTAATAAGCTTATATCCATATTAAGTATCTGATTTATAAGGATTAAAAATTAAAATCACCAAAATGTAGCGGCCTCTCACCATTTTGACGCACTTGACAGGATCTCAATATGAGCAACATTTCTTATTGCAAATCAGACGGTTGAGATATGCCTCTTGACGGGGCTGGGAAATAAAAATAATTGTGTTGCACCAGATTGAGTCCTGACAGTTCGGGCAACTTCTACGTTATTCGGCCTGAGTCACGTGGCAAGTACCGCAGGTTCAATCGGAAAGCTGATTAACATCAGTCAGTTATATGAGCGGTAAGGGTGTGGTAGCGGTTTTCGGCACGGTTATTGAGTGCAGAAACGGCTGGCCGGGCCCGTGATGTCATGTTGTTTACGAGGTACTCCGGCCACCTGCACTCACCACGCAGGTGAGCAAAAATAATTCGAAAAAACCGTGGAGCGGCCATGCAACAGAACAGATCGCAAGTCATAGAACGCAACGGCCTGTACGAACTCGACGCCGGCCCCGACGTCCTCGACAGCCCTCGCTATAACCACGACATGGCACCGACCAAGGTGCATGAAAGAACCTGGAACAAATGGCACATCACTGCGCTGTGGGTCGGCATGTCGATCTGCGTGCCCACCTACACGCTGGGTGGGGTGCTGACCGCTTACTTCGGGTTGTCGGTGGGCGAGGCGCTGATGGCGATTTTGCTCGCCAATATCGTGGTCTTGATCCCGCTGACCCTCAACGCCTTCCCCGGCACCAAGTACGGCATTCCGTTTCCGGTGTTGCTGCGTTCGTCCTTCGGGATCCTCGGCTCCAACGTGCCGTGCCTCATCCGCGCGCTGGTGGCGTGCGGCTGGTTTGGTATCCAGACGATGTTTGGCGGACTGGCGATTCACCTGTTCCTGGGGTCGATTTTCGAGGGGTGGAAGTCCCTAGGCGGCACCGGTGAAGTGATCGGCTTCATGATTTTCTGGTGTCTGAATTTGTGGGTCGTATTGCGTGGCGCCGAGTCGATCAAGCGCCTGGAAACCCTGTCGGCGCCGTTGCTGGTAGCTGTGGGCATTGGCCTGCTGGTGTGGGCGATGCCGAATGTATCTATCAGCGAGTTGATGGCTATTCCTCCCAAGCGCCCTGAAGGGGCGAGCCTCACCGGTTATTTCATGGCCGGCCTTACCGCGATGGTGGGCTTCTGGGCCACCTTGTCGCTGAATATTCCCGATTTCAGCCGCTACGCCAAAAGCCAGAAGGATCAGATCCTCGGGCAGATTTTCGGCCTGCCGCTGACCATGTTTCTGTTCGCCGCCCTCGGCGTGATCATGACCGCCGCGTCAGTGAAGCTGGTAGGCGTCAGCGTGTCCGATCCGGTGACCCTGATCGGTCATATCCAGAGCCCGGTGTGGGTGGCCGTGGCCATGGCGCTGATCATCGTCGCGACCTTGTCCACCAACACTGCCGCGAACATCGTCTCGCCCACCAACGACTTCCAGAACATCGCGCCCAAGCTGATCAACCGCACCACGGCGGTGATCCTCACCGGCCTGGTCGGGCTGGTATTGATGGGCCATGAACTGCTGAAAAAACTCGGCCTGATCGTCTCGGATGTGAGCCTGGAAACCGTGTATTCCAACTGGTTGCTGGGTTACTCAAGTTTGCTGGGCCCGATCGCCGGGATCATGGTGGTGGACTACTTCATCACCCGCAAACAGCAACTGGACCTGGCCGGCTTATACCGCGACGACGTATACCCGGCGTGGAACTGGAGCGGCTTTATCGCCTTTGGCGTGCCGGTGGTGTTGACGTTGCTGTCGTTGGGCAGTGATGCGTTCAGCTGGTTCTACAGCTACGGCTGGTTTACCGGTTCGGCGTTGGGCGGGTTGTTGTATTACGGCCTGAATGCCAGGCGCGGAATCAGCCCGGTCGTTGTCAATTCATAAGAAATACAAGCCTGAGGAGATCCCCATGAACGCTGCCCTTGACGTTCTGCAATCGACCCACCAGCACATCAACCGCGACCGCTTGTGGCAGTCGCTGATGGACCTGGCCAAACTCGGTGCCACCCCCAAGGGCGGCGTGTGCCGCCTGGCCCTCACCGACCTCGACCGCAAGGCCCGCGACCTGTTTGTGCAGTGGTGCGAAGACGCCGGTTGCACCGTGACCGTCGACGGCATTGGCAATATTTTCGCGCGCCGTCCCGGTCGTAATCCCAGCTTGCCGCCCGTGATGACCGGCAGCCATATCGACACTCAGCCCACGGGCGGCAAGTTTGATGGCTGCTTTGGTGTATTAGCCGGGGTGGAAGTGCTGCGCACCCTGAACGATCTGAATATCGAAACGGAAGCGCCGCTGGAAGTGGTGGTGTGGACCAACGAAGAAGGCTCGCGCTTTCCGCCCTGCATGATGGGCTCCGGAGTGTTTGCCGAAAAATTCACCCTGGCGGAGACGCTGGCCAAAGTCGATGCGGATGGCGTGAGCGTGGGTGATGCGTTGAATGCGATTGGCTACGCGGGAACCCGTCCTGAGAGTGGGCACAAGGTCGGTGCGTATTTCGAAGCGCATATCGAACAAGGGCCGATTCTTGAGGATGAGAAGAAGACCATCGGCGTGGTACTCGGCGCCCTCGGACAAAAGTGGTTCGACCTGAAGCTGCGCGGCGTTGAAGCGCATGCGGGGCCGACGCCGATGCATCTGCGCAAGGACGCCCTGGTAGGCGCGGCGGCAGTGGTGGCGGCGGTGAATGCGGCGGCGTTGGGGCATCAGCCCCATGCTTGCGGGACCGTGGGTTGCATGCAGGCGTATCCCGGCTCACGCAACGTCATTCCTGGCGAAGTGCGCATGACCCTGGACTTCCGTCACTTGGAACCGGCGCGCTTGGATTCGATGATTGCCGAGGTGCGCAAGGTCATTGATGACACCTGCGCCAAGCATGGCTTGAGTTTTGAAATGGAACCCACGGCCGACTTCCCGCCGCTGTACTTCGACAAAGGCTGCGTTGACGCCGTGCGCGATGCGGCGAATGGGCTGGGCTTGTCGAACATGGACATCGTCAGCGGGGCAGGTCACGACGCGATCTTCGTCGCCGAGTTGGGGCCGGCGGGGATGATCTTTGTGCCGTGTGAGGGGGGGATCAGCCATAACGAGATCGAGAATGCCGCCCCGGATGATCTGGCGGCAGGGTGTGCGGTATTGCTGCGCGCCATGGTGGCTGCTTCAGCAGCCATCGCCAGCGGCAAACTCGCCGCCTGAAATGCCGGTAAAAAATGTGGGAGGGGGCTTGCTCCCGATTGCGGTGTATCAGTTACAGATAATCTGACTGACCTACCGCAATCGGGAGCAAGCCCCCTCCCACATTTGAACGGTGTTGTTTCGGCTAGTGTTGCCAGACGTTAGACCCAGATGGCATCCCACAGTGGGTAGTCGCCAATCCGCTCCACCAGGCCCGCTCGCAATGGATTAGCCACCACATACCGGGCCATTTTCACCAAGTCATCTTCCTTGCGTAGCGCCCGGTCATGGAAGCTCTCTTGCCAAAGCCGCCCCTTGCGTCCGCTTGCACCATTGACGGTCCTGGTGCTTTTTGACTTCACCTGGCACATCAAGTCCGCCAGCGAGCCTTTTTTCAGTTCAAGCAGCCAGTGGAAATGGTCCGGCATGATCACCCATGCCAGGGAATTGGCCAGCCCTTGGTACTGAGCCAGCCGAAATTGCCAGACCACTAAGCGAGCGAGATGGAAGTTGTTGAATATCGGTATGCGTTCGTGGGTGTTGGTGGTGATGAGGTAGATGCGGTTGGGTTCGCTGAAGCGGCCGATGCGCAGGCGGTGTGAAGCGGGTAAATCTGCCATTCCCTGGCCCTCTCTAGATGTGCTTAGAGAGGCTAGATTGGAGAGCACGAGGTTGATGGGCAGGCTTTTGGCAGGATGTGTCGGGAAGGTCGCCATCGGGGGCAAGCCCCCTCCCACATTGGCTCAGCGGCGCTCATACATTATGTGTCTGACGCAGGACAAGTGTGGGAGGGGGCTCTGCGGTGCTTATATATTATGTGTCTGACGCAGAATCAGTGTGGGAGGGGGCTTGCCCCCGATGGCGGTATTTCATTCAAGGCATCATTAACTGACCCACCGTTATAGAGAGCAAGTCGCACCGCCCCTCCCAGATCTAGAGCTGTGCCAGGTCCGAGAATGATGTCAGGCGCCAGGTTGCCAGCCGCCGCCGAGTGCCGTCACGAGTCCTACACTGGCCTGCAGCTGCCGCGTCTGCACCGCCTGCAATGTCCGTTGCGCTTGCAACGCCGCCGTCTGCGCCGTCACCACATCCAGGTAACTCACCGCACCCGCTTGATAGCTGTTCATCGCCAGCGATTGCGTGTGTTGCGCCGCGTCCGCCGCGGCTTGCTCATCCTGCGCTTCCTGCTGCAAATCCCGCAGTTGCGCGAGGTTATCTTCCACCTCGCGCACGGCCTTCAGTACCTGGCTGCGGTACTGCGCGGACGCTTCTTCAAACTCGGCTTTGGCCTGGCGTTCATTGGCACTTAGGCGGCCACCGTCAAAGATCGGCAGGTTCACCAACGGCCCCAGCGCCCAATACCGATTACCCGCCGAGAGCAAATTCCCCACGCCCTGCGTTTGCCCGCCGATCAGCCCGGTCAAACTGAAGTCCGGATACCACGCCGCCTTGGCTACGCCGATATTCGCGTTGGCTGCAAACACCCGGCGCTCTGCCGCCGCAATGTCCGGGCGACGTTGCAGCAGGTGGCTTGGCAGCTGCGACGGAACCCCCGGCAGGGCGATCAGTTGCTGGCCGGGCGGCAGCGTAAAGTCGCTGGCTGCCACACCCACCAATTCACCGATGGCGTGCTCGGTGAGGTTGCGTTGCCCGCGTACCTCATCCAATTGCGCCCTGGCCTGCGCCAGTTGATTTTGCGCACGGGTCAGGTCCAGCTCCGAGGCTATCTGGCCCTCGTAACGGCTGCGGGTCAGTTGCAGTGCCTGGCTGAAATCCTCCAGCGAGCCAGTAAGAATCCGGCTCTGTGCATCCAGCCCATTGAGCTGCACGTACAAGGTCGCCAACTGATGCTGCAAACTCAGGCGCGCTACCGCCAGGTCATCCCCGGACGCTTGCGCCTGGGCGTCACCGGCCGCGACCTGATTGCGAATTTTGCCCCACAGGTCCAGGTCGTAACTCAACGAAAAACCGGCGGTGTTGCTGTTGTACACCGACGGCTGCGTCTCCCCCCGTAGCGGCCGCGAGTCAGATTGGCGCTGGCGCAACGGTTGTGCGCTGGCGGTAATCTGCGGGAACAGCCCGGCATGTAACTGACTGGCATAGGCTTGGGACGCATCGAAGTGCGCCAGCGCTGCAGCCAAGTCCGGGTTGGCCTTGAGCAATTGCTGTTGCAGGTCATTCAGGCGCGAATCGTTGTAGAGCTTCCACCATTCGGGGGCCAATTGGTCGGACGGCTGCGCGCTGTGCCAGTGGCCGTCGCTGGTCTGTTCGCGGTAGTTGGCTGGCAGGTCAATCGACGGCACCTTGTAGCTCGGCGCCATCGAGCAACCTTGCAATACCAGCAGCGTCAACGCAGCGAGTGGTTTAAGCCCTGTGCGCATGCGCACCTTAAGCCTTACGCGCATGCGCACCTCCGGCGTCGGCCAGTTGCACAGCGTCGCCTTCGCGCAGAGCGTCGGGCGGGTTGTCGACCACGCGGTCGGCAGGTTTCAGGCCCTGGTCGATTACCAGGCGTTCGCCCAGGTCGAGGCCGATATGGATGGCTTGCAGGTGCACATGGTTCTGCCCATCCAGTACCGCGACCTGGGTGCCTTGGGCGCGAAAGATCAACGCGCTGGCCGGGATGCTCACACCATGGGTGTCGGCCGGAATCGGCAGCGTGGCTTCGGCGTAATCACCTGGCAGTAGCGCGTCGTCGGGATTGTCGACCACGAACTGCGCGAGCAGGGTGCCGGAGCGGCGGTCGATGGCAGTGGAGTCGCCGATCAGCCGTGCCTTGAAGTGCTCGCCAGGGTGTTCGGGCACGGTGAGCCGGGCTTCCAGGCCGGGGTGAATCACTGCCGCGTAGTTCTGTGGCACGGGTACATAAAGCCGCAGCTGGTGCGTATCCGCGATGCTGAACAACTCCGGGTCGCTGTCGGTGTCGGCCTTGATCAATTGGCCGATATCGGTGTTGCGCGCCGTGATGGTGCCGGCGAACGGCGCGCGAATCGTCTTGTAGCCTTCCAGTGCGGACAGCCGCGCATAGTCGGCAGCAGCAGCCTGGGCATTGGCTTTGGCGGCCGCGGCGTTGGAGGTTTTTTCATCGGCTTCCTGGCGCGATACGGAGTGGCTCGCCAGCAGGTTTTGCCATCGGGTTGCGGTGGTTGCAGCGAGGCGCGCATTGGCCTGTTCCTGCACCAAGCGTGCATGGGCTTGCGCCAGTTGCTGGTCGAGGTCGGGGCTGTCGATTTCGGCGAGGACTTGCCCGGCCTTGACCTGGCGGCCGATGTCGACTGTCCAGTCCTTCAAATAACCGCTGACCCGGGCGTGGATCGGCGCCTTGCTCCACGCCTCAAGGTGCGCCGGCAGGCGCAAGGTATCGCCTGCCACATTCTGCTTGGGTTGAAACACCATCACTTGCGGGATGGCGGCGGTCTCTGTCCAGGCGGTGACCGATTGCTCGTGCAGCGTGCGGGCATGCAAGCCGTTGGCGACCAACAGGGCAGCCACGGTCAGTCCGCCGACACCCATGAGCATCAGGCGCTTGCGCGAGGGTTTGTGATCAGACGACATGTGGGGTTTCTCCTGCAACTGCGCGACTAGGGTGACGCCCGTGGACCAGGCTGAAGACCACGGGAACAAACAACAGGGTGGCGATGGTGGCGAAGATCAAACCACCGATCACCGCACGGCCCAGCGGCGCGTTTTGCTCCTCGGACAGCGCCAGGGGCAACATGCCGATGATCATCGCCAGGGCGGTCATGCACACCGGGCGGAAGCGCGTGTAACCGGCCTCCAGCGCGGCCTTGAGCGCATCACCATGTTCGGCCAGGCGCTCACGGCAGAAGCTCACCACCAGGATTGAGTTAGCCGTGGCTACGCCCATGCACAAGATGGCTCCGGTGAGCGCCGGCACCGACAATGAGGTGCCGCTGAGGAACAGCATCCACACGATCCCCGCAAGTGCGGCAGGCAGGGCCGTGATGATCACAAACGGGTCGGCCCACGATTGGAAGTTGACCACGATCAGCAGGTAGATCAGCACCACCGCGCCAAGCAGGCCGAAGCTCAAGCCGCTGAAGGCTTCATGCAGCGCGTCGATCTGGCCGTGCAGGCTGATCGTCGCGCCTTTGGGGCGCATGGACGCGGTGTCATCCAGCACCTTTTGCACGTCGCGGGCTACGCCGCCGAGGTCGCGGCCTTGCACGTTGGCGTACAGGTCCAGGGTCGGTTCGATGTTGTAGTGGGTCACCACCGCCGGGCTTTGCACACGGGAGATGGTTGCCACACCGCCGAGGATCTGCGACTGCCCGTTGGCGCCGGTGACGGGCAGCGCTTCCAGTGACGGAAGGCTGTCGAGGCGGTATTGCGGGGTGGCGGCGACGATGGAATAGGACACGCCGTTGGCCGGGTTGAGCCAGAAGGTCGGCGCGGTTTGCGAGCTGCCGGCGAGGGAGGCAACCATGCTGTTGGTCACGTCGCGCTCGGTAATGCCCAGGCCGTTGGCGCGCAGGCGGTCGACATTCACCTGCAGCGACGGGTAGCCGGTTGACTGCTGGATGCGCAGGTCGGCGATGCCGGGCACGTGTTGCAGGCGACGTTCCAGCTCGACGGCATAGGCGCGGTTTTCTTCATCGCTGCGCCCGGAGATTTTCACGTCCAGCGGCGCCGGCGCGCCGAAGTTGAGGATCTGGCTGCTGATGTCCGCCGGCAGGAACGCGAAGTGGCTGCCGGGAAAACTTTGCGGCAGCGCTTCACGCAGTTTTTTCACGTAGTCGGCGGTGGGCGCGTGGTGTTTTTTCAGGCTGACTTGAATGTCGCCATCCTGCGGGCCGATGGTGCCGCTGCTGCTGTAGGCCATGTCGATGCCGCTGAGCGGGATGCCAATGTTATCGACAATGGTGTCCAGTTCTTCGGCAGGGATGACCTCACGGATCCGCGCTTCAATGCGGTCGAAGGCGGCGGCGCTTTCTTCGATGCGCGTGCCCAGCGGCAGGCGCACATGCAGGGCCAGCGCACCGGCATCCGTGGCCGGGAAGAAGTCCTGGCCAAGGCTGGGCAATAGCAGGAATGAGGCGAGCACACAGGCCAGAAAACCCACGATAAAGCGCTTGCGATGACCCAGGGCCAATGTCAGCAAGCCATGGTAGGTGTCGCGGATATTCGAGAAGTGGCGCTCGAACCCTTGCTGGAAATTCAGCACGGCTTGCAGCGCGGCAGTGCGCGGTTTTGTGTGCTGCTCACCCTCATGGTGGTTGATAAATTCATCCTCCGGATGATGTCCCGCGCCTTGCTCCGGCGTATGCGGCTTGAGCAGGAACATCGCCAGCGTCGGCACCAGGGTGCGCGAAAGAATGAACGAGCTGGCCATGGCAAAGATCACCGCCAGCGCCATGGGCCGGAACAGATAACCGGCAATGCCTTGCAGCAGGAACATCGGCACGAACACGATGCAGATGCACAGCAGCGAGACGAACGCCGGGCCGACAATTTGCGCGGCGCCGTCGAGGATCGCGGTCTTCACCGCCTTGCCTTGTTCCAGGTGCCAGTTGATGTTTTCGATGGTCACCGTGGCGTCGTCCACCAGGATCCCCACCGCCAACGCTAGCCCGCCGAGGGTCATGACGTTGAGGGTTTGCCCGCTGACGGCCAGCAGCGCAATCGCTGAGAGCACTGCCAGAGGAATCGACGCCGCAATAATGATCGTGGAGCGCCAACTGCCGAGGAACAGCAGGATCATCGCGCTGGTCAGCAGCGCGGCGATGATGCCTTCCTGGGCCACGCTGCCCACCGATTGCTTGACGAACACCGAGGCGTCGCCCAGCAACGAGGTCTTCAGTGACGGTGGTAGGGTCTCGTTGATGCGCGGCAGCATTCCACGGATACCGTCGATGATCGACAGGGTGGAAATGCTGCCGTTTTTTAACGCCGGCATCAGCACTGCGCGATGACCGTCGACGCGCACGATGTTGGTCTGCGGCGGCGAGCCGTCACGCACGTGGGCAACCTGGCCGATGGTGATCAGCGCGCCGTCGACGGTCTTGATCGGCAGGTCGTTAAGCTCATCGATGGCCTTGGGGCTGTTGTTGAGCAGGATGGTGTATTCGTTGGGGCCGAGCTTGGCAGTGCCCACCGGAATGATCTGATTCTGCAGCGCCAGGGCATTGCCCACATCCTGGGCCGACAGGCCTTTGGCAGCCAGCGCTTGCGGGTCGAGGTCGAGGGTGATCTGACGCTGCTTGCCACCCATCGGTGTGGGCATTGCCAGGCCGGGCAGGGCGCTCAACGGCAGGCGGATGTTGTTCTGCACCAGGTCGCGGATCTTGGCTTCCGAGAGGCTTGGGCTGGAAAACGCCATTTGCAGGATCGGCACCGTGGACGCGCTGTAGTTGAGGATCAACGGCGGCGTGATGCCCGGCGGCATTTGCTTGAGCACGGTTTGTGACACGGCGGTCACTTGGGCATTGGCGGTGCGGATATCGACGCCGGGTTGGAAGAAGATTTTCACGATGCCCATCCCTGGCAGGGATTGGGATTCGATATGTTCGATGTCGTTGACGGTGGTGCTCAGGGAGCGTTCGTAGGTGTAGATCACGCGGCCCGCCATGGCGTCCGGCGACAGGCCGTTGTACTGCCAGACCACGGCGACCACAGGGATGCCGATATCGGGGAACACGTCGGTGGGAGTACGCAGGGCCGCCATCGGCCCGATGATGCAGATAAATATGGCCAACACGATAAACGTGTAGGGCTTTTGCAGTGCGGTCTTTACCAGCCCGAGCATGCGTGAACCTCCGAGGGAGCAGGATTGCAAACCCCGGCAGTCTTGCCCGACCCACCTAACACGCGCCTTTCAGCCAGGTGAAGGAACATTTAGGTAAGGGCTGAAGATCGTTTCATATGGATTCATTTGTTCCAGGCAGCGCTGCTGGTCACGCTTGTCACCCATCGGACATATCGTCTTTTTGGAGCACTGCCATGTCACTTAAACCTCTGTTGTTGATCCCTGCATTGGGTGTCGTATTGCTGCTGTCGGCGTGCGCCGGCCCGATCCCTAAAGCGGATCCGAGTGAGGCCTGGATTGGTCTGACAGAAGATGCGCCGAATGACTTGCTGGCTGAGCGCGTGGACGGCAAGCGTGTGGATGACGGGCGCTATTTCGAGGTGACACCGGGGGCTCACAGCCTGGATGTTACGTTGTACGAAGAGGAGCCCGGCGACGACAATCAGCGGGATTGCCAAGGCCGGGTCGAATACGAAGCCTTTAAGGCGGGTGAGCACTACACGCTGGTGGAATCCAGCCTGGGCACCACCGTGCGTGCATCCTTAAAGGATGGCCACGGCAAGGAAGTTGCGGCGACGCGGGACTTCAATTGCATGCCTGGCTAGGCGTGGTGTGCCGCTGCCTTTAGGGGCTTGGCAGGTTTTACGTGGGGGTGATGGTGCCGACGGGTAATGCGCAACACCCCCCACAACATGGCGCCGGCAACCGCCAGCCAACCGCAGATCAACATCACAATCGTCGTTGCAAGGCTCATTCAGGCCTCCTTTCGCCCAGTACGGGGCACACACAGTCTTCTCAATGGACAGTCTAGCTACCTGACGGTTGCCTGCTATTGACCAATGGTCGTGTTCATCCAACTTGTTTGCTCTATCTCAGGCGGTAAACCCTGGCTTTGGGCTATACCCGCGTGGCCGAGCGCCCTATGATCAGGGCCCTTACCGGCAGTTGATCAAGAGAGTAAAAAATTGCGGTTACGGTCGAACGTTAAATCATCCCTGTTGCTTGCCTGCGCCATGGGTCTCGCCGCCTGTTCCGGGCATCCGTCGAAACTGCCGGGCTTGCCGGAGCGCGTCGAACTCAATGGTGTGCCGACCTTTCGCAGCGAGGCTTATCAGAGCGGTCCTACGGCATTAGCCAGCATGCTGTCGCAACAAGGCATTGTCATGACACCGGGTTTGCTGGATAAGCCGCTGCGTTTGCCGGGCGGCGAAGCGGACCTGGAGCGCAACATGCAAGTGCTGGCCCGTGAGTACGGGCTGATGGTGTATCCCCTGGATGCCAAACTGACGGCCGTGCTGGCGCAAGTGGCGGCGGGTTATCCGGTGATGGCGCGGGTGGGCGGCGGGCTGTGGTCGGATGCGCACTATGTTGTCGTGGTGGGCTTCAATCAGCAGAAAAGCACGGTTCTGCTGCGCTCGGGCATGGACCGGCGTTTATTGATGAGCTTCAGCGACTTTGAATCGAAGTGGGCAAGCGCCGGGCACTGGGCGATCCTCACCCAGCGTCCGAGCCAGTTGCCAGCGAATGTGGATGCCCAGCGTTGGCGCGAGGCGGCAAATGCGACGGCCCAAGCCGGGCAGGAGCAGGCGGCGGCCCAGGCGCTTAAAGTATTGTCAGAACACCGATAAAAATGTGGTGCAGCGCCCTTTAACGGTGGGCTTGCGCCGCATTCGAGCGGTTCTTCAGATTTTTGTCGGCCTTGTAGCGCAATGCCACGTCCGGCACCGCACCGCCCTTGCCGGTCTCGACCCAGCTGCGAATACGGCTGGCATCGGCAAAGTGCGTGAACTTGCCGAACGCATCCAGGATCACCAGCGACACCGGGCGATTACCCATGCTGGTCACCAGTACCAGGCAATGGCCGGCCTGGTTAGTGAAGCCGGTCTTGGTCAACTTGATATCCCAGTTGGCGCGGTTGATCAGGTGGTCAGTGTTGGAGAAACCCAGGGTGTAGTTGGGCTTGCGGAACGCAACGGTCTTTTCCTTCGTGGTGCTCAACTGGCTGAGCAGCGGGTAGTGCCGTGCGGCAGCCAACAGCTTGCTCAGGTCGCGGGCGGTGGACACGTTGTGGATCGACAGGCCGGTGGGTTCAACATAGTGGGTGTTGGTCATGCCCAGCGCCTTGGCCTTGGCGTTCATCGCCGCGATAAATGCCGGGTAGCCCCCCGGATAGTGGTGGGCCAGGCTGGCGGCGGCGCGGTTTTCCGATGACATCAGGGCGATCAGCAGCATTTCCTTGCGAGGCATTTCGCTGCCGATTTTTACGCGGGAGAACACGCCTTTCATTTCCGGCGTGTCTTTGATGTTGATGTCGATGTACTCATCCATGTTCTGCTTGGCTTCAAGCACGATCAGGCCGGTCATCAACTTGCTCACCGACGCAATCGGCACTACTACGTCGGGGTTGCTGGCGTAGATGACCTTGTTGGTCTGCAGGTCCACCAGCATGGCGCTGCCGGATGCGATCTGCAGTTTGGATGGGTCGCGCGGCGCCTGGGTGGATTCGGCGGCGTGCGCAAAGGTGCCTGTGAACGCAAAAAATAGGCTGGCAATAGAAAGACGAATTTTCACGCGGATGAACTCGCTAAAAAAGTAGGAAATACCGTTGAGCAACGGTTTCTTTGATAAATGCCGTTACATTTTAGGAGTATGGACGATGGAGTGTCGAATGTTCTTCTAAAACCAGACGAAAGTGCTTAAAAACTAAGAAAAAACAGGTTTTTTTCGGGCAATAAAAAGCCCTGCGATAAGGCAGGGCTTTTTCAGTACGACTGGTTATTAACCGTGCAGGGTCTCTGCGGCGTACAGGGTGTTCTCCAGCAGGCAAGCGCGGGTCATCGGGCCGACGCCGCCTGGCACCGGGGTGATCCAGCCAGCGCGGGGCAGGGCAGTGTCGTACACCACATCGCCTACCAGCTTGCCGTCTTCCTGACGGTTGATGCCCACGTCGATAACGATGGCGCCTTCCTTGATCCACTCACCCTTGACCAGGCCCGGCTTGCCGGCGGCTACGACAACGAGGTCGGCACGACCAACGTGGCCTGCCAGGTCCTTGGTGAAGCGGTGGGTAACGGTCACGGTGCAGCCGGCCAGCAGCAGCTCCATGGCCATCGGGCGACCGACAATGTTGGACGCGCCGACCACAACTGCATCAAGGCCGTACAGATCGACACCGGTACTTTCCAGCAGGGTCATGATGCCTTTTGGCGTGCACGGGCGCAGCAGGGGGATGCGCTGGGCCAGGCGGCCGACATTGTAAGGATGGAAGCCGTCGACGTCTTTGTCCGGGCGGATTCGCTCCAGCAGCTTGGACGCGTCCAAGTGCTCGGGCAGTGGCAGTTGCAGGAGGATGCCGTCGATCGCAGGGTTGTCGTTGAGGCCGTCGATCAGATCGGTGAGTGCCTCTTGGGTGGTGGCGGCAGGCAGGTCATAGGCCTTGGATATAAAGCCGACCTCTTCACAGTCTTTACGCTTGTGCGAGACATAAACCTGAGAGGCAGGATCGCTGCCGACCAGGATCACCGCGAGGCCAGGCGTGCGCAGGCCTTGCTGGCTGCGCTCGGTGACTCGTTTGGCGATCTGCTGGCGCAGGCTGGCGGCGATTGATTTGCCGTCGATAAGTTGTGCAGTCATTACGCGTGATTAACCATCGAGAGGGGGAGGAAAAGTGCGCGCATTCTCGCACGCCACGGCGTGAGGGCAAAGGCGCTTGGTCTGCAAATTGGCCTAACCCCTTAAATAAAATGAATTTTTTTCAAAAAAGATTTGACGGGTTTCCGGGCCCTCTATACTATTCGTCGCACTTGTCGGGCACAGCCTAGCACTGGTTAAGAAGGTCGAGCAGAATTGTTGTACTGCAAGGCTGGAAGCACTTAGTTTGTAATCCTCCAAGAGTACAGATTAATAAGGCGCCCGTAGCTCAGCTGGATAGAGCATCCGCCTTCTAAGCGGATGGTCGCAGGTTCGAGTCCTGCCGGGTGCGCCATTAGGCAGCTTTGGCACAAGTAGCGCTATATGGTGGGCGTAGCTCAGTTGGTAGAGCACGGGATTGTGACTCCCGTTGTCGAGGGTTCGATCCCCTTCGTCCACCCCATATTTTGAAAAGGCGCCAGATTAATCGTCTGGCGCCTTTGCTTTAAGAGCTTCAAACGCGGATGTGGTGGAATTGGTAGACACACTGGATTTAGGTTCCAGCGCCGCAAGGCGTAAGAGTTCGAGTCTCTTCATCCGCACCAATTAAAGCTTCGCCAAGCCGTCAGGCTGGGTGGGGTTAACAAAGAAGATGTTCGAGTTCTTTGTTAATGCAATATGGTGGGCGTAGCTCAGTTGGTAGAGCACGGGATTGTGACTCCCGTTGTCGAGGGTTCGATCCCCTTCGTCCAC
>NZ_JBGQOI010000031.1:0-57594 GCF_052113765.1 Pseudomonas sp. W22_MBD1_FP4 | reverse complement strand
CCCCCCCCCCCCCCCCCCCCCCCCCCCCCCCCCCCCCCCCCCCCCCCCCCCCCCCCCCCCCCCCCCCCCCCCCCCACGCCCCAGGGCCTGACCGACGCGCACGGTGACGGCCATGCTCAGGGAGTAGGGGATCATGAACACCAGGGAGCTGACGTTCAGTGCAATCTGATGCCCGGACACCACCGTGGCGCCGAGGCTGCCGAGCAACAGGGCGATCACTGCAAAAATGCTCGACTCGGCAAAGATCGCGACGCCAATCGGCAGACCAATCCCCAATACACGCTTGATCACGGTCCATTGCGGCCAGTCAAAGCGTTTGAACAATTCACTGCTCTGATAGGCCGGGCCCCAGCGCGTCCAGACGGCCAGGCCGAGCATCATCACCCACATCGCAATGGCGGTGGCCCAGCCACAGCCCACGCCGCCCATGGCCGGCACGCCAAAGTGGCCGTAAATGAAGATGTAGTTCAGCGGAATATTCAGCGCCAGGCCGACCAGGCCCATGACCATGCTCGGTCGCGTACGGCCCAGGCCATCGCTGAAACAGCGCAGCACGTAATACAGCGCAATCGCTGGCATCCCCGCAGCGATGCCGTGCAGGTAGCCCATGGACGGCACGATCAGGTCAGGCTCGACCTTCATGGCATGCAGGATCGGTTCGGCGCACAGCAGCAGCAATCCTCCGAGGATCCCCACGACCACCGCCAGCCACAAGGCCTGGCGCACCAGCGGTCCGATTTCGCTGAATTTGCCGGCACCGTAGCGCTGAGCGACTTTTGGTGTGGTGGCCAGCAGCGTGCCGCTCATCAGCAAGTACACCGGGATCCAGATCGAGTTGCCCAACCCCACTGCCGCCAGATCCTGGGGGCTGACACGTCCGGCCATCACCGCGTCGACAAAACTCATGGCGGTGGTAGCCAGTTGGCCGATCATGATTGGCAGAGCGAGCGTCAGCAGGTCGCGCACTTCCCGACTGATACGGGCGGGGCGGGTGAGGGGGGTGGCGGCAGTGTTCACGTGCGGGTGTCCAATAGAAAATAGCGCAAGGACGGCGGATTCTACGCCTTGACGCCATGGTCAGGAAAAAACCTGTGTTAGGGATTTGTAAGCGACCTCCCAGGGCACCGCATATCCCTGGTGGGACGGGGCTTGCCCCCGATTGCAGAGTGTCAGTCACTGGATAGTCGCTGACACACGGCTATTCGGGGGCAAGCCCCCTCCCACATTGCAGATCGCATCCCTGTACACTGCTGATCCGCCAAAGGAGCCTGCCATGCTGATTGTTGCCGACGAAAATATCCCTCTGCTCGATGCCTTCTTCCAAGGATTTGGCGAGATTCGCCGGGTGCCCGGCCGTTCCCTTGATCGCGCCACGGTCGAGCAGGCTGACGTACTGCTAGTGCGCTCGGTGACTAACGTCAATCGCGCGTTGCTGGAGGGCTCAAAGGTGCGTTTTGTCGGCACCTGCACCATCGGCACCGATCACTTGGACCTCGACTACTTCAAGCAGACCGGCATCCAATGGTCCAGCGCGCCCGGCTGCAATGCGCGTGGCGTGGTGGACTACGTGCTGGGCAGCCTGCAGACCCTCGCCGAGATTGAAGGCGCCGACCTCAACCAACGCACCTATGGCATTGTCGGCGCCGGTGAAGTGGGCGGGCGGTTGGTCAAGGTGCTCAAAGGCCTGGGCTGGAATGTCCTGGTGTGCGACCCGCCGCGGCAGATCGCCGAAGGGGGCGACTATGTGAGCCTGGCGCAGATCATCGAGCAGTGTGACGTGATCAGCCTGCACACGCCTTTGACCAAGTCCGGCAATGGCTCTACCTGGCATTTATTCGACCGTCAGCGCCTCGAACAACTCAAACCCGGCACTTGGCTGATCAACGCCAGCCGTGGCCCGGTAGTGGACAACGCCGCCCTGCGCGAGGTGCTGTTGGAACGCGAAGACCTGCAAGCGGTGTTGGATGTGTGGGAAGGCGAGCCCGAAGTGGATGTGGACCTGGCCGACCTATGCGTGCTGGCCACACCGCATATCGCCGGTTACAGCCTGGAAGGCCGCCAGCGCGGCACGGCGCAGATCTACCAGGCGTTTTGCGCGTACCTGGGTCAGGAACCGAGCATTCACTTGAGTGAGCTGTTGCCTGCGCTGTGGTTGGCTGAAGTGCACTTGAATGCCTCGACCGACCCGGCCTGGGCGCTGGCGACCTTGTGCCGCAGCGTGTACGACCCGCGCCGGGATGATGCGGATTTCCGTCGGAGCCTGGTTGGAACTGTGCAAGAGCAGCGCAAGGCGTTCGACCTGCTGCGCAAGCACTATCCCGAGCGTCGCGAGATTGATGGCTTGAGCGTGCGCATCAATGGGGAGTCGGCGGCGTTGTCGAAGATCGTGTCCGCACTGGGCGCGGTAGCTGTTTAAGCGCCCATAAAAAACCCGGCCATCGAGGCCGGGTCTGAAAGAGCTTGGGCGCTTCAGCCTTGCTGGGCAGGCTTGACCAGTTTTTCTTCCAGTTCGCGGCACGCTTGCTGGATCATTTCTTCGGTGATCTGCACCTCATGGCCTTGGGCGTCGATGACGGAGCAAGGCAACTGCTGGGGTTGGCGGATCACTTCAATTTTGGCATCGCTGCTGTTTTGCAAGGTCATGGCCTGTCTCCTCATCAGGTTGTATACCTACTTTAAAACCCCCGCGTGACCGCGCTGTTACAACTCCCTGCACGACCACCGGTTCGAATACTCAGTCCACCAGAAACGGCGGCCGATTTCCAGCCGGGAATTAGACCGATAGCCTCTAGGGATGAGTATCGGCGGGCATAATTAACCTGACTCATTGTTATTTGCCCAAGTTCCCCCAATGTTGGGTACAGGTTCCTCATCGGTGATGCCCCTATGTTCTCGACCCGTCAACGCCGCGCGATTCGCCTGGCCAGCCGTTTTATCGCGCCATACCGCTGGCAGGCGCTGGGTGCTTTGCTGGCGCTGATCGTTACCGCCGGGATTACCTTGTCCATGGGCCAAGGCATTCGCCTGCTGGTGGACCAGGGCTTCATGACCCAATCGCCACACCTACTCAACCAGTCCATCGGCCTGTTCATGATCCTGGTGCTTGGCTTGGCGGTGGGTACTTTTGCGCGGTTTTACTTGGTCTCCTGGATTGGCGAGCGAGTGGTGGCGGATATTCGTCGGCAGGTGTTCAACCACCTCATCTACCTGCATCCCGGCTTCTATGAGAACAACCGCAGTTCGGAAATCCAGTCGCGGCTGACCACCGACACTACCTTGCTGCAATCGGTGATCGGCTCGTCGCTGTCACTGTTCCTGCGCAATGCCTTGATGGTCATTGGCGGCATCGTGTTGCTGTTCGTCACCAACCCCAAGCTCACCAGCATCGTGGTGGTTGCATTGCCGCTGGTGCTGGCGCCGATCCTGATTTTCGGGCGCCGCGTGCGTAGCCTGTCGCGCCTGAGCCAGGACCGCATTGCCGATGTGGGCAGTTATGTGTCCGAAACCCTTGGCCAGATCAAGACCGTGCAGGCCTATAACCACCAGGTTCAGGACGAGCAGCGCTTTGCCGTGACCGTGGAAGAAGCCTTTGCCACCGCGCGCAAACGCATCGCCCAGCGCGCCTGGCTGATCACGCTGGTGATCATGCTGGTGCTCGGTGCCGTGGGTGTGATGTTGTGGGTCGGCGGCATGGACGTGATCAGTGGGCGCATTTCCGGCGGCGAACTGGCGGCGTTCGTGTTTTACAGCCTGATCGTCGGCAGCGCGGTCGGCACCCTGAGCGAAGTGCTCGGTGAGCTGCAGCGTGCAGCCGGTGCAGCTGAGCGGATTGGTGAGCTGTTACAGTCGACTAATGAAATCCAGGCTCCGGCAACCGATACCGTGAAATTGCCCGAGCGGGTCAGTGGCCGTATGGAGCTGCAAGATCTGCGCTTTTCCTATCCCTCGCGACCTGACAGCTACGCTATCGACGGGTTGAACCTGACCATCAACCCCGGTGAAACCCTGGCACTCGTCGGCCCGTCCGGCGCGGGTAAGTCGACGATCTTCGACCTGCTGCTGCGTTTCTACGATCCGCAGCATGGCCGAATCCTGCTCGAAGGCCATCCGCTGACCGACCTCGACCCCCTGGACCTGCGCCGCCACTTTGCCCTGGTGTCCCAGAGCCCTGCGTTGTTTTTCGGCAGCGTCGAAGAAAACATCCGCTACGGCAATCCCTCAGCTACCCGCGAGCAAGTCGAAGCCGCTGCACGCATCGCCCATGCTCACGACTTCATCTTGCAAATGCCCGACGGCTACCAGACCCACCTCGGTGATCGCGGGCTGGGCCTCTCTGGTGGCCAGCGCCAGCGCTTGGCCATCGTCCGCGCGTTGCTGGTGGACGCGCCAATCCTGCTGCTGGACGAAGCCACCAGCGCTCTGGATGCGCAAAGTGAACACTTGATCCAGCAGGCACTGCCGCAATTGATGCAGGGCCGTACTACGCTGGTGATTGCCCACCGCCTGGCGACGGTGAAGAACGCCGACCGCATTGCGGTAATGGACCAAGGCAAACTGGTTGCGGTGGGCACGCATCAGCAGCTGATTGCGAGCAACCCGTTGTATGCGCGGTTGGCGGCATTGCAGTTCAGTAGTGGTGCGCAAGCGCAATGACCTGCTATGCCTGGCGCCAGTGCTAACGGAAGTAGACAGGTTTGTACCAAACCCTAGTGTCCACATAGTGTTTGGGCTCGCCCAGAAGCGCCACGTTCATCTTTATCTTGGTACCGTGAGTCTTGACAACGTGCTGGGTGACTTTCCCTACAAAGGCCTGATACATGTTCATATCTGCCAGCCGCTCGGCGTTTTTAGCAGAGATGCCGGGGCTGATCTCGTTGATCCGCGCAATCAGGTCGTCTCGCGCGGCCGTCAATGACGTAGAGCCGTGTTGCATTGAAACCGAGCCCTCGAACGCCTTCACCGGCCGGTTGATCTCCTTTTGCAGCAAGCTGCCGAAGGCGCGACTGCCACCCTCGCCAGAGTAGCAAACCAATAGCCGCACATTGTTAAAGGCGCTGGGGTCGACGCCTTTCGTGTTCAACAAAGCGACCAAGTCTTTGGCCGAGTACGCGGTATTGTCGATAACGATGCTGCTTCCACGGTTCAAAAATCTGTCCAGTCGGCTGCGCTCAAGACCGTGGGCGACAATATTCAGGCGATCAACACCTTTATAGGTGTCGACGAACACATGCATTTCATTGGCCACAAGTTTGAGGTCTTTCATCGTGCCTTTCATTTGTATGACGTTGTCATAGGCCAGACTTTTTTCGAAAGACACAGGTGAAGTTGCAGGTTGACTGCCTGTTGCGGCTGAAATTGGCCGATGATTGTCGGGTGAGAAGTTATCCAGTTTCTTCCCGTAAGCTGTGTTTTTATTCACGTCATAGTGCAGCCAGTGACCGGTTTTGTTATCCAGTTGGGCGGTTACTCGGCTGGGTTCGAGTGCACCGGGGGCGCGATAAGTGCCTTCCGCTATGTCGGCTCGTTCGGCAAACGCACGCAGTTGAGCGTGATCCATCGTGCTCTGCGACAGTTGCCGTGCATTAAGGGGTTTCGTGCCTGCGGCCAGCCGGGCACTGCTGGCCGGCGCGCCCGAGGCCTTACCCAGCACGCCGCGACCTATTCGGCTGCTCGCCATGGCCACCCGGGTCGCGCCTCTGGGACCGCCAACGGCACTCGCGCCTCTGCCCAGGGCCGAGCCGGTCAAGTACATCACTCCGTCAAACAACAGATCTCCCAGTGCCGCCAAGGGGTCTCCATTGATCAGGTTTTTAACGGCAGACGCCCCAGGTATTAGCCCTACAATTATGTTAAACAGGGCTTTTTCCTTATTGGCCTCTTCATCGAATGTTGTGATGCTTTTAGTCAGTTCCAGTAGTTGCTCAAAGTTTGATTCCGGGTTGGAGTAATTGACTACCGTATTACTGATATAGGCACTGCGCGCGCTGCTGAACGAGGCAGGGATGGTCACTGGCAATTGCCGGGCCCGTTGTTGTACTGCATCTTGGGAGGCGCTTGGTTTGACTTCATGGATCGCCGTATTTGTCCATTTTGAACCTTGATGGCTGGGCACCTTGACCCAATCTCCTTGGGGGCCTTCCTTAAAGTTTGTCTTCAGATCGTCACGTTTATTTATTTGGCCTTTTTGTGCTGATATTTCATAAAACTCCAGGTTCCCGTCGCGCTCGGTCTGGAAGATCAGTGCCTTTTGCTCTTTCGGCTGGCTGGGTACTTTATCTTCGTCATTAATTGTGAAACCTGGGAGGTTGCTTTCATAACGGCTGACCTGACCCTCTATGAATATACGAATGCTGCCAAACTCAAGATTCTTGCGATCTTCCAGAGGAAGTTTCGCAAGCTGGTTTTTTATCACGCTCGCCTGTGCTTTTTTGGTGCCTTCCGTGTAGTCGACAAAGGCTTGCTTATGGAGGGATTTTGCGTCTGGCAAGTGAGCAAGACGGGCAATCATGCTGGGGGCAATCGTGTTGTTATCGGATACCCAATTAGAAAACGGATTGACTTCGGGTTTTGAAAGATAAAAGTCCAGTAGCGAATATTTTGGCTGCGTGGAGCTAGCAAGGTCTCCGTGGCCTCTGCCGCGGGGGCTATTATCGCGAAAGCATTTAAGTTCGTAGGGAAGCCCCTCGCCGAATTGTTGCTTGAGTTGCTGTAGCGCCACATCGCGTTGGGTCGGCACCTTAGTGGCAAGTTGCTCGACGGCTTGTTGCAACGTTGAAGTTTTGTCAGCGAGCGCGCGCTGGACCCGATCAATGTCAGCCTGAGGATAGTTCCCGTCATCGCGGGGCACGAGTTCGCCGTTGATCTTGCCCCACTCAATAAGCGCCGCTCGCGATGTGACTTGCTGAATGGCCTGCCCCTCTTGCGAAATCGGGTCCAGGGCATCTCTGGCACACACTTGCGCAAACGTCATCTGCATCGTGGCACCAGGGCTATAGGCCTCGATCCGCGTCACCGCCGCTTTGAAACTCACCCACGCCGCCGATCCCAACGTAATGCTGGCAGGAACGTTTTTGACCAATAAATCCGGCGCTGTACGCGAAAGCAGCATTTGTGCAGCAATGGGCGCCATGTCCGGCGAGGCTCTGTTCAGTTTTATCAGGTGGTCAATGAACGCCTGCTTGATAGTTGCAAGGGGCTGCCCCATGAAACGTCCGTCGGCCAGATTGAAACCCGCGAGATGATTGAGTTGCGGGCCAAACATGCTTTCTGGGTCCAGAGTGGTAGCGATGGCAGTCAACAGCCAGTCATGGCTAGAGCTGGTCTTCCAGCCATCCCCCATCTTTTGGTGCAAGGCGGCTTCGAGTTCGATGGCTTTTGGTGTGTTGATGATTTTTTCGATGACTTTAAGTGGGTCGCGCAATTCGTTTTGGGAAATGTGCAGGTGGCTTGTGAGATAACCCAAAACTCCCCGTGGGTTTTGGGGCTCCGTTCTTTCCTTCACCAACGCCGGTAGTTGCAGGTTGTAGTGAAAATGACTGTAAACGCTCTTTTGGTCGTGGTCGCCCAGCGGGGCCGGCCACGAGATCGCCCCACCCAGGCTGCCTAGGCGTGGTGCCTGCAATGGCGGGGCATTGAGCGTGCTGATCATGTTCTCCAGTGCTTCAAGCGTACTGGGCAACCGCCAGTTATTTGCCAGGATAAATTGCTCAAGTGTCACGGTGCGTCCAGGGCCGGCTTCGGGGCGTTGGCCGAATGACGAGTGCGGGTGCACCTCTATCGTTGTGTTCTTTAACCGCTCCTCAATCCCCTCGGTACCATAGCGCACAAGGCCCTTGAGCTTTTCGCAGAGCGCGCGCGTGTCCACCAAGTCGCCAAGGGCGGTCCGCTCTGTATTGAGCTTGCCCGTATTGGCCGGCCCATCCTCGACCTTGTTCGGAACCGCGTTGGCGGCGTTTTTGGTGAATGTCTGGGTCTGCTGCAGCTCTGCTGTCCGTGACGTCGTGAGGGGTACCGATTCACCGTGAAAATTCGCCACCACTTCAAAGGGCGCAGATGTGGAGTCCGATGCGGACAGACGAAGGGGGCTGTTGCCCGCCGCCACAACGTTGGCGGCGCGAAGAATCGGCGCCACAACGACCGGCCAGAGCGGGTTTTCATCCGTTGCCCTGAACACCTCCCGGCGCCCATCAGTCATGGTGAAGGTGATCTCGTCACGCAGACTGATCATTAAGGGTTTGGAAAGATTAATGTGCCTTTGCGTTGCCCATTCGACGAATTGGGGATGCTTGAGCAGCGTATGCAGGTGCGTCCACCACTGGCCGAAGGTCGAACTTGGCGGGATACCCTCAACGCTCTCGATGCCATCGTACGATGGGCCGGTTTTCGCCGATCTGGCTGATACGGCGGCAAAGAGCACGGCCAATTCCTGATCGGCCTTGGCTTGCGGCGTTTTGCCGGCATCTTGATCAGGCGTGTGCGGCTTTTCACTCTTGATCTCGAAGAGTGGCGGGGGGGTGATGATGTTGGTCGCGGGCTGAGTGTTTAAGCGGCTGCTGATGGACGTGAGTGTCATGTCTGAGTTTCTCTCTAGGCCATTTTGAAGTCAGTCACTCAGAGATGATTTATCGACTGAGCTCGTGGGCTGAGTGAACATCAGACTTTTCGCGTTCCATCATGTTTTTTCTGTATGTGTATTTCCCCGGGCGATCAGAATATTTTCAGCCGTGGAAATGAAAATGCCCGCATCTTTCGATGCGGGCATTTTCAGAGTGGCTTCAGACCTTACTGGTCATCAAAATAGCGCTCATGCCAATCCACAAGCGGCTGTGGTGAGTTGAGTTTTTGCCCGTAGATCACCGAATAAGACAACACGTTTTGCACATACTGACGGGTTTCGTCGAATGGGATGCTTTCCACCCATACATCGAAACTCAAGTGATCCGCTCCGCGCAGCCACTGGCGCACGCGGCCGGGGCCGGCGTTGTACGCGGCGGAAGCGAGCACGCGGTTGCCGTTGAATTGGCTGTGCACCTGGCTCAGGTAGGCGGCGCCGAGCTGGATGTTTTTGTCCGGGTCCAGGACCTGGGCCGGGGAAGCCAGCGGGATGCTGAATTTGCGCGCGGTTTCCTTGGCGGTGCCGGGCATCAGTTGCATCAGGCCGCTGGCGCCTACGCCGGAGCGGGCGTCGTCCATGAAGGCGCTTTCCTGGCGGGTAATGGCGAATACCCAGCTCGAATGCAGGCCCCGCACCTTGGCTTCACGCACCAAGGTGTCGCGGTGGGCCATTGGGAAGCGGATATCCAGGTCGTCCCAGTACTGGGCCTGGCTAATGGTGCGGATCGCCGGGAAGTACCACTTCATGTCGTACGCCAGCTTGGCCTGGGCGACCATCTCATCACGGTTGAAATGACGGCTGACGTGGTACCACTCGCGGCGGCCATCCACGATCTGGCCACGGGCGTAGAACTCCAGAGCGCGACGCACGCCGGGTGTGTTACGCACTTTATTGACCAGCGCCTGACTCATCACCAGCGGCTTGTTGTTCAACTGGTACGGAGCCTTGGAGCGGTCGGCGGCGAGGAAACCGTAGAAGTCCCGTTCCCGCGAAAGGTTCTTGTAGAGCACCAATGCTTGCGGGTTCTTCGGCTCAGCCAGTTCAAGGCTGCGCGCCTGCCAGTAGCGCCAGCGGTTGGAGGTGGCCAAGTCTTGTGGGAGTTTGCGCGTCAACTGGTAGGCATCTTCCCAGCGCGCCAGGCGCAACAGCAGGCGCAGGCGCCATTCGGAGACGGTGTTGTCGCGCAGTTCCGGGTCGTATTTGGTCATCACCTCAAGGGCACGTGGGTCGAAACGCTTGGCCAGGGTCAGGCCGATTTCACGGGCGATTGCCACTTTTTCGTCACGGGAGAAGTGCATGCTGCTGGCGTAACCGTCGAGCAGGGCCATGGCTTTGTCCGGGTCCTGGCGCGCCAGGCGGCGCAGGCCCAGGCCTACGGCATCCGACATAGCCTCGGTGGCCGGCTGGAAGCGCGATGGATCGCTTAGCATGTCGGGCTTTTGCGCCACGTCCACCATCAGGCGACCTTGGGCGCCGAGGGTTGGCAGGGTTTTTACCAGGCTGTTGGCCAGCGCGTAGTTGCGCGCTTCGGCGGCGAGTTTGGTGCGGTCCCAGATTTTCTGTTCGGTGAGTTGGCCGTCGGCGGCCCACTGGCCAAAGGTGGCATCACAGGCGGCGGGTTGGGATTTGCCGGTCATCCACAGCTTTTCGGCGGTCTTGTAGCCTTCGGCCTTGAGGTTGTGGGTGAGCTGGTATTGGCCGTGCAGGCAGTCCAGTTCGACGAAATTGAGTTTGGGGTCGTAGTACTTTTCAAAGGTTTGCCAGTCGCCACGCTCGGACAGCCAGCGCAACCAGCGCAGTTTCATCCAGTTCGCCTGGGGCAGGTCGCCGTTTTTGGCCAGGAACTGCTCGATTTCCTGGTTGCTCGCGGTTTTCAGGCGCGCAGTCAGTTCGTCGTAGGCCAGGTACGGTGTAAGCGGATAATCGGCCAGGGCCTGGCTGTATTGCATGTACGGGCCGGTATCGCCCTTGGCCAGAGCGCGCTTGGCTTCATCGTAATATTGACGTTGGGTGGTGAGGTCCACGGCCTGGGCGGATTGAACGGCGGTGGCGGAAAGAAGCAGACAAGATAAAAAGTTGAAAAGGCGACTGCGCATGAGACGTCCGTGCAGAGAAATCACGACTAGCGCCGGCACTGCCGACGCTGATTGCCCCTAGCTTAGCCTTTTGCCAGCGACCGGCGAAAGCTTTGCTGGCCGGTTCGTTCAGGTTTACGGGAAATGTCCTACAGAACGTGTCGGCCTTGAAAATGCTGGCCGCATCCCACCCTCAACTCAGGTAGAATGCGCGCCCAGTTTTTGGAGAAGCGTATGACCCTGCTCAAATTCAGCGATGTGTCCCTTGCTTTCGGCGCTATGCCGTTGTTGGACAAGGTGTCCTGGCAGATCGCCCGTGGTGAGCGGGTGTGCATCATCGGCCGCAACGGCACCGGCAAGTCCAGCATGATGAAGCTGGTAAAAGGCGACCAAAAGCCCGATGACGGCTCTGTTTGGCGCGCCCCGGGCCTCAAGATTGGCGAATTGCCGCAAGAATTGCCGGTGGCCGACGGACGGACAGTGTTCGACGTGGTTGCCGAAGGCCTGGACGGTGTGGGCGAGTTGCTTGCGCAATACCATCACCTGGCGCAGAACTGCGTCACCGAGGAAGACCTGAACAAGCTGATGCACGTTCAGCAGGACCTCGAAGCACGTGATGGCTGGCGCCTGCAGCAACTGGTGGACAGCACCCTGAGCCGCCTGCAACTGCCGGCCGACAAGACCCTCGCCGAGTTGTCCGGCGGCTGGCGTCGCCGCGTGCTGCTGGCCCAGGCCCTGGTGTCCGAGCCGGATCTGTTGCTGCTCGACGAACCAACGAACCACCTGGACATCGGCGCCATCGCCTGGCTTGAAGAAGCCCTCAAGGATTTCCAGGGCGCCGTGCTGTTCATCACGCACGACCGTTCTTTCCTGCAAAACCTGGCCACGCGCATCCTTGAACTGGATCGCGGCGGCTTGATCGACTGGAACGGCGACTACGCCAGCTTCCTGGTGCACAAAGAAGCGACGCTGGCGGCTGAAGAAACTGCCAACGCGCTGTTCGACAAAAAGCTGGCCCAGGAAGAAGTCTGGATCCGCCAGGGCATCAAGGCGCGCCGCACCCGTAACGAAGGCCGCGTGCGCGCCCTCAAAGCCCTGCGTGTTGAGCGTAGCGAGCGTCGTGAGCGCACCGGCAAGGCCAATATCCAGCTCGATACCGCCGACAAGTCGGGTAAACAAGTGATGGTGCTGGAAAACGTCAGCTTCCATCACCCGGACGGTCCGTTCCTGATCAAGGACTTCTCCATGGTCCTGCAGCGTGGCGACCGTATTGGTCTGCTGGGCGCCAACGGTACCGGCAAGACTACCTTGCTCAAGCTGATGCTCAATGGTCTGAAACCTACCAGCGGCACCGTGGAGGAGGGCACACGCATCGACGTGGCTTACTTCGACCAGTTACGCCATCAGTTGGACCTGGAAAAAACCGTGATCGACAACGTGGCTGAAGGCCGCGACTTTATCGACATCGACGGCCAGAGCCGCCACGTGCTGAGCTACCTGGGCGACTTCCTGTTCAGCCCGCAGCGCGCACGGACGCCGGTCAAGGCCTTGTCCGGTGGTGAGCGCGCACGCTTGCTGTTGGCCAAACTGTTCAGCAAACCTGCCAACTTGCTGGTGCTCGACGAACCGACCAACGACCTCGACGTAGAAACCCTTGAACTGCTGGAAGAGGTCTTATTGACCTTCAACGGCACTGTGCTGATGGTCAGCCACGACCGGGCATTCCTCGATAACGTGGTCACCAGCACCCTGGTCTTCGAAGGTGAAGGCAAGGTGCGCGAATACGTCGGTGGCTATCAGGACTGGCTGCGCCAGGGCGGTTCACCGCGCCTGTTGGGCGTGACCGAGAGTAAGTCCGGCAAGGCCGACTTGAACTCGGCGGTGGTCACGCCTGTTGCCACTGCTGCCCCTGCACCCGAGGCTGCGCCGACGGCCAAGAAGAAGCTCAGCTACAAGTTGCAGCGCGAGCTGGAAGCCTTGCCGGGTGATATCGACGCCAAGGAACAGCAAATTGCTGCGGTAGAAGCCGACATGGCTGATGCGGGTTTTTATCTGCGTCCGGCGGCGGAAACTGCCAAGGTCATCGCTTCTCTGGAGAAGTTGAACCAGGAGCTGGAAGTGCTGATGGAGCGTTGGGCAGAGTTAGATGCCTGAGTGACTTGAGGTCAGTAAAAAAGCGGCTCAAATGTGGGAGGGGGCTTGCCCCCGATAGCGGTGTCTCAGTCAGTGGTGTTTCTACTGAGAGGCTGCTATCGGGGGCAAGCCCCCTCCTGCATTGCATCTTCATCGGAGTTACGAGCTTTTTACCAACTTAACGGCCAACACATCGCACGGCGCTCCGTGCAGTACATCATTGGCGGTGGAGCCCAGCAGCAATGCCAAGCCGTGACGGCCATGGCTGCCCACCACGATCAGATCGCAGTTCTGTTCCTTGGCCAGGTGGTGGATCTCCTGGCGCGGTTGGCCGTAAGTGAGGTGGGAGTTTTCCTTGGTCAGTTCCGGGTATTTGATGATCAACCGGTCCAGGCGTTCTTTGGCCTGATCGAACTGTTGTTGTTGCAGTTGGGAAAGGTCCATCGGCACATCGCCGCCAAACGCCATGGCCATGGGCTCGACGATGTGTACCAGTGACAGCTTGGCGCCGTTGGCGATTGCTGAAGCCTGCGCGCGCTTGATCACTGGATCGCACTCTTCGGTCAGGTCGACGGCGACCAGAATATGTGTGTAGGACATGGGGCGTTCCTCCAGGGGACTGCAATAAGTTCAGTATGGCTGCTTTCAAGCGGATGGGGTTGCGTCAGGTCAAATCCGCTCATCTAAAAATTCGGGGGTACTCATATGACGGTCTGGATAGTGGTGTCAATCCTTGTGGTGGTTCTGAGCCCTCTGGCATGGCTACGCCCTTCGCGCCACCAGAGTGGGCGAATGGCCCTGCGCATGGAGGCGCGCCGCATCGGCCTGGCCATGCAATTGGCACCTCAGGAGTGGCCGCACTGGCTCAAGCAAGAGCCGCCGAGCCCCTGTGCGCAATACTGCCGGCCACGACGCGGCAGCACGCCGGCAACCTGGAGTTATTGGCAGTTGGAGCCGGGTGTGTGGGTTAATCAATGGCGTGAAGTCTGCGACGATGAGAAGTTGTTGCCGCATTTTGCAACGCTGCCGGCCAACGTCTACAAGGTCGAGGCCGACAAGCAGATGATTGCCCTGTATTGGGGCGAGAAGGGCGAAGCGAGTGATTTGCTCGCCATTGATGCGCTGCTCAAAGCGCTGGCCTGAAGCGTCTACTGAATTTCAGGCAATAAAAAGCCCGACATCATCATCGGGCTGGAGTTGGCCAGGCAGGCCGGTAATCTGTGCTTGCTGCGTCGGATGTTCATCCGTGCGCGTTATGGTTGCGGCTAGCCTAGCCGGATATCCCGTTCTGTACAGTCTTTTCCCACATCCTTCCTATAATTGATTTCGTGAATATTTGAATATTGGCGAAGCGTGCGCCTATGGTTTGAGTTCTGAAATGACTGGAAAGTCGCGTTTTTCCTAGCCTTTCGAGCGATTGACAATTGCCTGGAATTGGATGAAGGTGGCGTACCCAAATCAAACGGGCGTATGAATTGAGCGTTTGTCTGTCAGACCGCGCGCACATACATCCCGACTATCGCATTGGCGGGTGTGCCTGGCGGATTGGAGTGAGCATTGACCTAAAGGCCAGTGTCCAACCAGAGGCCAGCGTCCAATGTGTACTGTTCAGCTTCCATATCGTGGAGATCAGTTGATGATTTACGAAGGTAAAGCCATCACGGTTAAGGCTCTTGAAAGTGGCATCGTCGAATTGAAATTCGACCTCAAGGGTGAGTCCGTCAACAAGTTCAACCGTCTAACCCTGAATGAACTGCGTCAGGCCGTAGACACCATCAAAGCAGATGCTTCGGTCAAGGGCGTGATCGTCTCCAGCGGCAAGGACGTGTTTATCGTCGGCGCTGACATCACCGAATTCGTCGACAACTTCAAGCTGCCCGATGCCGAGCTGGTGGCTGGCAACCTCGAAGCCAACAAGATTTTCAGCGATTTCGAAGACCTCAACGTACCGACCGTTGCCGCGATCAATGGCATCGCGCTGGGCGGTGGCTTCGAAATGTGCCTGGCCGCAGACTTCCGCGTCATGTCGACCACCGCCAAAATCGGCCTGCCTGAAGTCAAACTGGGCATCTACCCAGGTTTCGGCGGCACCGTGCGCCTGCCGCGCTTGATCGGGGCCGACAACGCCATCGAGTGGATCGCCGCCGGTAAGGAAAACCGTGCTGAAGACGCGCTGAAAGTCGGTGCCGTCGACGCCGTGGTTGCTCCGGACAAACTGGCCGAAGCCGCACTGAACCTGATCAAGGGCGCCATCAGCGGCGAATTTGATTACAAGGCCAAGCGTCAGCCGAAGCTGGAAAAACTCAAGCTCAACGCCATCGAACAAATGATGTCGTTCGAAACCGCCAAAGGTTTCGTCGCTGGCCAGGCAGGTCCGAACTACCCGGCGCCGGTTGAAGCGATCAAAACCATCCAGAAAGCTGCGAGCTTCGGTCGCGATAAAGCCCTGGAAGTGGAAGCGGCAGGCTTCGTCAAACTGGCGAAAACCTCGGCTGCCCAAAGCCTGATTGGACTGTTCCTGAACGATCAGGAACTGAAGAAAAAGGCCAAGGCCTACGACGAAATCGCCAAGGACGTGAAACAGGCTGCCGTACTCGGCGCCGGTATCATGGGCGGCGGTATTGCCTATCAGTCGGCGTCCAAAGGCACGCCGATCCTGATGAAAGACATCAATGAGCACGGTATCGAGCAAGGTCTGGCCGAAGCCGCCAAGCTGCTCGTGGGGCGCGTTGATAAAGGTCGCATGACTGCAGCGAAAATGGCTGAAGTGCTTAACGGTATTCGTCCTACGCTGTCCTACGGCGATTTCGGCCATGTCGACCTGGTGGTCGAAGCCGTTGTCGAGAACCCGAAGGTCAAGCAGGCGGTACTGGCTGAAGTTGAAGGCCACGTCAAAGACGACACCATCCTGGCCTCGAACACCTCGACCATTTCCATCTCGCTGCTGGCCAAGGCCCTCAAGCGTCCGGAAAACTTCGTCGGCATGCACTTCTTCAACCCGGTGCACATGATGCCGTTGGTGGAAGTGATCCGTGGCGAGAAGTCCAGCGAGCTGGCTATTGCCACCACCGTTGCCTACGCCAAGAAAATGGGCAAGAACCCGATCGTAGTCAACGATTGCCCAGGCTTCCTGGTCAACCGCGTGCTGTTCCCGTACTTCGGTGGTTTCGCCAAGCTGGTGAGCGCCGGTGTTGACTTCGTGCGCATCGACAAAGTCATGGAAAAATTCGGCTGGCCGATGGGCCCGGCGTACCTGATGGACGTGGTCGGCATCGACACCGGCCACCACGGTCGTGACGTGATGGCTGAAGGCTTCCCGGACCGCATGAAAGACGACCGCCGCTCCGCTGTCGATGCTCTCTATGAAGCCAAGCGCCTGGGCCAGAAGAACGGCAAGGGCTTCTACGCCTACGAGACCGACAAGAAGGGCAAGCAGAAAAAAGTCGCCGATCCATCGGTTCACGAAGTGCTCGCACCTGTCATCTACGAACAGCGTGAGGTGTCCGATGAGGACATCATCAACTGGATGATGATTGCCCTGTGCCTGGAAACCGTTCGCTGCCTGGAAGACGGTATCGTTGAAACCGCTGCCGAAGCCGATATGGGCTTGGTGTACGGTATTGGTTTCCCTCCATTCCGTGGCGGTGCGCTGCGTTACATCGACTCGATCGGTGTGGCCGAATTCGTTGCCCTGGCTGATCAATACGCTGATCTGGGCCCGCTGTACCACCCGACCGCGAAGCTGCGTGAAATGGCCAAAAATGGCCAGAGCTTCTTCGGTTAAGCGCCCAGACGACTAGAGCGAGAATATTTATGAGCTTGAATCCAAGAGACGTGGTGATTGTCGACTTCGGTCGCACACCGATGGGCCGCTCCAAGGGCGGCATGCACCGCAACACCCGCGCTGAAGACATGTCCGCGCACCTGATCAGCAAATTGCTGGAACGCAACGTCAAGGTCGACCCGAACGAAGTCGAAGACGTAATCTGGGGCTGCGTCAACCAGACCCTGGAGCAGGGCTGGAACATCGCGCGCATGGCGTCGCTGATGACTCAGATCCCGCACACAGCTGCTGGCCAGACCGTGAGCCGCTTGTGCGGTTCGTCCATGAGCGCGCTGCACACCGCCGCCCAAGCGATCATGACTGGCAACGGGGATGTTTTTGTAGTCGGTGGCGTGGAGCACATGGGCCACGTCAGCATGATGCACGGCGTCGATCCAAACCCGCACATGTCGCTCTACGCGGCGAAAGCCTCTGGCATGATGGGCTTGACCGCAGAAATGCTCGGCAAGATGCACGGCATTACCCGCGAAGCCCAGGACGCGTTCGGCTTGCGCTCCCACCAACTCGCCCACAAGGCGACCGTGGAAGGCAAGTTCAAGGATGAAATCATCCCGATGAACGGTTACGACGAGAACGGCTTCTTGAAACTGTTCGACTACGACGAAACCATTCGTCCGGACACCACCCTGGAAAGCTTGGCGGCCCTGAAGCCGGCATTCAATCCAAAGGGCGGCACCGTGACAGCGGGTACTTCGTCGCAAATCACCGACGGTGCTTCGTGCATGATCGTGATGTCGGCGCAGCGTGCCCAGGACCTGGGCATCCAGCCGCTGGCGGTGATTCGTTCGATGGCAGTGGCAGGTGTGGACCCGGCAATCATGGGCTATGGTCCTGTACCGGCCACACAAAAAGCGTTGAAGCGCGCGGGCCTGACTATCTCCGATATCGATTTCTTCGAGCTCAACGAAGCTTTCGCCGCACAGGCCCTGCCGGTGCTGAAAGATTTGAAAGTACTCGACAAGATGAACGAGAAGGTTAACCTGCACGGCGGTGCGATTGCCCTGGGCCACCCATTCGGTTGTTCCGGTGCGCGTATTTCCGGCACTTTGCTTAACGTGATGAAGCAAAATGGCGGTAACCTTGGGGTTGCAACCATGTGCATTGGTCTCGGCCAAGGCATTTCCACCGTCTTCGAACGCGTCTAAGCGTTGAGTTGACGGAAGCCGGGGCCAAGTGCCCCGGTTTTTGTTTTTTGGAATTTTTAATATTTTTTTTCAACAAATTTTGTAAGGGGGCCAGAGCATGAAAGTCGAACCAGGGCTCTACCAACATTATAAAGGTCCGCAGTACCGCGTTTTCAGCGTGGCACGGCATTCCGAGACCGAAGAAGAAGTGGTGTTCTACCAAGCACTGTATGGCGATTACGGCTTTTGGGTGCGTCCCTTGAGCATGTTCCTGGAGACCGTCGAAGTAGACGGCGAGCAGGTCCCGCGCTTTGCTTTGGTCCAGGCCGAACCCAGTCTTTTTTCAGGGCAATAACGGCAGGCGGCGCAGAATGCTGCGCTTGACCTCACCTTGTTGCCACTATATATAGCGTTGCCGCGTCAGGCGCCAACCGCCTTTCACTTCTCGAATTCAGGAATTTTCCGATCCATGGGCAAATCGCTGGTCATTGTGGAATCCCCGGCTAAGGCCAAGACCATCAACAAGTACTTGGGTAACGAGTACGTGGTGAAGTCGAGTATCGGCCATATCCGAGACCTGCCCACCAGCGGTTCGGCTAGCGCCAGCAAGGAGCCTGCCGCCAAGCGCGGCAAGGCGGCTGCGGGCGAAGGTCCGGTGCTCACGCCTAAAGAGAAAGCGCGCAAGCAGCTGGTCTCGCGCATGGGTGTGGACCCGGATCATGGCTGGAAGGCCAAGTACGAAATCCTTCCGGGCAAGGAAAAGGTCATCGAAGAGCTGCGCCGGCTCGCCAAAGATGCCGACACCATCTATCTCGCGACGGACTTGGACCGCGAAGGGGAAGCCATTGCCTGGCACCTGCGCGAAGCCATTGGCGGTGACGACAGCCGCTACAAGCGTGTGGTGTTCAACGAAATCACCAAGAAAGCCATTCAGGAAGCCTTCTCCAAGCCGGGCGAGCTCGATATCGATCGTGTTAACGCGCAGCAGGCCCGTCGGTTCCTCGACCGCGTCGTGGGTTACATGGTCTCGCCGCTGCTATGGGCCAAGATCGCCCGTGGCCTGTCCGCCGGTCGTGTGCAATCGGTAGCGGTCAAGCTGGTGGTGGAGCGTGAGCGTGAGATCCGTGCGTTCAACCCTGAAGAGTATTGGGAAGTCCACGCCGACCTGGGCACTGCCAAGGGCAACAACGTGCGCTTTGAAGTGGCCCGCGAGAAAGGTGAAGCCTTCAAGCCGCTGAACGAAGCTCAGGCCATGGCCGCGCTGGAAAAGCTCAAGGCCTCCAGCTACAGCATCGTCAAGCGCGAAGACAAGCCGACCAGCAGCAAACCGTCGGCACCGTTCATCACCTCCACCCTGCAGCAGGCCGCGAGCAACCGCCTGGGCTTCGGCGTGAAGAAAACCATGATGATGGCCCAGCGTCTGTACGAAGCCGGCTACATCACTTATATGCGTACTGACTCCACCAACCTGTCGCAAGACGCGGTGGCAATGGCGCGTACCTATATTGAAAGCGAATTCGGCAATAAGTACCTGCCGGAGAAGCCGAACGTCTACAGCAGCAAAGAAGGCGCCCAGGAGGCTCACGAAGCGATTCGTCCTTCCGATGCCAACACCGAGCCAAGCAAGCTGAGTGGCATGGAGCGCGACGCTGAGCGCCTCTACGAGCTGATCTGGCGCCAGTTCCTGGCTTGCCAGATGCTGCCGGCGCAATATCTGTCGACAACCGTCAGCGTGGGTGCTGGCGACTTCGAACTACGTGCCAAGGGCCGTATCCTCAAGTTTGATGGCTACACCCGCGTGATGCCGCAAATCGCCAAGCCTGGTGACGACGATGTACTGCCGGACATGGCCCAGGGCGATACGTTGAAGCTGATCAAGCTCGACCCGTCCCAACACTTCACCAAGCCACCGGCGCGTTACTCGGAAGCCAGCCTGGTCAAGGAAATGGAAAAGCGCGGTATCGGTCGTCCATCGACCTACGCGGCGATCATCTCCACCATTCAGGACCGTGGTTATGTAGCGCTGCACAACCGTCGGTTCTATTCGGAAAAGATGGGCGACATCGTTACAGAGCGTCTGTCCGAGAGCTTCTCCAACCTGATGGATTACGGCTTTACCGCCGGCATGGAAGAGAACCTCGATGACGTGGCCCAAGGTGAGCGCGACTGGAAAAATGTACTCGACGAGTTCTACGGCGACTTCAAAAAGAAACTCGAAGTAGCTGAGAGCCCTGAGAGCGGCATGCGTGCCAACCAGCCGGTTATGACCGATATCCCGTGTCAGACGTGCGGCCGCCCGATGCAGATTCGTACGGCATCCACCGGCGTGTTCCTTGGTTGCTCGGGCTACAGCTTGCCGCCGAAAGAACGCTGCAAGGCCACGGTCAATCTGGTGCCGGGTGATGAAATCGCCGCCGATGACGAAGGTGAGTCCGAGTCGCTGGTCTTGCGTGGCAAGCACCGCTGCCCGATCTGCAGCACGGCTATGGACGCCTATCTGCTGGACGAGAAGCACAAGCTGCACATCTGCGGTAACAACCCGGATTGCAACGGCTACGAGATTGAAGAGGGCACCTACCGCATCAAGGGCTACGAAGGGCCGAGCCTGGAATGCGACAAGTGCGGCAGCGAGATGCAGCTCAAGACGGGTCGTTTCGGTAAGTTCTTCGGTTGCACCAATCCGACCTGCAAGAACACTCGCAAACTGCTGAAAAGCGGTGATGCGGCGCCGCCGAAGATGGATCCGGTGAAGATGCCGGAACTCAAGTGCGAGAAGGTCAACGATACCTACATCCTGCGTGATGGCGCTTCGGGGTTGTTCCTGGCGGCAAGCCAGTTCCCGAAAAACCGCGAGACCCGCGCGCCGTTGGTGCTGGAAATCGTTCCGCACAAGGACGAGATCGATCCGAAGTACCACTTCCTGTGTGAAGCGCCGAAGAAGGACCCGGATGGTCGTCCAGCCGTGATCCGCTATAGCCGCAAGACCAAGGAGCAGTACGTACAGACCGAAGTAGACGGCAAGCCGACCGGCTGGAAAGCGTTCTACGACGGCGGCAAGTGGAAGGTCGAAGACAAGCGCCAAGGCGCTTGATCGACTAATTTGCGATAGACAAAGGCCGCCTGTATGGGCGGCCTTTTTTTGCGCTTGCAGCGGGCTCGGTTGATCCGTGACACTGTTAAGCCAGCATCGCGCCTCATTCGTTGTGGAGATTGCCGTCATGGCCAACGAACTCTATACCCGTACCAATCAGAAAATTTACTTCGCGGGTTTGTCCCTGGAAGCCCTTGGTCGTGCCGAGGAAGGGAAGGAGATGAATGCTATCGCGCTGGTTCAGGCAGGGCGTGAAGCAGCCTTATTCCACCTGTACGGCGCCTTGCTGGGCCTGTGCCATGAAATCGCCGGGTTCTACCGCTTGCCCCAGGCCGGTTCGCCCCGTGCGGAAATGATCATGAGCCGTGAAGTGCTGGAGACCATGGCGATTCCTGAGCTGGCGGAACTGGTAGAGATGGCCCAGAGCCCAGACAGCTGGGTGGCGCGCCTGCTCAAGGCCCATGCCGATCTGTTTCAGCCGCCGCGTGTTCCCCATGTGCCTAAGGGTGACGTTAGGCAGCCATTGATCTTGGCAGTTGCGCTGGAGGAGGACGAGCCTAAGTCATTGAGCCGGGAAGAGTTGGAGGGCTGGCGTCAGGAGCTGAAGAAGATGGCGCTGCGCTTTCGTGAGGGCCTGAACGAGTGCTAAACCCCGAGTAGGTTTAGAAAGCACCGTTCATCAAGCTGTAAAGAAACCTCCCTAGATCCTCAGCGAGGCTGGGTGGATGACTGATATAATCCCGGCCTTTCGTGGAGAACAGACTTTTATGCCGACGTCCTTTCTGGAAATTGTTGAGTTGCCTGACGGCCGAATCGAGCTGCGTCGGGCTGAGGACGAGGGTTCTCTGGTTATTCTGGACTTTTCAGAGGACGCAAAAGCGTTCCTGCAAGGCCAGCACGTGGAAGTGGCTAAAGCCATGTTGAGCGTAGGTGTGCAGATGGCTGGTCGCCTGGCGGAAGGCGAGCCGGAGAAAGAGGATGGGTCGCGGGTTCTTCACTGAGTCTGTGCCGCGCGCTGCTTATTGCGAGCGGATTTTTCGATGAGTGTACTTGTTGTGGTGAGCGGGCTTGCCCCGCGCTGGGTTGCGAAGCAGCCCTAAAACCAGGCGCCGTGGATCATCCGATATACCGCATCAATCTATTCAGGGCCGCTTCGCAGCCCGGCGCGGGGCAAGCTCGCTCGCCACAGAAGCTCGCTAAGCATAATGAGCATGCTCACTACAATCAGCCCTCTTCGCGCCCTCATCAAACCCAGCTTTTTATCCCAATCTAATATTCAAACTCTGTGCATCGCCCGTGCGTGCGGCACTGATCAATTGCTGCTTGGCCGACGCATTCAGCGGATTCAACCAGCTCACCACCGTATGGCTACGACCCAGGCGCAACGCTTCGCATGTCAACTGCTGGGCACTTTGCGCGCCGCGCGGTTGCAGTAACAGGATGCGCTCACGATTGAGGCCGGCGTCCCGCAGCCAGGCCTGTGTAAGGCTGGCGGGCGGGGCAATCAGGGTCAACCAGCGTGCATCCTGATCTTCGCTCAGATCACGCAGGATAGGTGCCAATAGGCTCAGGCAGCTCCCGGCCGCACCGCGCAACGACAGTTCACTGAACGCCTCGGGTTCAGCGCTCCAGGGCGCCTCTACCGTTTCCTTGAGGATGGGCGCAAGGGGTTGAGCCATAAAGGCCTCGAACAGCGACAGTTGTGTGTGTTGTGGGGTGTGTACGAGCTGCATGATGCCTCCTTTAGCGGCGAATGACGCCGACGCTCAAGCCTTCGATCACCAGGTCCTGATCTTTCAGGTTTACTTCAATCGGAGCGAACTCAGGGTTCTCGGCCAGGAGCCAGACCTTGCTGCCTTC
Organism: Pseudomonas sp. W22_MBD1_FP4; assembly: GCF_052113765.1. Taxonomy (NCBI): domain Bacteria; kingdom Pseudomonadati; phylum Pseudomonadota; class Gammaproteobacteria; order Pseudomonadales; family Pseudomonadaceae; genus Pseudomonas; species Pseudomonas sp. W22_MBD1_FP4. The sequence goes on along the minus strand of NZ_JBGQOI010000031.1, from coordinate 34,853 downwards.
GCGCTTGAAGCGTTTTACGGTGACTTCATCGCCGATGCGGGCGACGACGATCTGGCCATTACGGGCTTCGCGGGTGGTGTGGACGGCTAGCAGGTCGCCGTCAAAGATGCCCACGTCTTTCATGCTCATGCCGTGCACCCGCAACAGGTAGTCGGCACGCGGATGGAAAAAAGTCGGGTTGATGTTGCAGGACTCCTCGACGTGCTGTTGTGCCAGGATCGGCGCACCAGCGGCAACGCGGCCAATGATCGGCAGTGTTGATTCGTCGGCTTTGGCTTCGAAGCCAGGGATGCGAATACCGCGCGAGGCACCGGGGGTCATCTCGATCGCACCTTTGCGGGCGAGTGCCTTGAGGTGTTCTTCGGCGGCGTTGGGGGACTTGAACCCCAGTTCCAGCGCAATCTCAGCTCGTGTCGGCGGGTAGCCGTTGTCATCGAGGCAGCGCTTGATAAAAGCCAGAATCTCAGCTTGGCGTGGCGTCAGTTTTAGCATGTTGATCGCTCTGTCTTTTTATACAGTGACTGGGATTATATACAGTGAACTGCACTTGGCAATCATCCTTTTCTGTGGCTCCGCTGGACGGTCATTCGCCATCCTTCCTACAACGCAGGTATGGCACTGCCTACAGACCTGAAGGGATGTGATTAAATAGCGATGAAATAGATGACTGACCGGCCGGAAAGCGAACCCGCAGGCTTGACAAGACACACCCTGAAACGTATGTTTCAAACAAGTGTTTGTCAGGCGGAGTAGTCATGGCCCAGTCGGAAACCGTTGAACGCATTCTCGATGCTGCCGAGCAATTGTTCGCGGAAAAAGGATTTGCTGAAACTTCATTGCGGCTGATCACTAGCAAGGCAGGGGTCAACCTCGCCGCTGTGAACTACCATTTCGGCTCGAAAAAAGCCCTGATCCAGGCGGTGTTCTCTCGCTTCCTGGGGCCGTTTTGCGCAAGTCTCGATCGTGAGCTAGAGCGCCGTCAGGCGAAGGCCGACAACAAGCCCAGCTTGGAAGAGCTGCTGGAGATCCTCGTCGAGCAAGCCCTGGTGGTCCAGCCTCGCAGTGGCAACGACCTATCGATTTTCATGCGCCTGTTGGGCCTGGCTTTCAGCCAAAGCCAGGGCCACTTGCGGCGTTACCTGGAAGACATGTACGGCAAGGTGTTCCGCCGCTATATGTTGCTGGTCAACGAAGCGGCGCCGCGTATCCCGCCTATCGAACTGTTCTGGCGCGTGCATTTCATGCTGGGTGCGGCGGCGTTCAGCATGTCGGGCATCAAGGCACTGCGTGCGATTGCCGAGACCGATTTCGGCGTCAACACCTCCATCGAACAGGTCATGCGCCTGATGGTGCCGTTCCTCGCCGCCGGCATGCGTGCCGAAACCGGTGTGACCGATCCGGGCATGGCTGCTGCCCAGTTGCGTCCACGCAGCAAAACTGCGCCGGTTCCTGCCAAGGTTTGACTACGCCGGGTGTGCGCGGCTGCTTGCATCCGCTAAGCTAGCCGCCATGCCGAATTCAGCTATTTACTCGCAACCCGTTGTGCTTGCCGCGCGTATCGCGCGAAGCAAGTGCACCGGGTTGTGTGCGTTATTTAAGGAAGGTTTATGACTGCTGCCCTGCAAGGTTCTTTGATGGTCGACGTTGCCGGTACCTGGCTGACGGCCGAGGATCGCCACTTGTTGCGTCAGCCTGAAGTGGGTGGCCTGATTATTTTTGCGCGCAATATCGAGCATCCGCGCCAAGTGCGTGAACTGAGCGCGGCGATTCGCGCGGTGCGCCCGGATTTGCTGCTGGCCGTCGATCAGGAAGGCGGTCGTGTACAACGTTTGCGCCAAGGCTTCGTGCGCCTGCCGGCTATGCGTGCGCTGGCGGATAACCCCAACGCTGAATACCTGGCCGAGCAGTGCGGTTGGATAATGGCCACCGAAGTGTTGGCTGTCGGCCTGGATTTAAGCTTCGCCCCGGTGCTGGACTTGGACTACCAACGCAGCGCGGTGGTCGGCACCCGTTCCTTTGAGGGCGACCCCGAGCGTGCTGCGGTGCTCGCAGGTGCCTTTATTCGTGGCATGAACAGCGCTGGCATGGCTGCGACCGGCAAACACTTCCCGGGACATGGTTGGGCAGAGGCTGATTCCCACGTTGCCATTCCCAATGACGAACGTAGCTTGGAACAGATTCGCGCCAATGATCTGGTGCCTTTCGCACGTCTGAGCAAGCAATTGGCGGCGGTGATGCCGGCTCACGTCATCTACCCGCAAGTCGACGCCCAGCCTGCTGGTTTCTCGCGCCGTTGGTTGCAGGACATCCTGCGCGGCGAGCTGCAATTTGACGGGGTGATTTTCAGTGATGACCTGTCCATGGCCGGTGCCCATGTGGTCGGCGATGCGGCCAGTCGTATCGCAGCGGCATTGACGGCCGGCTGTGACATGGGGCTGGTGTGCAATGACCGTGCTGCTGCGGAGCTTGCCCTCACTGCGGCGCAGCGGATGAAAGTCACTCCATCGCCCCGAATTGCGCGCATGCGTGGTAAGGCGATTGCTTCGACCGATTACAAGCAGGATCCGCGTTGGTTGGCGGCGCTCACTGCGTTGCGAAAGGCTCAGTTGATCGGCTGAACATCGCGGCGAGGCCATCGCAGGCAAGTCAGCTCTCACAGGGTGTTCATTCCGGGTGTGTGGCTTGCCTACCAAACAATCTAACGGTCAGCGCTTCTCTTGCTTATCAGGCAGCGGCGCAAACAACGCTTCAATTTCCTCATTGCCCAACTGCCAATCCCCGGTGGTTCGTCCATCCAGCACACCCGCCGCCAGGTCGGATTTTTCCTTCTGCAGGTGCTGGATTTTCTCTTCCACCGTCCCTCGGGCAATCAGCTTATAGACAAATACCGGCTTCTCCTGCCCGATGCGATACGCACGGTCAGTGGCCTGGTTTTCCGTCGCCGGGTTCCACCACGGATCGTAGTGGATCACGGTATCGGCTTCCGTCAGGTTAAGCCCCACGCCACCGGCTTTCAGGCTTATCAGGAAAATCTGCAACTTGCCGCTCTGGAAATCCTTCACCGGCGTGCGCCGATCCCGGGTCTGGCCGGTGAGCAGCGCGTAGGCAATGCCGCGTTTTTTCAGTTCGACTTCGATCAGGCTCAGCATCGAGGTGAACTGGGAAAACAGCAGGATCCGGCGCCCTTCGGCAAACAACTCGTCGAGCATTTCCAGCAGGCTGTCGAGCTTGCCCGAGCTGCTGCCGCGGGCAGGCAGAGCGGCGTCGTTGACCAAGCGTAGATCGCAGCAGACCTGTCGCAGCTTGAGCAGCGCTTCAAGGATGATGATCTGGCTGCGCGCCACGCCCTTGCGGGTGATCTCGTCGCGGACCTTTTTATCCATGGCCAGGCGCATGGTTTCGTACACGTCGCGCTGGGCCTCGTTGAGGTCGACCCAGTGGATGATTTCGGTCTTGGGTGGCAACTCCGTCGCTACTTGTTCCTTGGTTCGGCGCAGCAGGAAGGGTTTTATCCGGCCGTTGAGGTGCTGCAATCGCACCTCACTGGCGCGCTTTTCGATGGGCACACGGTAATCACGGTTGAAGCTTTTTACGTCGCCCAACCAGCCTGGCAGCAGGAAGTGGAACAGTGACCACAGTTCGCCCAGATGATTTTCCAAGGGCGTGCCGCTCAGGCACAGGCGCTGCCGAGCATTCAGCTCGCGCGCCGCTTGGGCCGCCTTGCTGGAGGGATTCTTGATGTACTGGGCTTCATCCAGGATCAGTACGTGCAAGGGCAGGGCGGCGAGGTGGTCGATATCCTTGGGCAGCAGGGCGTAGGTAGTGAGCAGGAGATCGTAGTCCTGCAGGTTGGCGAAGTGTTTCTTGCGTCCCGCGCCGTACAGCGCCAATACCTTGAGTTGCGGTGTGAAGTGCGCAGCTTCGTCGAGCCAGTTAGGGATGAGGCTGGTGGGCATCACCACCATGCAGGGCCGGTCCAGGCGTCCGGCAATCTTTTCGCTGAGCAGATGCGCCAGGGTCTGCAGGGTTTTACCCAGGCCCATGTCATCCGCAAGGATCCCGCCGACGTCCAATTGCCGCAGCGACTGCATCCAGCTCAGGCCTTCCAACTGATACGGGCGCAGCGTCGCGTTCAAACCCTCGGGCGCCGCACAGGTGAAGTCCTTGATATCCCTCAGGCGTTGGGCAAAGTTGCGGATCTTCTCGCCGCCTTCCCATTGCAGCGGCAGGTCTTCCAGCGGGTTCAACCGAATTGCATCGGCCTTGGCCAAACGCAGCGTGGTGCCAGGGTCCTGTAGGTAAAACTCGCCAAGCGTTGCCAGAACCGGTTTCAGGCGGCCATAAGGTAATGCCACTTGCAGTGGGCCGTGGCCGTTGGGCAGGCCGGGGATATTCACCAGGATCAGTTCGTCATCGCGGCGCCGAGCGAGTTTCTCCGGGTTGAGGATCTCGGTGTGGGAGCGCATCAGATTCAGCAGGATCGGCAATAGGCTCAGCCGCTCTCCGTTGACGATGATGCCCAGCTCCAGGTCAAACCAATCGCGCTCAGGCCCGTCATCGACAGTGGCGTACCAGTCGTCCACCGGGCTCAGGTCGAAACCGAAATCCTCATCGATCTGCAATTCCCAGCCTTCGGCGCGCAGGGTGGGTGAGACGTTAAGGGTGAAGTTCAGCCAGGCGCTGTCATTGACCATTTCGAAGAGCTCGCCAGCGCTTTCCGGCAGTGCCTTGCTCTGGCGGGTGGCGATCTTGAAACCCAGCAGGCGCAGTCGTTCACGAAAGGGTTGTTCCAGCTCCGGATGGCGCTTGATGCGCAGGCTCTGGGTTTCCTGGCGCACGATGATGTCGGCGTTCTTTTGCCCGCTGACATAGTTGCCCAAGTAATTGAACGAGAGCGCGGCACGGTGCTGGATATAGCGCTGCATCTTGCCATTGCGCGGTTCGAACGCACTGAACTCGACACTCGCCAGCCACAGGCGCGGGACCGGCAGCACGTCCTCCATCACCACCTGCGGCAACACCACACGGTTATCCAGTACGGCCTGGAGTTTTTCCAGCAATTCGGCGTCCTGGGCGGCTGCCGGATACGCCAGGGTTTCCTGGACCTTGAGCAAGACTGCAGCGATGTGTTTGCAATTGGTGTGCACCGGGCAGGTGCAGCGGCTGTCTACCAGAATCAGCGAGCCCTTGGCCGATTCGCGCAGCGAGATGGTTTGTCGGTAAACGTTGCCGCCCGAGCCTTCGCAACTGGCGATGATGGTGCTGTCACCGGATTCGACGATGCGCACCCGGTTCTCCAGCGCGTAACGTCGCCCGCGCTCCAGGCTCTGCTCTTTGAAGCGATTGGCCCACGAAGGGGCCAGGGGTTTGGTCAGCGACGATGTCAGGGGCATGGCGCTGGATCAGTCCTGAATGTCGGGCGGTGGTGCGCTGGGTGGCTTGGCGGTCAGCGAAGTGATCTTGATCAGCAGTGCCAGGTGGCCGCCGTCCAGATAGTTGAGTTGGTTGTTCTTGGTGCGCACGTCGGTCTGGTTCAGGTGCTCGCTGGCAATCACGCTGCCCTTGCTGTCGAACTGGTTGATCCAGAATTGCGCATCGATATCGGTAAAGCGCCCCAGTTGCAGGTTCAGCGTGCCCTCGATAGGGAACTGACCGAACTGCTCCTCGCCGTCAGTGATCGCGATTTTGACCGGCTGTTCACCGAGATTCTGTTCCCATGCCTTGTGCGCCAACACGGTGTAACTGTTATCGGCCCTGAGCTTGTCGACGATATTGTTCAGGCGCGGCGGGCTCATCTTGTCGCCCAGGCGCACAGCCCCGGCATCCCAGTTTTCCGGCGCGGCGCGGCTGTTGATCACCGGTTCCGCGTTTTGGCGCACCAGGATCATTTCTACCTGGTAAGGGCTGTCGGCAAATGCCGAAGGCGCCAGTACCACCAACAACAAGCTCAAAATGCGGAACAGGCGCATTGGGGCGTCCTTCAAACAGATTTCGGGATGAGGCGCTCAAACAGCGCCTCCAGGGTATTAAAGCGTTCTTCGGCACGTTCCATCGGCACCATGAATTTGAACAGCGTAGCCCCTTCGAACTTATAGCGGTTGGGTTGGCCCTGGATCAGCTTGATCAGCACCAACGGGTCTACCGGCGTTTGCGCTTCGAACTCGATGCGTCCGCCCTGTGGCCCTGCGTCGACTTTCTTAATACCCAGCTGCTCGGCCTGCAATTTAAGCAAGGTCAGGCGCACCAGGTTCTTGGTCGGTTCCGGCAGCAGGCCGAAGCGGTCGATCATTTCAACCTGCAAATCCTTGAGGCCTTCTTCGTCGGTGGCCGAGGCGATGCGTTTGTACAGGATCAACCGTGCGTGCACATCCGGCAGGTAATCTTCGGGAATCAAGGCCGGCAAGCGCAGGTTGATTTCCGGGCCGCCGCCCAGGGGTTGATCGAGGTTCGGCTGCTCGCCCTTGCGGATGGCTTTCACCGCGCGTTCAAGCATCTCCATATACAAGGTGAAGCCGACGGCCTGGATCTGCCCGCTCTGGCCGTCGCCCAGCAGTTCGCCGGCGCCACGGATTTCCAGGTCGTTGGTGGCCAGCACAAATCCGGCGCCCAGGTCCTGGGTGTTAGCAATGGCTTCCAGGCGCTTCTCGGCGTCGGAAGTGATCTGTTGGCGCGGCGGAGTCAGCAGGTAGGCGTAAGCCTGGTGGTGGCTACGGCCGACGCGGCCACGCAGTTGGTGCAACTGCGCCAGGCCGAACTTATCAGCGCGCTCGATGATGATGGTATTGGCGCTCGGTACGTCGATGCCAGTCTCGATGATGGTCGAGGCGATCAGTACGTTGAAGCGCTTGTGGTAGAAGTCGCTCATCACCTGTTCGAGTTCACGCTCGCGCATCTGACCGTGGCCGATGGCGATGCGTGCTTCCGGTACCAGTTCGGCGAGGTCGGCGGCGCATTTCTCGATGGTTTTTACGTCGTTGTGCAGGTAGTACACCTGGCCACCACGGAGCAGCTCACGCAGCAGTGCTTCTTTGACCGTGCTTTTGTTCTGCTCCATCACGAAGGTGCGCACCGACAGCCGGCGTGCCGGCGGCGTGGCGATGATCGACAGGTCGCGCATGCCCGACACCGCCATGTTCAGGGTGCGGGGGATCGGCGTCGCAGTGAGCGTAAGAATGTCGACTTCGCTGCGCAGGGCCTTGAGCTGTTCCTTTTGACGCACGCCGAAGCGGTGTTCTTCGTCGATGATCACCAAACCCAGGTTCTTGATCTTCACATCGTCCGACAGCAGCTTGTGCGTGCCGATCACGATGTCGATCTTGCCTTCGGCCAGGTCGGCGATCGCGGCGTTCACTTCCTTGGCGGACTTGAAGCGGCTCATCACTTCGACGGTCACCGGCCAGTCGGCAAAGCGGTCGCGGAAGCTGTTGTAGTGCTGCTGGGCGAGCAGGGTGGTCGGGACCAGGATCGCGACTTGTCGGCCGCCGTGGACGGCAATGAAGGCTGCGCGCATCGCCACTTCGGTCTTGCCGAAACCCACGTCGCCGCACACCAGGCGGTCCATCGGCTTTGGCGCGAGCATATCGGCGCGCACGGCTTCGATGGTGGTTTGCTGGTCCGGCGTTTCTTCGAAGGCAAAGCCGGCGCTGAAGGTGGCGTAGTCGGCTTTCGGGTCGGCAAAGGCATAGCCTTCGCGGGCGGCGCGGCGGGCGTAAATGTCGAGCAGTTCAGCGGCGACATCGCGCACCTGTTCGGCGGCCTTGCGCTTGGCTTTCTGCCACGTCTCGGACCCCAGGCGGTGCAACGGCGCCAGTGCGTCGTCGCTGCCGGTGTAGCGGGCGATCAGGTGCAGGCTGGCAACCGGCACATAGAGCTTCGCGCCCTCGGCGTACTCCATGGTGAGGAATTCGGCGGCCTGGTTATCGATCTCGAGCGTCTGCAGACCGAGGTAGCGACCCACGCCGTGGTCGATATGCACCACCGGCGCGCCTTCGCGCAGCTCGGTGAGGTTTTTGATCACGGCGTCGTTGTTGGCGTCGGCGCGTTTTTCGCGACGGCGCCGCTGCATCACGCGCTGGCCGAACAGGGGGCTCTCGGCGATCAGTGCCAGGGCCGGATCATCCAGAAGCAGGCCTTCGTCGAGCGGTGCGATGGTGATCGCCAGGCGTTCTTTGCTTTTTACAAAGTCCGGCCAACTGTCGACGGTTTTTGGCCGCAGTTTCAGACGTTCCAACAATTCCAGCAGCACTTCGCGACGGCCGGCGGATTCGGCGGTAAACAGCACGCGGCCGGGGAAGTCGCCGAGGAAGTTGGACAAAGCCTCCAGGGGCTGCGTGGCTTTGGCTTGAATCGCCAAATCCGGCAGCGTTCCGGCTGGGAAGCGTTCGCGGCCGCTGCCGGCGTCCACGTCCTGCTGGCTGGCGACAACGCGCGGCCAGTTTTTCAGGCGCGCGAAACAGTCTTCCACCGGCAGGAACAGCTCGGCGGGTGGCAATAAAGGACGGGACGGGTCGACGCGGCGCTCTTCGTAGCGGTTGCGCACGTCGTTCCAGAAGTTTTCCGCGGCTTGCTCGATACCCGGCAGCGAGAACACCTGGGTGTCCTGGGGCAGGTAATCGAACAGCGTGGAGGTTTCGTCGAAAAAGAGCGGCAGGTAGTACTCGATACCGGCGGGGGTAATCCCACTGCTCAAGTCCTGGAAGATCGGGCAGCGACGGAAGTCGACATCGAAGCGTTCGCGGAAGCGCGCCTTGAAGCGGGTCACCGCGTCTTTTTGCAGCGGGAATTCCCGCGCGGGTAGCAGCTTGACCGAGTCGACCTTGTCGATAGAGCGCTGGTTCTCCGGATCGAAGGTGCGCAGGGTTTCGATTTCGTCATCGAACAGGTCGATGCGGTACGGCAACTTGCTGCCCATCGGGAACAGGTCAATCAGGGCGCCGCGCACCGCGAATTCACCGTGCTCATACACCGTATCGACGCAGCGGTAGCCGCTGGCTTCAAGGCGCGTGCGCATTTGTTCCACATCGAGTTTCTGGCCGATATCCAGCACCAGGCTGCTGCCCAGCAGGAACTTGGTCGGTGCCAGACGGTGCAGGGCCGTTGTGATCGGCACCACGAGCACACCGTGGGCCAGTTCCGGCAAGCGGTACAGGCTGGCGATGCGCTGGGAAATGATGTCCTGGTGCGGCGAGAACAGGTCGTAGGGCAGGGTTTCCCAGTCGGGAAAATGCAGCACCGGCAAATCGGGGGCGAAGAAGCTCAGCTCCTGCTCCAACCGTTCGGCGCTTTGGCTGTCGGCGGTGAGCAGCAGGGTAAAGCGCTTGGCTGCGCTGGCAGCCTCGGCAATGGCCAGGCTCAGGGCGGCACCGGGCAGGTTGCCCCAGTGCTGTTTACCTGCCGCGGCAGGGAGTAGCGGTAGACGCAGAACGGGCACGGAAGGTTGAGCTCCAAGCGTTGCGACAAAGTCGGTAATTGTAACGGCCCGAGGTGCCGCCTGTCAGTTGCTGACTGAGCCTATTACGGTTTGTAGGAAATGTAGTGGCTAAGACAAACAATGGCGTGTTTTGACTCAATATGTAGTGCCAAAAAGCGTGAATGTTTAGGAGGGTTACGGACAAGTCGGTCGACTCGTTGAACTAGTGGCCTTCTGGAACCCGCGTATTTACTGGGCTGCAGCGGGGCGGTATTTTTTAGCAAGGACTTTTTGTTGCCTGGCGCGCATTGCGACGAGGACAGTCGGGCGGCATAATGTAGCCCCTTTTTTCAGCCCCTACATGTGGAAGGTTCCCGTGACTCAGAAGCCCGACCAGTGTCTTGGTGAATGGATCGACCGTGAAGCACTCGCAGAAGCGATGATCCCGCTTATCGGTCAGCTGTACCGCAATAACAATGTGGTGAGCTCGATCTATGGCCGCAGCCTGATCAACCAGTCCGTCATCGCGATTCTCAAGGCGCACCGTTTTGCGCGCCATCGCTCTGCCGACGACAGCGAACTCTCCGTCCACGAAACATTCCCACTGCTCAAGGCCATGAGCGAGCTCAAGCTCGGTGCGGCCTCGGTAGATCTGGGCAAGTTGGCGTACAAATTCCGCAAAGAAGGCGCGGGCCGCACTGCCGAGCAGTTCGTGCGTGAAGAAATGGCCGATGTGGTTGGCCAGCAAAACGCCGCTGCCCGCAAAGGCACTGATGTGGTTCTGTACGGCTTCGGTCGTATCGGCCGCCTGCTGGCACGCATCCTGATCGAAAAAACCGGTGGCGGCGACGGCCTGCGCCTGCGTGCCATTGTCGTGCGCAAAGGCGCCGACAACGACCTGACCAAACGCGCCAGCCTGCTGCGTCGCGATTCGGTACACGGTCCGTTCAACGGCACCATCGTCATCGATGAAGAAAACAACACCATCACCGCCAACGGTAACCTGATCCAGGTGATCTACGCGAAGAACCCTTCTGAGGTGGATTACACCCAGTACGGCATCAAGGACGCTCTGCTGGTGGATAACACCGGCGTATGGCGTGATGCCGAAGGCCTGGGCCAGCACCTGGCCTGCCCGGGTGTCGACCGTGTTGTTCTGACCGCACCTGGCAAAGGCAAGCTGAAGAACATCGTGCACGGCATCAACCACGGTGAAATCACTGCTGACGACAAGATCGTGTCCGCCGCTTCCTGCACCACCAATGCCATCGTGCCGGTGCTGAAAGCTGTGAACGACAAGTTCGGCATCGTTAACGGCCACGTTGAAACCGTTCACTCGTACACCAACGACCAGAATCTGATCGACAACTTCCACAAAGGCGATCGCCGTGGTCGTAGCGCCGCGCTGAACATGGTTATCACCGAGACCGGTGCTGCCACCGCTGCTGCCAAAGCTTTGCCTGAGCTGGCCGGCAAGCTGACCGGTAACGCGATCCGTGTGCCGACGCCTAACGTGTCGATGGCGATTCTCAACCTGAACCTTGAGAAAGCCGCCACCCGTGAAGAGATGAACGAGTACCTGCGCTACATGGCGCTGCACTCCGATCTGCACAAGCAAATCGACTACGTCAATTCCCAGGAAGTGGTGTCCACCGACTTCGTTGGCTCGCGCCACGCCGGTGTGGTGGACGCGGAAGCGACCATTACCCAGGACAACCGTGTTGTGCTGTACGTGTGGTACGACAACGAGTTCGGCTACAGCTGCCAGGTGGTTCGCGTGATGGAAGACATGGCTGGGGTTAACCCGCCTGCGTTTCCGCGCTAAGCCTCTGCGTTGAATGAAAAAGCCCCGACTGGTTCGGGGCTTTTTTATGGCAGCAGGTTTTGTGTTGTCGATCAGGGCCTCATCGGGAGCAAGCTATCTCCCTCATTTGAATGTATTCACAAGTCGACATGTGGGAGGGGGCTTGCCCCCGATAGCGGTCGTTCAGTGGATGCATACCCCACGGCAGGCCATTTTCATTTCAACAATTTGCCGCGCAACTCATCAGACAGCCCTTTGGGCGCCAGCCAGATACCCAGGTAGGCCCTGGCCAGTGCCTCATTACGGCTGCTGAACACCACTTGGCCATTGATCTCAAGGTTCAAGCCGCGCCCTGGATGAAAGTCCAAGGCATATCGATCACCTTTGCGTATGTTGCGAAAGCTGGCATGCAGTTGATCCAGCTCGGGCTTCAAGCGTGCGCTGGCTTGCTGGCGCTCCAGCGTAGCGGTGGCGGCCTTGATTACGTCGGAGCGGTCGATGTCGCGATAGTAATAAAGCACCAGGCGCAGCGCCTTTTGCTGGTCCCAGGCCTGTCTGGCGCTCAGCGTCGCCGGGGCATATAGCGCCGCCGCGTACACGTCCGCCCAGAGGTACGTGAGCACCGCCTGGTTTTTCAGGACCAGTTCCTGGGACTGTGCCGGGAAATCGGCCTGCTTCAATCGATCCGCCTCATTAGCATGCGCCGTGATCGACAGCATCATCATCAAACAGATAACTATATGTCGCATAATGCCCCGTCCTGAAAAACGTACGTGCCTACAGGGTAATTCAATTTCTGGCCGTGTCAGGATTTAGCGGTAATCTGCGCCGTGTAGTAAAGGCAATACTGGCCTACGACGCGACCAAGGGTTAATGTGCGCGGCGTTGAGCCTTATATAGACTGTGCCCCGGTTCACACACTTGAGCCAAATTGTCCTTCATGACCGCTGGCCGCGGCATGATTTAGCCAGGCGTCCAACCGTACGCCTGGCCTGTTCTGAGGAGTACGCATGGCTGTCTACAACTACGACGTGGTGGTACTGGGTTCCGGCCCGGCTGGAGAAGGTGCGGCGATGAACGCCGCGAAGGCAGGGCGCAAGGTGGCGATGGTCGATAGCCGTCGCCAGGTCGGCGGTAACTGCACCCACCTGGGTACCATCCCGTCCAAGGCCTTGCGTCACTCGGTCCGCCAGATCATGCAGTTCAACACCAACCCGATGTTCCGGGCCATTGGTGAGCCGCGCTGGTTCTCGTTCCCGGACGTGCTCAAGAGCGCCGAGAAAGTTATCTCCAAACAAGTGGCTTCGCGTACCGGCTACTACGCCCGTAACCGTGTCGACCTGTTCTTCGGAACCGGCAGCTTCGCCGACGAGCAAACCGTCGAAGTGGTGTGCGCCAACGGCGTGGTCGAGAAGCTGGTGGCCAAACACATCATCATCGCCACCGGTTCGCGCCCGTATCGCCCGGCCGATATCGATTTCCACCATCCGCGTATCTACGATAGCGACACCATCCTGAGCCTGGGCCACACCCCACGCAAATTGATCATCTACGGCGCCGGCGTGATCGGCTGTGAATACGCCTCGATCTTCAGCGGCCTGGGTGTATTGGTGGAACTGGTGGACAACCGCGACCAATTGCTGAGCTTCCTCGACTCGGAAATTTCCCAGGCGTTGAGCTACCACTTCAGCAACAACAACATCACCGTGCGCCACAACGAAGAGTACGAGCGGGTCGAAGGCCTGGACAACGGTGTGATCCTGCACCTCAAGTCCGGCAAGAAGATCAAGGCCGACGCCTTGTTGTGGTGTAACGGCCGTACCGGCAACACCGACAAGCTGGGCATGGAAAACATCGGGGTCAAGGTCAACAACCGTGGCCAGATCGAGGTGGACGAGAACTACCGCACCTGTGTAACCAATATCTACGGCGCTGGTGACGTAATCGGCTGGCCAAGCCTGGCCAGTGCGGCGCATGACCAGGGCCGTTCGGCTGCTGGCAGCATCGTCGACAACGGCAGCTGGCGCTACGTGAACGACGTGCCGACCGGGATCTACACGATTCCCGAGATCAGCTCGATTGGCAAGAACGAGCACGAACTGACCAAGGCCAAGGTGCCTTATGAAGTCGGCAAGGCGTTCTTCAAGAGCATGGCGCGTGCGCAGATCGCTGGTGAGCCCCAAGGCATGCTGAAGATCCTGTTCCACCGCGAGACCCTTGAGGTGCTCGGTGTGCATTGCTTCGGCTACCAGGCGTCGGAGATCGTGCACATCGGCCAGGCCATCATGAACCAACCGGGCGAGCAAAATACCCTCAAGTATTTTGTGAACACCACGTTCAACTACCCGACCATGGCTGAAGCCTATCGGGTAGCGGCCTACGACGGCCTCAACCGGCTTTTTTGAGCGGCTCCGGCCGGTGGCCTGAGCCGGCCGGGGAGACCGATTTCAGTAATTCCCGAGGGTGGCAGTGGCCAAACCGGGAAAGTCTGTAATCAGGCTATCTACGCCGAAGTCGGCGAGCCTGCGCATCAGCGCAGGTTCGTTGACCGTCCATACGGACACGTGCAAACCCTGGCGCTGGGCTTTTTCCAGACGCTCCGGGGTGCACAGCGTCCAGTTCAATGCCAGATACTCACAGCCGTAGTTTTGCGCGACCTTCAGCGGGTCGAGCCAGGCGTATTCGGCGACCAGTCCGCGTGACAGGTCCGGGGTGAGTTCAACCGCCGCTTTCAATACTTCCCGCGAGCTTGAAGTCACGGTGACTTTGTCCATCAGGCCGAAACGTACCGCCATCTCACGGATTGCCAGCACGGTGGTCGCGGCGCGGGTGCGCGAAGCGCTTTTGACTTCCAGTTGCCAGTGATCGAAGTCGCACTGCTCGAACAACTCTTCCAGGCGTGGGATCGGGCACGGTTTGATCCAGCCTGGGCCGCCTTTGCGTGCGTCCATCTTCACCAGGTCCGCCGCCGAATACTCGACGACCTTGCCGCGCCGGTCAGCGGTGCGCTTGAGGGTCGGGTCGTGGATGACCATCAACTCGCCGTCCATGGACAGGTGCAGATCCAGTTCGCAGCGGCGTACACCGTGCTTGAGGCACTCCTGGAAGCTGGTCAGGGTGTTTTCCGGTGCTTCGCCTTTGGCACCGCGGTGGCCGTAAATCAGGGTCACAGTTGCTCCTTTGCGCCAGGCTGGCTGGCGTAGTGAATACGAATTCAGATGTCGTCGCTTTGTTCCCGCGCCAGGCGGCGTTCCTGGGCCTGCTTTTGCAGGATGTAGCGCGCCAGCAGTTGGCGTTGGGTATCGGTCATGGACTCGAATTCCGTGCCCACGTCAAAGCCATCGCCCTTGGGATCGCAATGGGTGACCCGTGCCCGCAGCAGCAGGCCGAGCGCCTGGGGCATCAGCACCAGCTTGACGGCCAAGTGAGCGCCGGTGACCAGTGAGGTAGGGTGTTGGAAGTCGATGCCGCCTTCGGAGATGATCACCGGCTGCGGTGCGCCCACCTCATCGAGCAGGCCGCGTGCCATGATCTGGCTGAGCAGGTCCACGCGCTTGTTCTGCACGCGCAGGAAGGCTGCGAGGGTGCGGTCCTTCTCGCTCAGTTGGCGCAGCAGGTGCTGGGCTTCGAATTCGCTGAGGTGCAATTCGCTGAGCAGGTTGAACAGCGGTGAATCATCCAGCAACACTTCCTTGCTCGCCGCTTCGGGGGCCGACAGGTTTTTGATTTGGAGTGCGATCATGTCGTCGATACGGTAGTATTCGCGGCGCTCTTCTTCATCTAATGTCGACATGGCGAACCCCAGGTAACGGTAATGGTCAGAGTGTAAAGCTGCTTACCAGACCCCGCCACCGGGACGTCTTCTTTTCCTCCGAACAAGCCCCGACATGTTCAGACCTCTCTTCGTATTTATTGGCACGCGTTATACCCGTGCAAAGCGCCGCAATCATTTTGTGTCGTTCATTTCCTTGACCTCGATGATCGGGCTCGCCTTGGGCGTAGTCGTGATGATTGTGGTGCTGTCGGTGATGAACGGCTTCGATCATGAGATGCGCACCCGCGTGCTGGGCATGGTGCCCCACGCGACCATCGAGTCGGGCGAGCCGATCAACGATTGGCAAAACCTGGCCGCCAAGGTCAAGCAGAACCCCAAGGTCGTGGCCGTTGCGCCGTTTACCCAGATGCAGGGGCTGCTGACCCATGATGGCGAGGTGCAGAAGATCTTGCTCAATGGCATCGACCCCGCCCAGGAACGCAACGTGTCGATCATCGACAAGTTCATGTTGCAGGGCAAACTCGACGATCTGGCGCCTGGCGATTTCGGCATCGTGATCGGCGACAAGGCCGCAGCCAAGCTCGGCGTGGGCCTCGGCGACAAGCTGACCTTCGTCGCGCCGGAAGTCACCGTGACCCCGGCGGGCATGTTTCCGCGCATGAAACGCTTTACCGTGGTCGGCACCTTCCATGTGGGCGCCGGCGAAATCGACGGCTACCTCGGGCTGACCAATCTCACCGATCTGGCCCGCCTCCAGCGCTGGCAGCCGGATCAGGTGCAGGGCCTGCGCCTGAAGTTCAGCGATTTGTTCGACGCCCCGCGCGGTGCCTGGGATATCGCCCAGCACTTGGGTGAAACCGAGTATTACGCCCGTGACTGGACCCGTACCCACGGCAACCTGTACCAGGCCATCCGCATGGAAAAAGCCATGATCGGCCTGCTGCTGCTGCTGATCGTCGCTGTGGCCGCGTTCAACATCATTTCCACGCTGGTGATGGTGGTGAATGACAAGAAAGGCGACATCGCCATCCTGCGTACCCTGGGCGCCACGCCGGGGCAGATCATGGCGATCTTCATGGTGCAGGGCACCGTGATCGGCGTGGTGGGTACCTTGATCGGCACCGCCGTGGGCATCCTGGCCGCGCTTAACGTCAGCGCAGCCATCGCCTTGCTTGAGAAAGTGATCGGCCACAAGTTCCTCAATGCAGACGTCTACTTCATCGACTACTTGCCGTCCCAGGTTCAGGCCCAGGACGTGTTGATGGTGGGCGGGGCTGCGTTGGTCCTGAGTTTCCTTGCCACCCTGTATCCAGCCTGGCGCGCGGCACGTACCCAGCCAGCACAGGCCTTACGTTATGAGTGAATCGGGCATGAGTGAAAAAGCAATCCTGAGCTGCCGCAACCTGGGCAAATCCTACGAGGAAGGCCCTGAGTCAGTGGTGGTGCTGTCCAACCTGCAACTTGAGCTCCATCCGGGCGAACGCGTGGCGATCGTCGGCAGTTCCGGTTCCGGCAAAAGTACCTTGCTGAACCTGTTGGGCGGCCTCGACACGCCGTCCCAGGGCAGCGTCTGGCTGGCTGGCGAAGAATTGTCAGCCTTGAATGAAAAGGCCCGTGGCCAGTTGCGCAACCGTTCGTTGGGTTTTGTGTACCAGTTTCACCACTTGTTGCCGGAATTCACCGCACTGGAAAACGTCTGCATGCCGCTGCTGATCGGCAAGACCGCAATCCCGGAAGCACGCCAGCGTGCCAAGGCCTTGCTGGAGCGTGTCGGCTTGGGCCATCGCCTTGAGCACAAGCCGGCCGAACTGTCCGGTGGCGAGCGCCAGCGTGTGGCAATCGCCCGCGCCCTGGTGAACAACCCAGGCCTGGTGATGCTCGACGAGCCCACCGGCAACCTCGACTCCCACACCGCCCAGGGCATCAAGGATTTGATGCTGGAACTGAGCACCCAGATGCGCACTGCATTCCTGGTGGTGACCCATGACATGAGCATGGCCCGCCAGATGGACCGCGTGCTGCACCTGCAGGAAGGTCATCTGGTCGCCATCTGACCCGTTTCAAGCCTGGCGCCTGGCGTCGGGCTTTTTTAATTTTTCAGGCGGTGCAAGCGAATGTTCAGACCGTTATCGATTTTCATCGGCACGCGCTATACCCGCGCCAAGCGCCGCAACCGTTTTGTTTCGTTTATCTCGATGACCTCGATGATCGGCCTCGCCCTGGGCGTATTGGCGATGATCGTAGTGCTGTCGGTGATGAACGGCTTCCAGCGCGAAATGAGCTCGCGCATCCTCGGCATGGTGCCCCACGCCACCATCGTCGGCGTGAACCCGATTGATGATTGGCAGCCGGTGGCCGCGGCTGCGATGAAGAATCCGCAAGTGACCGCTGCAGTACCGTTCACGCAGATGGACGGCATGTTCTCCTACAAGGGCGCGATGCAGCCGATTGAGATCAGCGGCGTCGACCCGGCCCAGGAAGGCAAGGTGTCGATCGTGGCCCAGCACATCGTTCAGGGCAAACTGGACGACCTGAAACCCGGCGAGTTCGGCGTGGTGGTCGGTGAGATCACCGCCCGGCGTTTCCGCTTGAACGTGGGCGACAAGCTCACCCTGATCGTTCCGGAAATCAGCACTGCACCGGGCGGCATCACCCCGCGTATGCAGCGGTTGAACGTGGTGGGGATTTTCAAGGTCGGCGCCGAGTTGGATGGTTCCATGGCCTTGATACACATGGCCGACGCGGCGGAAATCCAGCATTGGCAGCCGAACCAGGTGCAGAGTGTGCGCTTGGCGGTTAAAGATTTGTACGCAGCGCCCAAGGTGTCCACGGACATTGCCACCAGCCTCGGCGCGGCCTACAAGGCAGATGACTGGACCCACACCCAGGGCAGCCTGTTCAGCGCGATGAAAATGGAAAAGACCATGATCGGCCTGCTGCTGCTGATGATCGTCGCCGTGGCCGCGTTCAACATCATCGCCACCTTGATCATGGTAGTGAATGACAAAGGCGCGGACATCGCGATCTTGCGCACCATCGGCGCCACGCCCCGGCAGATCATGGCGATCTTCATGGTGCAGGGCACAGTGATCGGCATTGTCGGCACCTTGATCGGCGGCGTACTGGGAGTGATTGCAGCGCTCAACGTGAGCGAGTTGGTGGGCTGGGTCGAGCGGGTGAGCGGGCAGCATATCTTTAGTTCGGATGTGTACTTCGTCAGCAACCTGCCTTCGGAGCTGCAAGGTGGCGATGTGGTGCTGATCTGCACTGCCGGGTTTGTGTTGAGCTTTTTGGCGACGCTGTATCCGGCGTATCGGGCGGCGAAGATTGAGCCGGCGCATGCGCTGAGATACTCGTAATTATTGAGACCGCTATCGGGGGCAAGCCCTCTCCCACATTTGAGGTATTCATAGATCAAAGTGTGGGAGGGGGCTTGCCCCCGATAGGGCCGGTGCAGCTTGCATCAATCTACAGCTGGCAGCTCAATCACAAACCGCGTCCATCCAGCCCCGGACTCACAAAAAATCCTTCCCCCATGGGCGCGCACGATCGACTGGGTAATCGCCAGCCCCAGCCCTGCATGTTCGCTGCTGCCTTCATGGCGCGCCGGGTCGGCCCGATAGAACCGATCAAACAGCCTCGGTAGCAACGCCCCGGGGATGCCTTCACCGGTGTTCTCCACCGCTAGCGTCACGCCCATTGCGCCTTCGGTTATTCTTACCCGCACTTCGCCGCCTGCCGGGGTGAACCTGAGGGCGTTATCCAGCAAGTTCGACAAAGCCCGGCGCAACATGCCGCGATCCCCGGCTGTATGAGCGCTGCCTTCTTGTACCAGCGATACGTGCGCGTCCTCGGCCAGCAACGCAAAGAACTCCAGCAACGCCTCCACTTCATCGGCCAGGGCCAATGGCTCACGCTTGGGCATCAGCAAACCATGGTCCGCCTTGGCCAGGTACAGCATGTCGTTGACCAGTTGGGCCATCCATTGCAGCTCTTCCAAATTACTGTGCAGCGCCTCGCGGTAATCCTCCAGCGGGCGTGACTGGGTGAGGATGACTTGTGTCTGGGTCAGCAGGTTCGACAGCGGCGTGCGCAGTTCATGGGCAATGTCGGCGGAGAAGGCCGACAGGCGTTGGAACGCGTCGTCCAATCGTCCCAGCATGGCGTTGAAGGCCTGGGCCAGTTCAGCCAGTTCCGCCGGCATGTGTTGTTGGGGCAGGCGCTGGGTCAAGGAGTGGGCCGATACGCTGGCAGCCACTTCGCCCATGCGCCGCAATGGGCGCAAGCCGCTGCGTGCGGCCCAGGCGCCCAGCAGCGCGGTGGCGAGGGCAGAGAGGCCAACGGTGAGCCAGATCAAACGCTGCATGCGTTGCAGGAAGTGCTGGTGGTGGGTGATGTCGAGTATCAGGCTCAGTTGCGGTGAGTCAGCTTGGCCAGCGTTCAGTGGCGCATTGTAGACGCGGTAATCGGTGCCGGCATTTTGTAGGCTATGCAGGCCGGGCGCGGTGGGCAGGGCGACGTTCGACGCATCGTCCAGCCAGCGCTGGCCGGCTGAAGTGATGCGCAGTGCAAGGTCGGGCTGTCGATTGAGTTCGACGCGCAGTTGCGCCTCGCGTTGGTTGAACGCTTGAGGTGAGTCGACGCCCTGCAAGGTACTGCGCAACGCCACAAGTTTGCTGTCGAGTTGCTGCTGGTCCAACTCGACAAAGTGCGCCTCACTGGCTTGGTTGAACAGCACGCCTGCAATCAGCGACACCACTGCCGTACAAGCCGCAAACAATAGTGCCAGGCGGCTGGCGAGGGACAGGCGCTTGATCAATTGCACCGCTCCTCCAGCACATAGCCCATGCCGCGAACGGTGTGGATCAGCTTATTAGGGAAGTTGTCATCGACTTTGAGGCGTAGGCGGCGGATCGCTACTTCGATGATGTTGGTGTCGCTGTCGAAATTCATGTCCCACACCTGGGAGGCGATCAGCGTTTTGGGCAGCACTTCGCCCTGGCGGCGCAGCAGCAGTTCCAGCAGAGCGAACTCCTTGGCGGTCAGGTCGATACGTTGGCCGTCGCGCTCGACGCGGCGGCGGATCAGGTCCAAACGCAGGTCGGCCACTTGCAGGGCGGTTTCCTGGGGCGTGCTGCTGCCACGGCGCAACAGGCTGCGCACCCGCGCCAGCAATTCGGAGAAGGCGAAGGGTTTGATCAGGTAATCGTCGGCGCCCAATTCGAGGCCATGCACGCGGTCCTCTACGGCATCCCGGGCGGTCAGAAATAGCACCGGGATCTCCAGACCGGCACTGCGCACCGCTTGCAGGATTTGCCAACCGTCGCGACCGGGCAGCATTACATCCAGGATCAGCAGGTCATAATCGCCGGTCAGCGCCAGGTGCTGGCCGCTGGTGCCGTCGGCCACCAGTTCGGTGGTAAAGCCAGCCTCGGCCAGGCCTTGACGCAGATAGTGGCCGGTTTTCGGTTGGTCTTCGACGATCAGCAATTTCATGGGGTAGCTCTTGGCAACGGGTGGCGAGGGGGCTTTATACCGTGGGGACCAGGTGCGGGGCGCAACCTGACAAAGTTGTAATCTAGCAGTCAGTTGGCTGGCAGCGGCGTAATCTTAGAGTGCGGCTCAAGCCGGTTATACATTTTGGAGAAGAGAGATGACGTTGCGTACACCCCAGTTGTTGGCGGGTTGCCTGTTGGCGTTGAGTTTCAATGCAATGGCTGATGCATCCCACAGCTATGCATTTGGTCAACCAGCGGCGGCTGACAAGGCCACGCGCACCGTAGAAGTGACGCTGCAGGATATTGCCTTTGCGCCCAAGTCCCTGGACGTAAAAGCCGGTGAGACGGTGCGCTTCGTGCTGGTCAACAAGGGCCAGTTGCTGCATGAATTCAACCTCGGTGACGCGGCGATGCACGCGGCGCATCAGAAGGAAATGTTGCAGATGCAGGCCAGTGGCATGCTCACGTCTACCGGCATGGGCAAGATGGACCACAGCGCCATGGACCACAGCGCCATGGGCCACGGTGCAATGAAGCACGATGACCCGAACAGTGTGCTGGTCGAGCCCGGTAAAACTGCTGAGCTGACGTGGACATTCACCCAGGCCACCGGTCTGGAGTTCGCCTGTAACCTGCCCGGGCATTACCAGGCAGGCATGGTCGGCAAGCTGACCGTTGAGTAAGGCGTTTCTTAAGGGCGGGGGCAAAGGCTGGTAGACTGGCGCGGTTTATTTAGCCAGGTTTCCGCCATGCATCCCGCAGCCGAACATTCGCCGCTGGGCAAGTCCAGTGAATACATCTCCACGTACACGCCTTCGTTGCTGTTCCCGATTCCTCGCGCCGCCAAGTGGGCCGAGCTGGGTCTGAGTGCCGAGACCCTGCCTTACAAGGGCGTGGATTTCTGGAACTGCTTCGAACTGTCCTGGCTGTTGCCGTCGGGCAAGCCGGTGGTGGCCATTGGTGAGTTCAGTATCCCGGCCGACTCGCCGAATATCATCGAGTCCAAGTCATTCAAGCTGTACCTCAACTCGCTGAACCAGACCGCCTTTGCCGATACGCAAAGCCTTGAGTCGACACTGCGCGCTGACCTGAGTGCCGCCGCCGGCAAACCAGTGACCGTACGCATCCGCAGGCTTGCAGAGATCGAGGCCGAGGGTGTGATGGCATTGCCGGGCTTATGCATTGACGATCTGGATATCAACGTCAGCAGCTACGAACACCCGCGCCCCGAGTTGTTGCGTTGCGACGACTCGCGGATTGTCGAGGAGAGCGTGCACAGCCACCTGCTCAAGTCCAATTGCCCGGTTACCAGTCAGCCGGACTGGGGCAGCGTAGTGGTGGAGTACCGTGGTCAAGCGTTGGATCACGCCAGCCTGTTGGAGTACATCGTGAGCTTTCGCCAGCACTCGGACTTCCATGAGCAGTGTGTGGAGCGCATCTTCCTCGACCTGCAGCGCCTGCTGAAGCCTGAGAAATTGACGGTGTATGCGCGCTATGTGCGGCGCGGCGGGTTGGATATCAACCCTTATCGCAGTACCGAGGATGTGGCGTTCCAGAACGTGCGCCTGGCCCGCCAGTAAAACAAATGTGGGAGGGGGCTTGCTCCCGATAGCAGAGGTTCAGGCACAGGTTCGGTGACTGACGCTCCGCAATCGGGGGCAAGCCCCCTCCCACATTCTGGTTCTGTGTCTGGCTTGGGTTCGGGTTAAATGCCGATGTTGCCCAGGGTGATCACGATATTGCGCAGTGTCCCGGCAATGCCCGGATGGTCCAGTTCAAAACCTTCCACTGCACGGTTTACATCATCGGCGATGCTCGGTGTCTGGGTGGCCGGTTCCAATTCAAGTTGCACTTCGAATTTGGCAATCAACCCTTCCAGCGCTTCACGTTTTTCTTCCGATAGCGGTGGCTCCTGCTCCAATTGCCCGCGCAGGATATTGACCTGTTCTTCCAGTTTTTTGCGATCAGGCATGACGTTCTTCCTTTTATCGATAGGCACTGGCATAGACCACGGCACGCTGAGAAAGGTCTACGGGATGAACTGTAGATTAATCCACCGGCGCCGACTGTGCATGATCTCGATCAGGGCTTCTCGCCTTTGAGCTGGCGCCGGCTGATGTCTGCCAGGCAGGTGCCGAGTTCGCCTAAGTGATCGATCACAGAATGCACTCCCAGCCCATACAGCGTCACGGTGGCCTTGCCGCGCTTGTGTTCGCGTTCCTTGTCGCTCAGTGCTTGCCATTGCTCGGGCGCTAAGCCACACAGCGAACCGCAGGAGGCCAGGCCGATGGTCCACAGCCCGGCGTTAAGTCCCGATTGCAACAAGCGCGGCTCGCCGCTGACCAGGACGCAGCCTTCAAGGCGTTCGATATTCAATTCCATCAGCGCTTGCCAGCACGCGTGGGGGGCGGGCCAGCGGATGGAGGAGGGCGAGGCTGCTTTGAGCCAGGTGGGCAAGGTGGCGGCCAAAGGAGTGGTCACCGCAGGCGGCAGCTCATCCAGCCAAGCGCAGGGCACGCCCAGCTCTTTGAGGTTGCGCAGGATTTTCAGGGCGCCCGGCGTGGCTTGTGAATCCGGGGAAGGAGAGTCGGTGCGCGCCTGTGAGCCAAAATCCACTAGGCAGCCACTCAGGCCAAACAGCACGGCGGTCAAGGCGGGTGCGCTGGTGATTGCAATCTCGGCTTGAGGCATGTCGACATCCCTGAAATAGCTGTGACGCTATCGAGGCAGGATGACAGTCCGATGACAGTTGGCTCAATTGTAGGAATTTTGTCCATTTACGGTATGAGTTTTCCCGGCGGCTGCCTAATTGGGCACTTCCGTCATATACTGGCTACCTTATTCAGGGCATAGCGCCCATGACAGACCATTCAAGGAGCAAAAGCTATGCGCTGGAGCCACTACTTCGCTCAGCTGTCGGTGTGTGCCACCGTTCTGCTGGCCCCGTTCGCTGTGCAAGCTGCGTCGGAAGATGATCCATGGGAAAGCGTCAACCGCCCGATCTTTACCTTCAACGACACTGTTGATACCTATGCCCTCAAGCCATTGGCCCAAGGCTATCAATGGATCACTCCGCAATTTGTTGAAGACGGTATCCACAACTTCTTCCGCAACATCGGCGACGTCGGCAACCTGGCCAACAATGTGTTGCAGCTCAAACCTCACAATGCAGGTGTCGATACTGCCCGTTTGCTGGTTAACACCACGTTCGGTGTGCTGGGCTTCATCGACGTAGGCACCAAAATGGGGCTGCAACGCAGCGATGAAGACTTCGGCCAGACACTCGGCTACTGGGGCGTTGGCAGCGGTCCGTACGTGATGATCCCTCTGCTGGGTCCAAGCACCCTGCGTGATGCGCCGTCCAAGTTCGTCGACAGCTACACCCAGCCTTATCGCTATATGGATGATGTGTCCCTGCGCAACAGCGTCATGGGCCTTGGCATCGTCGACGCCCGTGCCAGCTTGCTCGACAGTGAGAAGCTGATCACCGGCGACAAATACACCTTCATTCGTAACGCCTACCTGCAGAACCGTGAGTTCAAGGTCAAAGATGGCAAGGTCGTCGACGACTTTTAAGAGGTGATCGTTTGAAATGAAAAAAGGCGATCCTGAGTGATCGCCTTTTTTGTGCGCGGGTTTCAGCGCATTTTCAGGATGCTGAGGCCCAATTGCTGATCATTGCCCACCGTTTTGGCCCACACCACTTTGGTATCTGCCTCCAGGCCTTTAAGGGCCGCATGTTCTGAATCAATGCGCACGGTCAGCAGGTCTCCTACGTTGAACTGGCGCGGTGCCTGCACTTGCATTCCGGAGCTGGAAAGATCCACGCAAACCCCAGCAATCTCTTGGCCTTCGTGGATCAAAGACACATCGGCATCCACTCGCATGCGGATGAAATCGCGTTTCTCGGCGTAGTCGCGCTCGTGTTCGCTCATGGGTTCCATCCTTACTTTGTGTTGTGGTCGTGGCTGTTCTTATAACTCCCGGTGATTTGCGATGTAAAGACGCCTGGCGACCATCGGCATGAGCTTGAAACACCTGGCGGATGGGAGTACCGTCTGCGCCTTAGAAGGGCACCTCTGCTTTACAGTTGTGCGTGGGCAAAACGCCTACGCTTTTGTAGGACAGAGAGGCTAGAAAGCGAATCCAGTAGTGTGACCCCGGCCATTGCCGAGTTGCCTACGCCAACCTAATTCTGGCGCCGTTTGCCCACATGCAAAAAACCAGTGCCACGCTGCTGATAATCGATGACGACGAAGTAGTGCGCGCGAGTCTCGCGGCCTATTTGGAAGACAGTGGCTTCAGCGTCCTGCAGGCCAGTAATGGCCAACAGGGTCTCCAGGTATTCGAGCGCGACCAGCCCGACCTCGTGATCTGCGACTTGCGCATGCCCCAGATGGGCGGCCTGGAGCTGATTCGCCAGGTGACTGAGCTTGCCCCGCAGACTCCGGTGATTGTTGTGTCCGGTGCCGGCGTGATGAACGACGCCGTTGAGGCCTTGCGCCTGGGCGCCGCCGACTACCTGATCAAACCCCTGGAAGACCTTGCGGTGCTGGAGCACTCAGTGCGCCGCGCGTTGGATCGTGCACGTCTGCTGGTCGAGAACCAGCGTTACCGCGAAAAGCTCGAAACCGCCAACCGCGAGCTCGAAGCCAGCCTGAACCTGCTCCAGGAAGACCAGAACGCCGGTCGCCAGGTACAGATGAACATGCTGCCGGTCAGCCCATGGACCATCGACGAGTTCAAGTTTGCGCACCAAATCATCCCTTCGCTGTACCTGTCGGGTGATTTTGTCGACTACTTCCGTGTGGATGAGCGACGTGTGGCGTTCTATCTGGCCGACGTTTCGGGCCACGGTGCTTCCTCTGCTTTTGTCACCGTGTTGTTGAAGTTCATGACCACACGGCTGTTGTTTGAATCCAAGCGCAATGGCACCTTGCCGGAATTCACCCCCTCCGAGGTGCTGGGCCACATCAACCGAGGCCTGATCAGCTGCAAGCTGGGCAAGCACGTGACGATGGTAGGCGGCGTGATCGATGAAGAAACCGGTCTTTTGACCTACAGCATTGGCGGTCACCTGCCGATGCCTGTTTTATACACTCCAGACAGTGTGCGTTACCTGGAAGGGCGTGGTCTGCCCGTCGGCTTGTTCAATGAAGCCACCTACGAAGACCACATTTTGGAACTGCCGCCGACCTTCAGCCTGACGCTGATGTCCGATGGCATCCTGGACCTTCTTCCAGAGCCTACACTCAAAGAGAAAGAAGCCGCCTTGCCCCAACGGGTCAAGGCAGCTGGCGGCAGCCTGGATGGCCTGCGGCAGGTTTTTGGATTGGCCACGCTAGGGGAGATGCCGGATGATATCGCCCTATTGGTGTTGAGCAGGAATCTTTGATGAGTACCGGAAGAATCCAATTCGCTGAGCAAGACGGGACCTTCGTCCTGAAGTTTGTCGGTGAAGTGCGCCTGACCTTATGTTCGGCGCTGGATGCGACGATTGAGCGGATCTTCACTGCGCTGAACTTCTCGGCGATCGTGATCGATCTGACTGAAACTCGCAGCATTGACAGCACCACCCTTGGGCTATTAGCCAAGTTGTCCATTCTGTCTCGGCAGAAGGTTGGCCTGTTGCCGACCGTCGTCACCACCCACGAAGACATCACCCGGCTGCTGCAGTCCATGGGCTTTGATCAGGTGTTCAACATCGTTGATCGTCCGATTCCTTGCCCGGAATGTCTTACCGACCTGCCGTCCCAGGATCAGTCCGAAGAAATGGTGCGGGTGAAGGTGCTGGAAGCGCACAAGATCCTGATGGGCCTCAATGAGTCCAATCGCGAAGCGTTTCACGACCTCGTCAACGCCCTCGAGCGTCATTGATCCTTCTGTCGAATACATTCCAAATGTCGGAGGAGCCCCGATAGCGCAGTGTCAGTCAGTACATTCACAACTGGCTCACCGCTATCGGGAGCAGCCGCTCCCGCAGTTGAACTGAGATCGGTTTGAGACACAAAAAAAGGGCGGTACCCTCACAGGTACCGCCCTTTTTGCCGTCCCCGCTGTTTACAGCTTGGCGGACAACAGCGCCTCAAGTTTTTCCTGGTCACGGGCAAACTGACGAATGCCCTCCGCCAGCTTCTCAGTCGCCATCGCATCTTCGTTGGACTCCCAACGGAACTGCGCTTCAGTCATATGCACTCGCGCTTCACCGGCATGGCCAGGCGACAGCTTACGCTCCAGCTTGCCTTCATCCGCCGCCAGCTTCTCCAGCAGGTCCGGGCTGATGGTCAGGCGATCACACCCGGCCAATTCTTCAATCTGGCTCAGGTTACGGAAGCTCGCACCCATCACTACCGTTTTATAATCATTAGCCTTGTAGTAGTTGTAGATGCGCGTAACCGACTGCACGCCCGGATCATCGGAGCCGGTGTAGTCGTTACCGTTGGCCTTCTTGTACCAATCGTATATGCGGCCCACGAACGGCGAAATCAGGAATACCCCAGCCTCAGCACACGCCACAGCCTGGGCAAAGGAGAACAACAGTGTCAGGTTGGTCTGGATCCCTTCTTTCTCCAGCTTCTCTGCCGCGCGGATGCCTTCCCAGGTAGAGGCGATCTTGACCAGTACACGGTCGCGGCCAACGCCGGCTTTTTCGTACAGGTCAATCAGACGGTGCGCACGCTTGAGAATGGCGGCCTCGTCGAACGACAGGCGGGCATCCACTTCGGTGGAAATGCGGCCCGGCACAACTTTAAGAATCTCTTGCCCCACAGCGACCGCAAAACGGTCGCTGGCCAGGCCCACATCACCGTTGCAGTCCTGCACGCACTCATCCAGCAGCTTGGCATAGCCCGGAATCGACGCGGCCTTGAGCAGTAGGGAAGGGTTGGTGGTTGCATCCTGCGGCTTGAGCTTGGCGAGGGTGGAAAAATCGCCGGTATCGGCTACGACAGTGGTGAATTGCTTGAGTTGTTCCAGCTTGGAAGTCATGAGCGTGCTCTGTCCTATGGGTCTGATGACATTACCCGAGCGCCGAGAGGCGCTCAAGGGCGCAAATGCGTTCGATCGTTTGCGAGGGCAACAACCTGAAAACAGCCGTTTGAATGACCGGCCGTGGTGCTAAATAGGAGGGCAAATTCGCCAGCAGGTTCAACCCAACTGCCCGATGACACTTGGATATCGCCTTCATGCCTACTGATGCCTTCCCCGGCACACACCGCACCAAATGTGGGAGGGGGCTTGCCCCCGATGACGGTGTGCCAGCTCAGCCAATAATCAACGGACTCCCCTGGAAGCCACCCAATCAACGCCCTTCCAACAAAGCCCCAGCCTGATCCAACAACGCCAACGGATCCGCGGCCTTATGAATATCCACCGACAGCAACTGCCTGAACTTGCGTGCCCCGGGGAACCCAGTGCCCAGTCCCAGCACATGCCGCGTAATATGATGCATCGTCCCGCCACCGGCCAAATGCTCAGCAATGTAAGGCCGCAACTGCGCCAACGCGTCCGCCCGACTGATCACCGGCTGTGCACTGTCAAACAGCTGTTGATCCACCTCCGCCAGCAAATACGGATTGTGATAAGCCTCCCGCCCCAACATCACGCCATCAAACGTCTGCAAGTGCTCATGGCACTGCTCCAGCGTCTTGATGCCCCCGTTGAGCACAATCTCCAACTGAGGGAAGTCCTGCTTCAACTGCGCCGCCACGTCATAGCGCAACGGGGGAATGTCCCGATTCTCCTTAGGCGATAACCCCTCCAGAATCGCAATCCGCGCATGCACGGTGAAACTGGTGCAACCGGCGTCCTTCACCGTCCCGACGAAATCACACAACTGCGCATAACTGTCCCGGCCATTGATCCCGATACGGTGCTTCACCGTCACCGGAATCGACACCGCATCACGCATCGCCTTCACACAATCGGCCACCAGCGCCGGATGAGCCATCAGGATCGCGCCAATCATATTGTTCTGCACCCGATCGCTGGGGCAGCCGACGTTCAAGTTCACTTCGTCGTAACCGGCGGCCTCGGCCATGCGCGCACAGGCCGCCAGATCCGCCGGAACGCTACCGCCCAATTGCAGCGCAAGCGGGTGCTCGGCCTCGCTGTGACGCAGGAAACGCTCATGGTCGCCATGGAGGATCGCCCCAGTGGTGACCATTTCGGTGTAGAGCAGGGCGTGTTTGGAGAGCAGGCGCAGGAAGAACCGGCAGTGGCGGTCGGTCCAATCCATCATGGGTGCAACAGAAAACCTCCTAGATACCATATCTACTGGGTTAGCTAGTGTTTCTGGGGGGCGTGTCTGCATTTAGCTACTTCTCATTTACTACCATTTACCACTGTTTTTGCTTATTTCCGAAGGTCCGTTGCTACAATGTAGCAACTCAATTCAGTCGTGTAGCAAAATCCATGGGATCTATCACCGTTCGCAAGCGCAAGGATGGCTCTGTAGCGTACACCGCACAGATCCGCATCATGCAAAAGGGTGTGACAGTTTATCAGGAAAGCCAGACTTTCGACCGCAAGACCACGGCCCAGGCTTGGCTCAAGCGACGCGAAACCGAAATGGCCGAGCCGGGTGCAATTACCAAGGCCAACCGTAAGGGCGTGACGGTAAAGGAGATGATCGAGCGCTATCTTGATGAATACGAAAAGCTCCGGCCGCTGGGCAAGACGAAGCGCGCCACCCTCAAGGCGATCAGTGAGACCTGGCTGGGCAAGCTCGAAGACAAGGGCCTCACCAGTCAGAGGCTAGTCGAGTACGCCAACGACCGAATGCAGAAAGACGGCATTCAGCCGCAGACCGTGGGTAACGACCTGGCGCATTTGGGTGCAGTGCTGTCGGTGGCTCGGCCCGCCTGGGGTTACGACATTGATCCGATGGCGATGCCGGATGCGCGCAGGGTGCTGCGCAAGATGGGTGCAGTATCTAAGAGCAAGGAGCGCGAGCGCCGGCCGACCCTGAAAGAGCTGGACGCCCTGCTGCAATATTTCGGCGAGATGCGCGACCGCCGCAAGCAAGAGATCGACATGGTCAGGGTGACCGTGTTTGCGCTGTTCTCCACGCGCCGTCAGGAAGAGATCACGCGGATCAAGTGGGGTTCTATAGATGAGGCGCGCCGGATGGTCCTGATCACCGATATGAAGAACCCCGGCCAGAAATACGGCAATGACGTCTGGTGCCTTGTGCCTGACGAGGCCTGGGCGGTCATGCAGTCGATGCCGAAAGTGGCGGATGAGGTGTTCCCCTACAATGCACGGTCGGTGTCGGCCTCATTTACCCGGGCGTGCCACTTTCTGGAGATAGACGACCTGCATTTTCACGACCTGCGGCATGACGGCGTAAGCCGGTTATTTGAAATGGGATGGGATATCCCGAAAGTCGCCTCTGTTTCTGGCCACCGGGATTGGAACTCGATGCGTCGGTACACGCATTTGAAGGGAAGCGGCGATCACTACAAAGACTGGCCGTGGCTGGAGCGGGTTATATCGGGCCCCACGATCGAGGCCCGGAAGCGCGTCAGGAAACCCGACGAAAGCTAGATCTCCCCATCAGTTTTTCATGCTCGGTTCGCGCCCTGGCGTGCTGAGCATCCAGATAGGCGGCCAAGTCGTTGAGGTGCACGCCGCGCGCTGACTTTTGGCTGCTTTCCAAGCGCACCAGCGGCAGGTCGATCTCGCCGGCCGCCACCTTAAGCTTCATTTTCTCTGGGGTCAGGTGGCTGAAGTAGTCAGCACAAACGCGCTCCAGGGGAATGATGGCCATGCCGCTGTACTGGGCCAACAGGAGAAACGGGGTATTCATTTGATGCTCCATGCCGCGCGTGGCGGCAGAAGGTTGGTAGGGGTTAGCCGGCAACAGCATCTTCGCAGCGGATATCCATTGTGTGTTTCGCTTTCACGCAAGAAAAGCGACGGAAATCAAAAGGCGGAAAATTCCCTGCCAGGGTATGAGCTCCCTCAACGTGATGTGAGTCCGGTAGTCCTGTAAAACTCAAGGGCCACCTTAGGTCGGCTGTGGTTTTTTCTGCTCGTATGCGATGCGGTTCATTACACAAACTGGAATTGCAAATCCTTGGATATTTGTTTTGAGGGTTTCACTACCGTCTTCGATGATTCCGCAGGGCACACCTCGACGGAAACGCATTCCCTTCCCGATGTAATTGCGCAGGATGATTTCCCATGACTCGTCGTCGTAATGGAAGCCCGTGATCTCAGCCCACTTGGCCGTAAAGTCGTTTCCAACAATGCCTTTAGATGTGAGGCAGAAAATTTCTATTTGGTCTTCCTTTTTGACTGGTACCGCGTAAATCCGGCCGTTCGGTGCTACTGGTGGGAACGTCTGCCCATTGCCTAAGTGACGAAATTCCATGGTACCGCTCCGCATGCATGAGGTTGCATGACACCGTATGCCATGCTCTGGAAAGCCCAAGCCTACAAAGCTCAACGCCTTACTCCATTGGGTTTCCTAAGAGCCTTCGTAAGCTGTGGGAATCAAAAAAAGGAGTGGCGCCATGGGTAAAAAAACAACAACGATACGAAACGGTTTGCTGGCAGCGGCAGTGGCTTTTCTGGTTGGGTGCTATGGCACGCAGGGGGCTAGGACTGTGCAGCTTCATGAGCCAAAGGATGTACCGAGAGAAAAATGGTCGGATGCTATGCATGTTTTGACCTCAATGGGGATTTCCGGGCAGCGGGATGTTCCAATTGAGCGGTCGGGTGCAGTTGATGAAGCAGTCCCTGTCGGCGGCTCTGGGATAGTGCTTGGGGATGCTGGATTAAGCGCGGTTAGCTTCGCGTCGCCACCTACAGACCCGAGTGATGGCGCAGCGGCGGGAATTGGCATGGGTTTGATGCTGTCAGGTGGGGCGAGCGATCCGGCGCGCGTAATCCAGGTCGTTGCTTGGGTGCCCGCTGACCAGGCAAACACATCGGACGAAGCATCTGCTCTTGCATTGCGTAAGGTCGAAGAGGCCCGTAAGAAGGTCTTTTGCCAATGGCTTATCGAAGCTGCTAATGCAGACAGGTAAATATCCTGATGGCCATTCACGCGGCTATGCCTCCCTGACAGATAGCTACGCGGAGCGGCCGATTCCATACAGTGATGAGATTGCTAAATCGCCGAGTTTTCTGAGATCGCCTCTCAGCTACGGGCCGATCTTCATTCGTAACAACCAGTTCACCCTTGACGCCTACAAGAACGACATGACGACTTCGGAAGCCATGCTGCTTGCATCGCAACACCTGCCAGAGTGGATCTACATCTACCACCCTGGACAGCAGCTGAGAAAAAACTCGATCCCTGCAGCAATCTTCAATCAGGGCAGGGCACTCTACTTTGTAGGGAAGTAGATCTGCTGGACTGCAACGCCGTGGGTTTTCGAAAACCTGCGGTGATTTGTTGGGTATGCCTATCCAGATACAGGCTTATTTTGCCTTTTTCGGGCTTTCCGCTTGATAAGTAACACCCAAAGTGAAACAGTATTAGTAGAACGCCCTAACTGATACAGGCACCCATCATGTTCATCCGCGCATACCTCCGAGCCTCCACTGAAGAGCAAGACGCCGGCCGCGCCCGCGCCTCGCTCGAGCAGTTCGCCGGCGACCATAACAAGATCATCGCCAGCGTGTACCTGGAGAACGCCAGCGGCGCCACCGCGGACCGGCCTGAGCTGCTGCGTCTGCTGAAAGATGCGCGCAAGGGTGACGTGCTGCTGGTGGAGTCGATAGACCGGCTATCCCGTCTCCCGGTGGAGGACTGGCAAAAGCTCAAGGCCGCTATCGACTCTAAGGGCCTGCGCATCGTCGCGCTCGACCTGCCGACCAGCCACCAGGGAATGCAGGACACGAAGGGCGACGAGTTCACCGGGCGGATGCTGGGGGCGATTAACTCAATGCTGGTAGAAATGATGGCGGCCATTGCCCGCAAGGATTACGAGCAGCGCCGTGATCGACAGGCGCAGGGCATTGAGAAGGCCAAGGCGGCTGGAAAATACCAGGGACGACCAGTAGACACGGATCTGCACAAGCGGGTGCGGGAACTGTTGGCCGCTGGCCTGGGCATTCGCGCTACCGCCCGGCACGCCGATTGCTCGACCACCACGGTACTGCGTATTAAAGACCAATCAGCACAAAAATAGCGCCGAGTTCGATCTCAAGGCCGCCACTACTCCGGCGTGGGGTAGCTGACGACTGTCTGCCCCTCATTCACCATATAAAACCTATTTCCGTTTAGGAGAACAAACGGAAAATCTGCGTTGTGCACATTGGCGGTAGATAAGTTCAGGGTGAGCGCCTTATCTGTCAGGTCTAGCTTTACAGCGTGCGCGGGATACGTTCCCTCATTTTTTTTCGTCACCATGAAGGCGAGTGGAAAGAAGCTCAGCACACTTACCAATGCCTGATGACCCTCGTTGTGGAACGCGACGAGCTTTGCACTCAAGTGAACGTTACTTGGATAAAACCAGTAATAAATGTCGTGGGTGTCAGCAAGAGCAGCATCATCCCCCAAAACAAATTTCTTTAGGGGGTCAAAGTATTCTGATGGTTCAGGCGGTGCCAAGCACTCACTTACGGTCGTAGCAGAGAGGATATGGCCAATCATTGCCCTGGCGTACGGCACCACATCGATAGGAGCTGAAGCAAAAGGAAAAAGATTTCCAGGGGACCGAAAGTAGCTGACAACCTGGCGCGTAAGGCTCCTGTAGGCAACACCGGCAAGCTCATCACCAGGACCGAGCAGCTCACCATTGCACCCCCTGCAAATGGTTCGAAACGAGCTTCCATTCCTGGCTCGTACGCCTTTTAGGTGTGATTGCTCAACACCCAAAACTTCAGTGATCAGCTTTTGTTCGGTGGGCTTTATCGTCACACACGACTTAGGGGGTACATGATCCTGGCTCAGCCGCACAAATTCGCCGCATATCAGGCAATGCCCATGCTCAATACGGGAGTGCTGAATTCTTTTGGATATTTGCTGACTGTATTTGCCCACGAGATTCCCCGCAGAAAGTGCCCTCATCGGGATCGGGAGGAGCGTGCGCAACCCTAGCTGGCACGGTACTGAATCGCCAGCAGAATCAGCAAAATTAGTACGTTTGCTGCCACCCTGCTGTCATAGAGAGTTTTCAGGATGTGGCGAATTCGCTGGAGAGCTTGAGTTATATGGTGTCCCAGGGCCGGTTCGAACGGCCAACCTTCCCCTTAGGAGGGGCGAAATTTTCCGGTGTTTAAAAAGATCCGCCTGAAAAGGGGCTGCATCAGCGCGTTGGTAGGCTGCTTGGCGCTGGACAGGGCATTCGGGCAACCGCTCGCCATACAGGGTTCAGTACCACCGCAGCGCTCAAATCCGCTATGAAATGACCAAGTAGCGACGCAGCTTTGCGCACTGTCGAGCAGCAGTGACATCCTTTCCGAATTCTACCCAGGCTGTATTCGCCGCCTGAGTAACATTCCGGCCGCATGGAATGCGCTGGCTCGTCTAACGGCTCAGGTGCCGTAGCAATGTCCTGATAATTCTGGCACGCAGGAGGAAGCTTGCAACTGACACCGCAAGCGTCATACCGCCCGCCAGTTCGCCGAAACGTGCGAACGCAGCGATGTTCACCAAGGCGAGAACCATGATGCCGTAGAACTCGGCATTGGCCTTGCCGGCAGCCAGAACCTGATGTTCGGTGAGCATCCACTTCTGCGACAGGCAGAAGGGGCATACGGACGACTCCGGCTCACGGCCGCCCACCGGTATTCCATTGATGTAAAAAGGCGCGCTGGTGACCACCTTTGGAACCATCATCTTCTTGCAGCACTGGCACTTAACTTTGCTCATGATCTGAACCTGCTGGACTTGGCACATGCCTGAACGTTACCCGAGCAGTGGAGAATCCCAAGCCACCACCATGCGCATCTGCCAATGTGCTGCAAAATCAGTCGGTGTGATGCTTCTTGTCGAGATGATCCGCGACCTTGTAGCCAATCACCGCAGCCGCTCCCAGCGTGCCGATCACGCCGATGACCGCATAAACCAGTAGCTCAATCGAGTCCATGTCTTGCTCCTTCTGGGTTGAAAAATTTGCACTGGCTTCAGCTTCTCACCCGTTGTGCCAATCCCAAGGATTTCAATCCTTCTCAAATCCCTTTCCGCCGGTAGCTGGCTGATTGAGTTCGAGGGCAACCGGCGCACCGCTGATATCCGTTTCGCGACACGTTTCAAAAAAGCATGCTCACTCCCCATCTATTGCTTATGGAAGTCTGGCGCGTAACTTCCCATAGAGAATCGCCGGTTTAGGCGAAGGGGTGTCGTGAAGAGGTGTTGCCGCTGTAGCCCGCATGGTTACTGGGTTTCAGGTTTTTTAGGGTGCCTTTACA
>NZ_JBGQOI010000030.1:0-57913 GCF_052113765.1 Pseudomonas sp. W22_MBD1_FP4 | reverse complement strand
TCGATGACCACCGCCAGTAGCAGGATCGAACCGCGGATTACGTATTGATAAAACGTGTCGATGTTCTTCAGGTTCATCGCGTTCTCGATGATCGCCAAAATCAACACCCCCGCGATCACATGGCGGATCATGCCAATCCCACCACTCAACGACACCCCGCCTAGCACGCACGCAGAGATGACCGTCAGCTCAAAACCCTGCCCGATCATCGGCTGGCCTGAGGTCATGCGCGACGCAAGGATCACCCCGGCCAATGCGCCGATCAGGCCGTGCACGGCGAAGATCAGGATCTTGGTGCGGTCAACGTTCACCCCTGCCAGCAACGCCGCTTCCGGGTTGCCGCCGATGGCCATGGTGTTGCGCCCGTAGGTGGTGTAGTTCAGCAGCCAGCCGAAAAACACAAAGCACACGATGGTGATCAAAATCGGCACCGGCACGCCGAACAACTGGCCATTGCCGAACACAAAGAACTGCTCCTGGGACACGCCAACCGCCTTGCCGTCGGCAAAGATGTAGGCCAGGCCGCGCACGATCTGCATCGTGGCCAAGGTGGTGATCAACGCATTGACCCGCAGCTTGGCGATGACGATGCCGTTGATCAGCCCGACGATCAGGCCCATCAGCAGCGCGGCGCCGATGCCGAGCATGACGCTCTCGGTGTCGCGCATCACAATCGCCGCCACCACGCCGGCACAGGCGATCACCGAGCCCACCGACAAGTCGAAGTGCCCCGACGCCAGGCAGAACAGCATGGTGCACGCGGCGATGCCCACGGTGGAAATCGCCAGGCCCAGGCCGCGCATGTTCAGCGGTGAGAGGAAGTTGTCGATCAGCAAGGCGCACAGCACAAAGATGCTCACCGCCGCCAACAGCATCGCCCAGTTGTCGAGCAGTGCGCGCAGGTCGAAGGGTTTGCGTGCGGTGGGCAACGCGTTGTTTTGAGTGTTCATGGTCGTCTCTCAGTTCGTCACGCGGCGCGGCAGGGCCAGCTGCAGCAGGTTGGATTCGGTGGCGTTTTCACGGGTTTGTTCACCGCGCAGGGCGCCTTCGCACAGCACCAGGATGCGGTCGGAAATACCCATGACTTCCATCAAGTCGCTGGACACTACGATCACCGCAATGCCGCTGGCCGCCAGGTTATGGATGATCTGGTAGATCTCCGACTTGGCGCCGATGTCGATGCCCCGCGTCGGTTCATCCAACAGCAAGACCTTCATCGGCATCGACAGCCAGCGCCCCAAAATGGCCTTCTGCTGATTGCCGCCGGACAGGTACATGATTTTCTGTTGCGCATCCGGGGTTTTGACTTTCATCGCCTTGATTTGCTGGTCGGCGTTGCCTTTCTCCCAGGGCTCGCGCAGCAACCAGCCGAACGAAGAATGGGCACCACGGGCGCTGATATTGATGTTCTCGGCGACGCTGGAAAGCGGAATGATCCCTTCCTTTTTGCGGTCTTCCGGACACAGCAACACACCGGCGGCGATGGCGTCGCGCGGGGAACGCAGTTGCAGCGCCTCTCCACAGAGTTCAAGGCTGCCAGCGCTGCTGCGTTCCAACCCGCTGAGCAAACGAAACAGCTCCGTGCGCCCTGCTCCGACCAGCCCGAACAAGCCAAGAATCTCGCCCTTGCGCACGTCGAAACTGATCGGCTCACGCAGGCCAGGCCCGAGCAACCCGTCGACCTTGAGTGCGACCTCGCCATGCTCTCGCGGGCGGTAGTCGTAGATGTCCTGAATGTCACGACCGACCATGCAGGTCACCAACTGGTCGTGGCTGAGCGCACTCATATCATCAAAGGTGCGCACGTAACGCCCGTCTTTGAACACCGTCACGGCATTGCAAATCCGGAACACCTCTTCCATGCGGTGCGACACGTACAGCACCACTTTGCCCTCATCCCGCAGGCGCGTGATGATCGCCATCAAACGGTCGATCTCCCGCGCCGACAGGCTGCTGGTCGGTTCGTCGAACGCGATCACATGGGCGCCACGGGACAGCGCCTTGGCGATTTCCACCAGTTGGCGCTGGCCCAGGGACAAGCGCCCGAGCTTTTCTTCAGGATCGATTTCATCGGCCAGACCCTTGAGGCACGCCAGGGCCTGCTTGCGCAGCAGGCTCCGGTTGACCACGCCGAAGCGCGACGGCAGGTGCCCAAGGAAAAGGTTCTCGGCCACGGTCATTTCCGGCACCAGGTGCAGCTCCTGGTGGATCACCGCGACGCCGCTGGCGATGCTGTCCGCAGCGCATTTGAACGCCATGGTCTGCTCGCCGATCTGCACCGTGCCGCTGCTGGGAATGTAGGCGCCGCCGAGGATTTTCAGCAGCGTCGACTTGCCCGCGCCGTTCTCGCCCATCAAGGCATGCACCTGCCCGGGCTGGGCGCTGAAGCTGATGCCGTCCAGCGCCTTGACCCCGGGAAAGGTTTTGCCGATACCCTCAAACCGCAGGGCCGCCGCACTCATTTCCACAGCCCGATCTTGGTCAGTTCTTCCTGGAAGTTGGCGCGGGTGATCAGGGTGACTTCATCCATCGCGGTGTACTTCGGTGGCTCGGTCCCTTTGGTGACCCACTCGTACATCATCAGCGCCGTGTTGTAGCCCTCGATATGCGGGCTTGGCAGCATGGAGCCGAAGAAGCCGCTGTCGGCCTTTTTCAGTTCGCCGATGGCGTCGGTGCCATTGATGCCGATGCCAATCACGTTGGCCGCTTTGAAGCCTGCGCTTTCGGTAGCGCGCACGCCGCCGAGCACGGTGTTGTCGTTCATGCCGCCGATGATCAGGTTTTTCGCACCACTGGGCAGCTTGACCAGCGCCGAGTTGGTGGCGTCCATGCTGCCGGGGACGTCGAGGGTTTTCAGTGCGGCGGTGAGGATGTGGTCTTTCGGAATGCCGGCCTCTTCAAGGGATTTGATCGAGCCGTCGGTGCGTTTTTTACCGGTGTCGAGTTCGTTGAAGGTGTTGATCACCGCGTAGGTGTCCTTCCAGTCCCAGCCACGTTTTTTCGCTTCGGCAGCCATGGCGGCGCCTTGTTTCTGACCGACTTCAAAAGCGGCCATGCCCAGGTACGGCACGTCCTCCATGAAGTTGCCTTTGGCATCGACGAAGCGGTCATCCACGGCCATGACTTTCAAGCCATTGAGCTTGGCCTTGGCCACGATGGCTGGGCCGAGGGACACGTCCGGCGGGCAGATCACAAAGCCCTTGGCACCGTTGGCGGCCAGACTGTCGATGGCGGAAAGGGTTTTCTCACCATCGGGCACGGCAATTTTGATCACGGTGAAACCGTGTTCCTTGCCGGCTTTTTCGGCGAAGGCCCATTCAGTCTGGAACCAAGGTTCTTCGGCTTGTTTAACCAGGAAGCCGATCTTCACTTCTTCGGCGGATGCGAGGCTGCTGAGGCTGCTTAAAGCAACGGCGGCGGCAAGGACGCGTAGGGCTTTTTTCATGAACGACACCTTTTATTGTTATTGAGCGGTAAAAGTTCTAGTCGTGATACATCACAGACCGCCCGCCATCGATCATCAGGCAGGTAGCATTGATAAAGGGCGCCTCGTCGGTGGCCAAAAACAACGCAGTCATCGCCACCTCCACCGGCTGGCCGATGCGTTTGGGCGGGTGCAGGTCAAAGGCGCGCTGGCGCTCGGCGTGAGGATCGGAAAAACCGTTCCAGTAGTCGACGTTGAGTTGGGTTTCGATA
Source organism: Pseudomonas sp. W22_MBD1_FP4 (assembly GCF_052113765.1). NCBI lineage: Bacteria > Pseudomonadati > Pseudomonadota > Gammaproteobacteria > Pseudomonadales > Pseudomonadaceae > Pseudomonas > Pseudomonas sp. W22_MBD1_FP4. The sequence goes on along the minus strand of NZ_JBGQOI010000030.1, from coordinate 54,217 downwards.
TAGCCCGGCGCGATAGCGTTAACGCGAATGCCCTTGGGCGCGTATTCGATACCGAGGGCTCGGGTGAGGCCGAGCAAGCCATGCTTGGCGACGGGGTACGGGAAGCAACCAGGAATGATGTGGCTGGAATGGGTAGAGGCGATATTGATGATGTTGCCGACGCCCTGCTCAATCATGTGCGGTAGCACCGTGCGGCAGCCAAACCAGGCGCCGTCGAGGTCAATGGCGAAGCAGCGGCGCCAATCTTCGTCGGTCATCTCCAGCGGGTCGCAGAACACATTGACGCCAGCACAGTTGACCAGCACATCCACGCGACCAAAGCGCTCAATGGCCACATTGACCAGCGCCTGCCATTGCTCTTTTGAAGTGATGTCGACGGCTTGCGCGTAAATCTGCGCACCGCGTTCGCGCCAATGGGCGGCCACCTTCTCGACTTTTTCACCCTGAATATCGGCGATAACCAGGCGCGCCTGCTGGGCCTGGAAACACGCGACGATCGCTTCGCCAATGCCTTGGGCGGCGCCGGTAATGATCACCACCTTGCCTTTGAGCCGCTCGCCGTAAGTGGGCTCGGGCACAGCGGGGAGTGACAACGGTTGTGCCTGCATCGCTTCACCTGTTTTATTTTTGGTAGTGAGTGCTGATGTCGCCGACTATAAACCCAGACCCAGAAACATCTCAATATATAAATTTGCATCCCATATTGTGAGCTCTGACATAAAAAAACCGGCCCTGGATTGGCCGGTTTTGTAGGCAGGATGACAATCAGCCCAGGGCAAAATCCCGTAATGCATCACCTTCCATGCGATAGCGCACCCACTCTTCCTGAGGCTGGGCGCCGATGGATTTATAGAAGGCAATCGCCGGCTCGTTCCAGTCCAGCACGCTCCACTCGAAGCGCGCGCAGCCGTTATCAAACGCGATCTTGGCCAGGTGGCGCAGCAACTTCTTGCCCGCCCCGCCACCGCGCTGCTCGGGGTTGATATAGAGGTCTTCCAGGTAGAGGCAGTTGCTGCCCAGCCAGGTGGAATAGCTGAAAAAGAACACCGCAAAACCAATCGGCAAGCCATCGCGCAAGCAGATCAGGCCATGGGCGGTGGCGCCCTCGCTGAACAGGCTGCGCTGGATATCCACCACGCTGGCGATCACTTCATGCCGGGCTTTCTCGTACTCGGCGAGTTCGGTGATGAACGTCAGGATCTGCGCAGCATCGCTGGGCACGGCGGGGCGAATCTCGATGGTCATGGGCAAGCCTTGGGCAATTTCAAAGCCGACATACTAAGGCGCTTTGATGACTGATTGCAGCGCATTTTCATGGGCCGTGCAGTTACGCCGGCCTGCGCTGCTGCAAGCACCCGCACGCACACGACAAAGCAGGGGGTGGCGCGGCGGGAGTGGTGAGGGGCCGCGCCACACAAAATCTTACAGGCGCGCTGATACCGTTCGTCGCCATCAAGGCACCATCAACAAACGGCAACTGACCAATAGAGGGTAAGGACATTAATTCTATGGAGATATCCTCATGAAGCCTTCCAAGTTTGCTGCCTTCGCCCTCACCGGCCTGCTGTCCGCCGCATCGCTGAGCGCCGTCGCTGCCAGCTCGACCACCGGCCCGACCGATCCTACGCCTGACGCCACCACCGAATCGCAAAAATCCATGGGCACTGGCCTGGATACCAATGGTGGCGCAGTCATTGATAACGCCAACGGCGCCGACCCGCATACCAAGGGCCACGACACCGAGCGCCAGGCACCTGCCGCAGTCGGCAACGGTAAAATGGGCCCGTCGATCAATGAGCCGAAGATCAACAAAGGCGACGACTCGAACCTGCCCGGCGCGCCGAAACAACCTGCGCCTTAAGCACTCGACCGCAAGATGAACACCCGATCATTTCCCAGTGAAGAGGTACGCATGAACGTCGATAGAAACCTTGAAAAAGAAGTCCTCACCCGCCTGCTGCACGCCCACCCACAAGGTTTGGGCAAGGAGGTGCTGGATAACTACCGCGGCGAAAAGGAGGTCGCCAGTGTGTTGGCGTTCCTACAGGACCGCGGGTTTATCAAGGATGGGCATGTGACCACCGACGACGCCGGCGAATACTCGCTGAACTTGCCGATCAAGCTGACGGCATCTGGAGTGGATGAGGCGCGCAAACTGGACGCCGGTCAGTAGCCTCCACACCAACCAAATGTGCGAGGGGGCGTGCTCCCGATAGCAGTATGTCAGCCACCTGTTCATGGGCTGATGCACTGCAATCGGGAGCACGCCCCCTTCCACATGTCTGCTCCGCGCTCAGTGAGTGAGCAAAGCATCAACTTCGTCGGTGCCGGGCGAGGTGGCCGGGCCCCAACGGGTCACCGCCAGCGCCGCCGCCGCATTCGCCCGACGCGCCGCCTCACACGGTGTCAAACCCGCAGCCAAACCTGCAATAAACACCCCCGCATGCGCATCACCCGCGCCATTGCTATCCACCGCCCTCACCTTAAAGCCTGGCACATGGTCGGCATGTCCGTGACGACTGACCCAACAGCCATTCGGCCCATCACGCACCACCAGCAGCGCGCCATCAGGCAGATGCCGATTGAGGTCCAGCAGTGCGTCCGCCAGTGTTTTCGCACCGGTAAACGCCAAGGCTTCCGGGCCATTGCTGGTCCAGATGTCGATACGTGGCAGCAAGGCAATCATCAGTGCAGAATCGGGCGCCTTGACCAGCGGGCCCGGGTCGAACACCACGGTGATCGCGCGGGGTAACGCCAGTAACCAATCGAGCAACGCCTGCGCTTTGCCTTCCAGCAGCAGGCTGTAGCCGCTGACGTATACATAATCATCAGCCTGGGGAACGACGCGCGCTAAGTCATCGGCAGTCAAGTCACCTTCAGCGCCGATATGGGAGATGAAGGTGCGCTCGGTGGTGGCCTCGGTCAGCGAGACACACAACCCGGTGTCCTTGCCCTCACTTGCCGCCTGGGCCATTTCCACGCCCTCGGCCTGCATCGCCGCGCGGGCCAGGTCGCCAAAGCGGCCGTTGCCGTGGCGCCCCAGGTAAACCACCGGCAACCCATTGCGTCGTGCCGCCGCCATTACATTGAAGCCGCCGCCGGCTTCGAAACCGGCGGACTTGGCGAGCACGTCGCCGCCGGTGGCGGGCAAGGTATCGAGGGCCATGACCAGGTCAACAATGACCTGGCCGGTGTGCAGCAATCTAGACATTGGGGCTCTCTACTAACGCTGGGCGACGATCAGCCGCGCCGCCCAGTACGGCATAAATCCCGCCGGCCACCAGAAAGGTGACGATCCAGCCCAGGCCGTTGTGGCCCAGCCAGGAGTCGGACAGCGGCCCGGCGAACCAGATATTTTCGGCGGTGGTGCCGATGGTGGTGAAGCTGAAGCCCAGCACAATCGCCACGGCCCACGCGCCGAACGCACGCCACTCCACACCGCCGCGATACCAGTAGGCGCTGCTGGGGCTGACGTCCAGCAGATCCTTGGGGCTGTAGTAGTGACGGTGGATCAGGTCGACCACAAAGATCCCGACCCACGCGGTAATCGGCACCGCCAGCAACGAGATGAAGGTGATGAACGGACCGTAGAAACTGTCGGCAATCAACATGAAGTAAATCGAACCGGCGAAGATCGCGACGATGTCGACGATCACTGCGTGCACGCGCTTGACCTTCAAACCGAGGGTCAAGGTGGTGAGACCGGCCGAGTATACCGACAGGTTATTGGACAGCAGCAAACCGCCGAACGCGGTGATCAGGTACGGCACGGCCATCCAGGTAGGCAGCATGTCGCGGATCGCGATGATCGGGTCGGTGGCCGAGGCCAGGTCGTTGTTGCCCACCGACAGCAAGCCGCCGAGGGTGATGAGCAGTACCAGCGGAATGCCCGCACCAAACGCGGCGGATGCCACCAGACGCACGGCCTTGACGCTGCGGTGCTGGTAGCGCGACATGTCGGCACCGGCGTTGGCCCAACCGATACCGGTGCCGGCGGCCATGGTGCCTATGCCGATGATCATTGCGCTCAGCGGTGCGGGTGTGGCGTTGAACACGGCGCTCCAGTCGATGGTGGCGCAGAGGAAGCCGCCGACCAGGATATTCAACGCACCAAACACGTACGTGGCCCACTTCTGGATGACCAGCAGGGTGGCATGGCCCAGGCCGGAAACGGACAGGGTCAGCAACACGAAGATGGCAATGAAGATCAGGGTCAGCACCGGCGCGCTTTTGGCCTCGACCGGCGACCCGAACAGGATCGAACACAACGACAGCAGCACAAAGGCGGCGGTGGTGGTGTTGACGGTTTCCCAGCCCAGGCGCGACATCAGCGACACCAGCGTTGGGCCGATATTGCCGCGCACGCCGAAGATAGCGCGGGACAGGGTCAGGCTGGGAGCCCTACCACGACGGCCAGCGATGGAGATGATGCCCACCACCGCGAAGGAGCCTGCTGCGCCGAGGATCGCCACGATGATCGCCTGCCAGATTGCCAGGCCACGGAACGCCACCAACGTCGCGCCGAGCGGCAAGCCGAGGATGCTGATGTTGGCGGCGAACCACACCCAGAACAGTTGCAGCGGATGGCCATTGCACTCGCCTTCGGGGACCGGTTCGATGCCGCGTGTTTCCAATAGTCCGGCGCTTTGGCCGGAAGAAGTGCTGCTCATGAGGGGGTGCTCCTGGTGCCGGTATTGTTGTGGTTGTGGCAGGTGTGCAAGGTGAATCGGTCTTCCCAACTGTCCTGACTCAGCGCATTTTCAACAGATCTTCAACCAACGGCTGCAAGTCCAACCCATTCACGGCCTTGATCTGTTCGATCATTGCCGCAGGCCAGCACTGCATGCCTAAACAGGCGCCGAGCATTGCACCCAGAATCGCCGCGATGGTGTCGGTGTCACCGCCAAGGCTGGCGGCCAGGCACAAAGCCTCGAAGGCGTTCATATCCCCCACTGCCACTTGCTGGGCGAGGGCAAACGACACCACCACCGACTCCTGGGAGGCGACTGAGGTGCCGATCAATTCGTAGAGCAGTTCAGCAAACAACGCTTTGTCGCCGCTGCCAACACTCAGAGTGCGCGCCCAACTGATACGGGTGGAGATACGCCCGCCAGCAATCCAATGACCGTGGCCTTCCGCCTGTCGGGCGATCTGGGTGCCAATATTCAACGCTTCGCCGAGATCCGCACCGTTGATACCGGCTGACACCACCGCCGCCACCGCCGCTGCACTGGAGATGCCCAAGGTGGTGTTGTGGGTGACCTGGCACGCCTGGATGACCGCCTGGATAAACGCTGCCGGGTCGCTGACATCGGCGGCGATTCCCACCGGCGTGATGCGCATGGCAGCGCCGTTGGTGGTGCCGTAGCGGCCGGACTCTTCCGGGGTATGACCGGCAAGGATCATGTCGATGGCACGCTTGGTCGACGGGCCGAGCAGGTCCTGGGAACCCTTGGCACGCATCACCGCTTCCCAGTCGATCAGGCGCTGGGCGAGCACGGTGGGCTCAATCTTGCCTTGGCCTTCAACCAGCAACTCGCCGACCAGAATTGCCTGTTCGGTGTCATCGGTAATGGAACCGGCGGGCATGTTCGGCGCGATAGGTTGGTCGGCACCGGCATCTTCCAAGGTGGTGATAGCACCGAAGCGCTGTCGCACCTGCTCGCGGCTGAGGGACTGAGTAGGCATGCCCAGGGCATCGCCCAGCGCGAGACCGTAGAAAGCGCCAACGGCGCGGTTATTCGAGGTCATTTCGACGATCCAAATTGCAGGTGCAGGCGAAAGTGCAGAGGGTCAAGCAAGCTTTCGACGTGCTCCATGAAACGCTCGCGCCGGTCATAGGTGGTGCGCGATGCCTTGAGGAATACGGTCCCCGCCGGGCGACCGAGCAGTTGGGCGTCTTCATCGCTGAGGGGGTCGGCGCCGATCCACTGGTCACCTTCGGCGCCGACATAGCCGTAGGCCGCCAGGGTGATGGTCAGGGAATTGTCGATCAGGCCGACACGGGGCAGGCTTTCCAGGCCACCGGACGCGGGCATCAACGAACGTTCAAGGGACACGGCGGTACCATCGGTGGTGCGCCGGCGGCGGTCGAGGGCGATAAATTGATCGGTGCCGAACCGGCTGAACAGGTCGGGGCGCGTCACCGCTTCCAGGCGCAGGACATCGGTGGTCACCAAGGCGCCATTGTCCGCCAAGGCCTGGGCCCACCCGCTGTTTTGATCGAGCACCATGCCGTCAAATGTGACGATGGAGCCGACGCCGCTCTGGGTCGCAATGTAATTGCGCCGCTTGAGTTCGGCCAGGGCTTCGCGCAGGGTGCCGCGGCTGACCGCAAATTCTTCCGCTAGTTGGTGCTCGCCCGGCAGCAGGAAACCGTCGGCCATCACCCCACCCTCGATACGGCGGATGAGCTCGTCGACGACGCGTTTTTTCTTATCAAATCGAACATGTCTAATCATGTACAAATTGATAACCGAAAGCGCCCGTTAGCAGCAAGCTTATTATTTCAAGAAGGTGAAAAAACCGGCCTCAAGGTTCCACGCCGATCGGGAAAAACTCGCCACCGCTCCACACGCCCAGCCAGTTCTGACCGTTGATCGGACGGCTTACAGCAAGCTCGACCAATTGATAGAACACGTTGCGGTGCACCAGCGCTTCGAGGTTGGTACGCACCCGTAGATAGGGCGCAGGTTCCTGGGTGACGGGGTCGATGACCACCCGCAGCGGATGTTCGATATCAGCTTCGATCTGTTCATCGACGTTGGTGGTGAAGCGCAGCAACTGGCTTTCACCGTGCCCTTCAACTTCCAGGGTCAACGCGACAAAGGGCGCATCATCGACGGTGATGCCGACTTTTTCCACGGGAGTAATCAGGAAATAATCATCGCCATCGCGGCGAATGATATTGGAGAACAACTTGACCATCGGCTTTCGCCCAATAGGCGTGCCTTGGTAGAACCAGGTGCCATCGCGGGCGATGCGCATGTCGATGTTGCCGCAGAAGTCCGGGTTCCACAGGTGCACCGGCGCCGGTCCCTTGCCTTTGGGCAGTTGGGCCAACAGGTCGTTGGCCTTGGCGGAATCGGTCATGGGGTTCTCCCTTTTTTTGATCTGGCCTTACTGATCGCTCATACCCAGCAGGCCGCGGGCGTACTGCGCCAGCGGGCGGGCAATCAAGTCTTGTGGCCGATTGTCGTGGAACGTCAGTAAACCGCCACGACTGCGAATGCGTGCAGTATCAATCAAATACTGGGTACTGGTCTCGATCAACATGATCTGGATTACGCCACTGTCTAGCCCTACCCGGTCCAAGGCCTCTTGATCGGCCCATTCGTCGGCGTTGCCGATACGGTCATCTGCCTTGGCGAATCGGCAGTACAGCAGGTAATGGGCGCCTGCCGCACGAGCTTCGGCCATCGCCTGTTCCAAACCTTCGGGCTGACGGGCGCGGCGCACCATGGGGAAGTATTCGACGAATCCGTTGAAGGCTTCTTCGGCCACCACGTTCGGTCGCGGATAGGCGCTGCCCGGCGGCACGAAGGCACCCTGCGCGATGAAAACAAAGGAGTCCGGCTGTATGCGAACCGAGGCGGTACGGCGGGTGTCACTGTGGTCAAGCAACCCGGCGTCGCTCATCTGATAGCGGGTGCCTTCGGCCATATCGCTGACGGTCATGCAACCACTCAGCGTCAATGACGCCAGCAACAAAACCAGATTACGCATCCTAATCCTCCAGAAGCCGGTGACGGAAAACCGGCGAATGGACGTGAGATGCAGGTTCTGCGCCAGCTTGAAGGCAACTCCCATATTGGGTGATGTGTAATCTGGGGATAGCGTTAGCCGCCGATGATCTTCATGATCGTCGCGCCGCCGGAAAATGCCACTTCCTGTTTGTCGCCCAGGGCTTTCATCAGCAAGCCTTGCAGCGCCGGCAGTGCCTGGTGGCGCGGTTTGTCGAGCAGGTCGCCGACATAGTGGCGGTTGCTGGAAGACAAGCAGCCATGCAGCCAGCCGGTGGACGACAGGCGCAACCGTGAGCAGGTACGGCAGAATGGAACGCTCTCGTTGGCGATCACGCCAAAGTAGCCTTTGCCCGGCACCTCGTAGCGAACTGCGGTTGCGTCCACCGGTGCGTTGGCTTGCAGGTATTCGTGATGTTCGCCAATCAGGCTGAGCAGTTGCTGCAGGCTGACGAATTGCTGCAGGAACGCGTTGGAATCCTTGGCCAGGTGGCCCATGCGCATCAACTCGATAAAGCGCAGCTCGTAACCACGCTCCAAGCAGTAGTCGAGCAGCGGCATCACTTGGTCGAGGTTCTGGCCGCGCAACGGCACCATGTTGACCTTGATCTTGATTCCTGCAGCGCGCGCTTGGTCCATGCCATCGAGCACGGTGGCCAAGTCGCCACCACGGGCGATGCTGCGGAAGGCGTCCGCGTCCAAGGTATCGAGAGAGACGTTGATACGCCGAATGCCGGCATCCACCAACAGCGGCAGTTTGCGCGCCAGCAACTGGCCGTTGGTGGTCAAGCTGATATCGCTGAGGCCCATGCCACCGACTGCGCTCATGAAGGCTTCCAGCTTGGGGCTGACCAGCGGCTCGCCACCCGTGATGCGCAGTCGGTCGATGCCCGCCGCTTCGATCAGGTAAGCCACACCACGGGCCATGGCCTCGGCCGAGAGTTCGTCTTGGGCAGCCACCAGCCGCTTGCCGTTGGGCACGCAGTAGGTACACGCGTAGTTGCAGGCTGAAGTCAGGCTGATCCGCAAATTGCGAAAACGCCTGCCTTGACGATCAACGATCATGGATCACTCCGGCAGAGGATGATTCGGGCGCGCTAAAAACTGACTGATAAATCAGCTTTTAGCAAGGTCCTTGCCTGAGTATATTCCTGGGGTACTACGCCTGGCAGTAAAGATTACGACGCCGGCGTCTCAACGGGCGAAGACTCTACGGCTGCTGGCTCGGCGCTATGCTTGCGCTTGTTGCCCATGCGTACGCCAATGTCCATCAGGAACTGGAAGAAACCTTCCTGGTCTTCCAGCACATTGCTCCAGAATGGCGAGTGGTACAGCGCCACGGCGCCGTGCACCAAGGCCCAAGCCGCGCAATAGTGGAAATAAGGAGGTACGTCTTCAAGCTTGCCTTCACTGATGCGGCCCTTGATCAACAGGGTCAGGCGTTCGAAGTTCGAGGCGCGGATCTTGTGCAGCTCTTCGACCATCTCTGGCACCTGATGGCCCTTGACGACCTTCTCCTCCAGGCGGTCGAACAGGCGATAGCGCTGCGGATCACGCATACGGAACTCGAAGTAGGCGCGGGACAGCGCTTCCTTGTCTTTATCGACATCGGCCGAATGCAGCAGCTCGTTCAAGTCGCGCTCGTAGTCGAGCATCAGGCGCAGGTAGATCTCCGCCTTGGACTTGAAGTGCTTGTAGATCGTGCCTTTGCCGATACCCACGGCATCCGCGATCATCTCGACGGTGACGCTGTCTTCGCCTTGTTCGAGGAACAATTTGAGTGCGGTGTCGAGAATTTCCTGCTCACGGCGGCGAAACTCACGGACCTTACGGGGTTCTTTGTGCATGAGGAAGAGGTCTGCAAAGGTCGGAATAGGGAGGGTTGCGCATGACCAAGATTACATGGCGATACGATTTACCCAGTGCGAGGGATTATCCCGACTGAACGGTCGTTGGGCAACGTCTATGTGAACCCGCCATGCACTTTACTTTCAGACCGCCAACGATTTCATGGCTATCAGTCAGAAATAATACGCAACAACTGCACCCGTGCACTGGCCTAATGAGAACTCAAGCGAAGCGCGTGTATTCCAAATCTGTTTAAAAAACGATCAGTCGCGACTGGACTGAATCAGATACTGATCAATACTTGAACTGTCGGCGTGACATCTCCCCCAAGTGAAGCGCCGACCTGGGTACCGACGGACTGTGTGCCCTTGCTTTACTCCTAATGGTCTTAACCCGGATTCCCCCCCCAGAACCCGGGTTTTTTTTGCCCGCAATTTGACCCTGGATCTACGAAGCGACGTGAGCCAATGGAAACAGGCGCTTGAAGTTCTCGGTAGTCTGTTGCGCAAAACGCTCGTAGGACTCACCCCGCAGCATCGCCAGGTAATCCGCCACATCACGCACGTACTCCGGCAGGTTCGGCTTGCCGCGATGGGGGATGGGCGCCAGGTACGGCGAGTCCGTTTCCACCAACAGGCGATCGGCCGGGACTTGGCGGGCCACGTCACGCAACGCGTCGGCATTGCGAAAAGTGACGATGCCCGACAGGGAGATATAGAAACCCAGGTCCAACGCCGCCTTGGCCATGTCCCAGTCTTCAGTGAAGCAGTGCAATACACCGGCCTGGGGTAACGCGGCCTCGCGCAGCAAGGTGAGCGTGTCGGCACGGGCGCCGCGGGTATGGACAATCACCGGTTTGCCCGTCTGCTGGGCGGCTTGCAGATGCAGGCGAAAGGATGCCTGCTGCAACTCGGCAGCTTCGGGTTCGTAGTGGTAATCCAGGCCGGTCTCGCCGATGGCCACTACACGCGGATGGTTGAGTTCGCCCAGCAGCCAGTCGAGGGCCGGGGCCTCGCCAGGCTTGAGGTCCAGCGGGTGGATACCCACTGAGCAATCCACGTCGGCATAACGATCAGCCAAAGCTTTGACGTCGGAGGCGTTGTCGGCGCTGACGCCGATGCACAGGAAATGCCCGACTCCGCGCTGGCGAGCCGCTTCCAGGGCGGCATCAAGGGAGCCGCCGTGCTGGGCGAGGTCAAGACGATCAAGGTGGCAGTGGGAATCTACGAGCATAGGAAGTTACAACTTGAGTCACGGAAAGTGTCTGGCCGACGATACATCCGTCGACCACGGAAATTAACGGCGGCCGAGCAAGCCCACCCACTGCACCAGCAGCGCTTCAAGCAACAGCACACGGTTGAGGTTGGCCTTGCCGAGCACTTTCTGGCGCTGGGCGAGGATCCAGTCCTGGATGGACAGCACCTTGTCCTGGGCGCTTTTCTGCGCGAGATACTGCACCACCTTGCGCATGTCCTGCAGGCCCAGGCCATTTTCATCCTGGGTCAACTGATACCGCAGGATCAGGCTCGACCAGTCGCAGAACCAGTCGAACAGCAGCAACAGGGGAATGTCTTTCCAGGCGCTTTCGGCCAGTTGTGTCGCAGACAGTTCCTGCTTGAGGAGTTTTTTAACCCCATCCACCACCAGCGCGCGCTGGTCACGCACGCCTTGGGCTTGCAGCTTCACGGCCGCCAAGGGCGAACCGGCGGCCAGGGTCAGTAGTTCGACACGTTCATCGGCGGAGCAGTCTGGCAGTGCCTGCGCCAGCCATTGCAGGCTTATCGCCTCGCTTGGCAGCGGACAGGCCTGCTGCACGCAGCGACTGCGGATGGTCGGCAACAGGCGGCTTGACTGGTGGCTCACGAGCAACAGCACAGTATCGCCGGAGGGTTCTTCCAGGCTTTTGAGCAGGGCGTTGGCGGCGTTGATGTTCATCGCTTCTACCGGCTCGATCAGCACCACCTTGCGCCCGCCCATCTGCGCGGTTTGCACCACGAAGCTGACGAGATCACGCACTTGGTCGACCTTGATCGCCTTGTCGGCTTCCTCGGGCTCCAGCAGGTAATTGTCCGGATGGCTGCCAGCCTTAAGCAACAGGCAGGATTTGCACTCGCCACAAGCCTCCAAGTTAACCGGACGCTGGCACAGCAGGCTGGCCATCAGGCGCTCGGCAAGGGCCCGTTTACCAATACCGATTGGCCCATGCAACAAGTAGGCATGGGCGTGCTGGGCGCGGCCGGCTAACTGCTGCCAGAGACTGTCCTGCCACGGGTAGGCTTCAGCCACGGGCGCGCTCCAACAGTGTTGGCAACAAGCCGTCGATGGCCTGCTGCACATTGGCCAACGGCTGGGATGCGTCAAGCAGGTGATAGCGAGCAGGTTCGACCTGAGCACGTTTGAGAAACGCGCTGCGCACAGCATCGAAGAACGCCTGGCCTTCGAGTTCGAAGCGATCGAGACGACCACGAGCACTGGCGCGGGCCATGCCCACTTCTACGGGCAAGTCGAACAACAGGGTCAGGTCAGGACGCAAATCACCTTGCACGAACGTTTCCAGGGTAGCGATGCGCGCCAATGACAACCCGCGGCCGCCGCCCTGGTAGGCGTAGGTGGAATCGGTAAACCGGTCGCAAATCACCACGGCACCGCGGGCCAGGGCCGGGCGAATCACCTCGGCCAGATGTTGTGCCCGGGCAGCGAACACCAGTAGCAGCTCGGTGTCCGGGTTCATCTGTTCTTCGCCTGGGGCCAGCAACACTTCACGGATGCGCTCGGCCAAAGGCGTACCGCCGGGCTCACGGGTCAACACCACCTCGATGCCTTCGGCACGCAAGCGCTTTGCCAAGTAATCGCGGTTGGTGCTTTTGCCGGCGCCTTCCGGGCCTTCCAGGGTAATAAACAAGCCAGTCACAGGCAGTCCTTAGTCAGAGTCATTGCGGGCTTTGCGGCGCGGTGGTGTCCAGCACGGGCTCGGCGGGCGCTTCCGTTGGCGGCGTTGCATCTTCCGGCGGTTTTACCACCGGTGCCGGACTCGAGCGGTAATCGGCACGGCGTTTGAGCTGGAACTCACGCACGGCGGCATTATGCGCACCCAGGTCATCGGAGAAAATATGACTGCCATCGCCACGGGCGACGAAATACAGGCTGCTGCCAGGCACCGGGTTCAATGCGGCATGGATAGCCTCGCGACCGACCATGGCGATTGGCGTCGGCGGCAGCCCGGCAATCATGTAGGTGTTGTAAGGGTTGGATTCCTTGAGGTGAGCGCGCGTCAACTTGCCGTTGTAACGCTCACCCAGGCCGTAGATCACCGTAGGGTCGGTCTGCAGCAGCATGCCGATCTTCAGACGGCGGACGAACACACCGGCAATCTGGCCACGCTCCTCAGGCACACCGGTCTCTTTTTCCACCAGAGACGCCATGATCAGCGCTTGATAAGGGTCGGTGTACGGCACATCGGGGGCGCGCTTGCTCCACTCCTGGGCCAGTACGTCGTCCAGGCGGTTGTAAGCTTTTTTAAGGAATTCGACGTCGGTCATGCCGCGCACGAATCGATACGTATCCGGGAAGAATCGCCCTTCGGGAAACACCCCAGGGTGACCAAGTTTCTCCATCACTTCGCTGTCACTCAGGCCGGAGAGGCTCTGTACGATCTTTTCATGCTTGGCCAGGGCCGAACGCACTTGGCGGAAGTTCCAGCCTTCCACCAGTGTCAGACTGTATTGCACCACGTCGCCACGCTGCCAGAGGCCGATCAGGCCTTCGGCGGTCATGCCGGGCGTCATTCGGTATTCGCCGCTATGCAGCGGTTGGCCGTCGAGGTTGAAGCGCCAATACAGACGCAGCCAGAAGGCTCCGTCGATCACGCCGTCGGCTTCCAGTCGATTGAAGGTGCCGGTCGGAGTCGCCCCTGCCGGCACATCGAGCAACTGCTCTTGGGTCAGATTCAGCGGCTGCTTCAAGGCAGCGTCGTATTTCCAGGCGCAGACCCCCAACAGCAAAGCCGCCGAGAACAGACCGATCAGCAGCAGTACAACCAGTTTTCGTATCAACTCAGATATCCAATAGCGCGCGAACAATGCCCTGCAGTTTACGGGTGAGCGGCCCAACCGGCCAGCTCATCGCAGCACAGCCGCGCACCGGCCAAATGCCATACACGCTGTTACAGGCAAAGACTTCGTCGGCCTGCTGCAGTTGCTCGACAGTGATGTCGGCCACGGCCACCGGGATGCCCAGCGATTGTGCCTGGTCCAGGATCTCGGCACGCATCACACCCGCGACACCGCAACGCTTCAGATCGGCGGTTAGTAACAAGCCGTTACGCACGAGAAACAGATTGCTGAACACGCCCTCAATGACGCGGCCGGACATATCCAGCATCAAACCTTCGGCATGTTCGACATCTTGCCATTCGGCACGCGCGATCACCTGCTCCAGGCGGTTAAGGTGCTTCAGCCCGGCCAGCAAGGGCTGCTCGGCCAAACGGGTAGCGCACGGAAACAGGCGAATGCCGTCGGTTCCATGGGCGTGGGGATAGGTGGCGGGCGGACTGCCCTGCAGGATACGGCGCACAGGTGCGTCGGGATTGATGCCGTAACCGCGCAGGCTGTCGCCACGGGTAAGGATCAGCTTGAGGACACCGTCACCGAGGGCGGCGGCATAGGCAAGCACTTCGTTGCGGATCAACCCGAGATCGACCACGAACGCAAAGCGCCTGCAGCCCTCATCAAGGCGCTGCAGGTGGCGGTCGAGTAGCAGGGGCTGCCCGGCCTTGACGGCGACGGTCTCGAACAGGCCATCGCCATACGCCAGGCCGCGATCTTTCAGGGGCACGCTGTCCGCTGGCTGACCGTCGACCCAGCTGTGCATCACTCGGCGTACCGGCGGAACACCAGGGAACCGTTGGTGCCACCAAATCCGAACGAGTTGGAGATCGCAACGTCGATCGGCATCTGTTGCGGCTCGTGCGGTACGAAGTTCAGGTCGCAGCCTTCATCCGGCTCATCCAGGTTGATGGTCGGCGGAGCGACCTGATCCTTGATGGCCATCACGCTGAAGATCGCCTCGACCGCGCCCGCCGCACCCAGCAGGTGACCGGTCATGGACTTGGTGGAGCTGACAGCCAGCTTGTACGCGTGCTCGCCGAACACCGACTTGATGGCCTCAGCTTCCGCCAAGTCACCGGTCGGGGTCGAAGTGCCATGGGCGTTGATGTACTGCACCTGATCGACATTGACCTTCGCATCACGCAATGCGTTGGTGATGCAGCGCGCAGCGCCGGCACCGTCAGACGGTGGCGAGGTCATGTGGTAGGCGTCGCCGCTCATGCCAAAGCCGATCAGCTCGGCATAGATGGTGGCTCCGCGCGCCTTAGCGTGCTCCAACTCCTCCAGCACCAGGGCACCAGCACCATCGGACAGTACGAAGCCGTCACGACCCTTGTCCCACGGACGGCTGGCGCGGGTCGGCTCGTCATTGCGGGTCGACAGCGCACGGGACGCGCCAAAGCCGCCCATACCCAGGCCGCAGGCTGCCATTTCGGCACCGCCGGCGATCATCACGTCGGCTTCGTCGTAGGCAATGTTGCGCGCTGCCATGCCGATGCAATGCGTGCCGGTGGTGCACGCAGTAGCGATGGCGTAGTTCGGTCCCTGTGCACCCAGGTGGATGGACAGGAAGCCGGAAATCATATTGATGATCGAGCCAGGCACGAAGAACGGTGAAATTCGACGAGGGCCAGTATCGTGCAACGTGCGGCTGGTTTCTTCGATATTGGTCAGACCACCAATACCAGACCCCATCGCCACGCCGATGCGCTCACGGTTGGCATCAGTGACTTCCAGGCCGGCGTTACGCACTGCCTGAAAACCGGCTGCCAGGCCGTATTGAATGAACAGGTCGAGTTTGCGGGACTCTTTGATCGAGAGGTATTCCTCGACATTGAACCCCTTTACCGAGCCGCCAAAACGGGTGGAATAGGCAGAAAGGTCCGTGTGTTCGATCAGACCAATACCACTGCGGCCAGCCAGAATGCCCTGCCAACTGCTCGGCACATCCGTACCCAGTGGCGACAACATACCCATACCGGTGACTACGACGCGTCTACGCGACACAGCACTCTCCTTTTTCTAATGACGACACTTTGCTTCAGAGCTTACTTTTTCATCACCGCTAAAGAAAAAACCGCACGCCGTTACAGCAGTGCGGTTTTCCCTAACAGCAAGCGACGACTACAAACTATTACGCCTGGTGGGCAGTAACGTAGTCGATAGCAGCTTGAACAGTAGTGATTTTTTCAGCTTCTTCGTCCGGGATTTCGGTCTCGAATTCCTCTTCCAGAGCCATCACCAGCTCAACGGTGTCAAGGGAATCGGCACCCAGGTCTTCTACGAAGGAAGCAGTGTTGGTCACTTCTTCTTCTTTGACGCCCAGTTGCTCGGCAACGATTTTCTTGACGCGCTCTTCGATGGTGCTCATACCTTGTTTAACTCCTAATGGACAAATTCAGGCAGCTGGCCAGTGGGTAAGTGTATAGAAAGCCTTTTCAGCTTTTCAACTGAAAGCTTCACCCTGTACCCGGTCCGCCACCTGCCTATAAATTAAGTTGCAGCTTTATAACGGATTTTAGACAGCTCGTATGACATTTTTTTGAAGCGATCCGTCACAATTTAACTCATGTACATCCCGCCGTTCACCGGGATTGTAGCCCCAGTCACGTATGCCGCACCGTCGGATGCCAGGAAAGTGACCACATTCGCGATCTCTTGAGCCTGGCCCAGACGGCCCAGCGGAATCTGCGTCAGCAAGCCTTCACGCTGTGCTTCCGGCAGTTCGCGGGTCATATCGGTGTCAATGAACCCTGGGGCCACCGAGTTGACCGTAATCGACCGCGAGCCGACCTCACGTGCCAAAGCACGACTGAAACCTTCCAGACCAGCCTTGGCAGCTGCGTAGTTTACTTGGCCTGCGTTGCCCATGGCACCCACTACGGAGCCAATATTGATAATTCGACCCCAACGAGCCTTGGTCATGCCGCGCAAAACGCCCTTGGACAGGCGAAACAGACTGTTCAGGTTGGTATCGACCACGTCGTACCACTCGTCGTCTTTCATACGCATCATCAGATTGTCGCGCGTGATACCGGCATTGTTCACCAGAATAGCCGGTGCGCCGAACTGTGCAGTGATCTCGGCCAATACAGCAGCCACAGACTCATCGCTGGTCACGTTCAGCTCAAGGCCAGTGCCTTGAACGCCATTTTCCTTCAGGGTCGCGGCGATACGCTCGGCGCCCGAAGCGGAAGTGGCGGTGCCGATCACAACGGCACCCTGACGGCCCAGTTCCAGGGCGATAGCCTGGCCAATGCCACGGCTCGCGCCGGTAACCAGTGCAACTTTACCTTGCAGACTCATGCAGGCTTCTCCTAAGTTCGGGGATCAGGCCAGCGCCGCACGAGCGGCAGCGAAGGCATCCGGGGTGTTGAGGTTGGCAGTCGACACGCCGTCGGCGCAACGCTTGTTCAGACCAGCCAGGACTTTGCCTGGGCCGCACTCGACCAGCTCGGTGGCGCCGTTGGCGGCCAGGGTTTGGACCGACTCGACCCAGCGCACAGGCTTGTAGAGTTGCTCCAGCAGGTCGCGCTTGAGCGTGTCGAGGTCGACCGCCACGGCCGCGCTGACGTTCTGCACCAGGGGAATTTGCGGTGCCTGCCAGTTGATGGCTGCGATGGACTCGGCAAAACGCTCGGCCGCCGGGCGCATCAGCTCGCAGTGGGACGGCACGCTCACCGGCAACGGCAGCGCACGCTTGGCGCCACGCGCCTTGCAGCCTTCGATGGCGCGCTCGACTGCCGCCTTGGCACCGGCGATCACCACCTGGCCAGGGGAGTTGAAATTCACTGCGCTGACCACTTCGCCCTGGGCCGCTTCGGCGCAGGCTTCGATCACCACTGCGTCGTCCAGGCCCAGAATAGCGGCCATGCCGCCCTGACCGGCCGGAACGGCTTCCTGCATCAGTTGACCACGACGCTCGACCAGCTTGACCGCTTCGGCGAGGGTCAGGCTGCCCGCAGCAACCAAGGCGCTGTATTCGCCCAAGCTGTGACCGGCGACGAATGCCGGGCGCGCGCCACCTTCGGCCAGCCACAGGCGCCACAAGGCGATCGAAGCGGTCAGGATGGCCGGTTGCGTTTTATCGGTTTGATTGAGCTGCTCTTCCGGCCCCTGCTGGGTCAGCGCCCACAGGTCGTAACCCAGGGCCTCGGAAGCTTCCTTGAAGGTATCCAGGATCAGCGGGTATTGCGCGCCCAGCTCGGCCAACATGCCGAGGGACTGCGAACCCTGCCCTGGAAAGACGAATGCGAGGGATGTAGACATGTAACAAGCCCCTAATGATCTGGTCGTCAAAAATGCGCGCGCCGACTATGGGAGCGCGCGAAACTGACAGATTGGATGGTCAATTGAACTGGCCGGTCACATTTAAGCACTCCCGAGCCAATTCGCCTAAGGCAACAGATCCTCAAGACGGCCGTGCAAGCGTTGCGGCAGGTTTTCCTGAATCTCGATCAAGGCCCGCGCAATAGCACTTTGAAAGCCTTCAACACCGGCTGAACCGTGACTCTTCACCACAATCCCCTGCAACCCCAGAAAGCTCGCGCCATTGTGCCGCGCCGGAGCCAGGTCGGCCTGCAGACGCCGCATCAACGGTAGCGCCAGAGCACCTACGATGCGCGATACCAGATTACGCCTGAACAACGCCTCAATGCGCACAGCGATCATGGTCGCCAGGCCTTCGCTGGATTTAAGCAGGATATTGCCGACAAACCCATCGCAGACCACCACATCCGCTTCGCCGCGGTAAACACCGTCACCCTCGACAAAACCGATGTAATTCAAGCCCCGCGCGCCCTGCAACAGACTGGCGGCAAGCTTGACCTGCTGATTGCCCTTGATGTCTTCAGTGCCGATATTCAGCAAGGCCACACGCGGCCGGACTATACCCAGCGCTTCTGCGGCCACCGAGCCCATCACGGCGAACTGGAACAAGTGCTCGGCACTGCAATCCACGTTCGCACCTAAGTCCAGCAGTTGGCAGTAGCCTTTCTGCGTTGGAATCGCCGCGACCATCGCGGGCCGGTCTATGCCAGGCAGCGTCTTGAGCACATACCGTGACAGTGCCATCAACGCCCCGGTGTTACCTGCACTGACACAGGCTTGCACCTTGCCATCACGCAATAACTCCAAGGCCACTCGCATTGAAGAGTCAGGCTTGCCGCGCAGGGCCGAAGCAGGCTTGTCATCCATGCTGATGGTTTCGCTGGCCGGCGTAATCGTCAGGCGCGCGCGATCCACAACCGGATGGCTGGCGATCAATTCTTCAAGGAGTGAGGGTTGACCGACGAGGGTCAGGTGCAGCGAGGGCGTAGCAATCAGGCTGGCAATACAGGCCTGAACAATGCTGCGGGGACCGAAGTCCCCGCCCATTGCGTCAATCGCGATGACTTGAGCAGACAAGTGATTACTCGTCAGCGCCCTTGTCGATCACTTTACGGCCACGGTATACGCCTTCTGGCGATACGTGGTGACGCAGGTGAATTTCACCGGTGGTTTTTTCTACAGACAGAGTGCTCGCCGTCAGGGCATCGTGCGAACGACGCATGTCACGGGCGGAACGGGATTTTTTGTTCTGCTGAACAGCCATAATTGATTAACTCCTAAACGTTTGGGTCACGCTTTAACTGCGCCAATACACTGAACGGGTTGGACCGCGTTACCTCGTCCTCGCTCGGCTCGGCCTCGTCATCGAGACCCTCCGGCTGCTGGCATTCTTCCGGATGATGAGCAGGCACAATGGGCAAGGCGAGCAGAAGCTCTTCCTCGATCAGTGCATGCAGATCCAAAGGATCTTCGCCCAGTTCCAGCACGTCATAACCTTTCGGCAACGACTGGGTATTCGCACCCTCCTTTACCACGGCATAACTGCACTCGCTGTGGATGGGCAGGGTGACCAGCTCAAGACAACGCTGGCAAACCATTTTGACCTCGGTGTCGATAAAGCTGTGGATTACCACAGATTTACGTTCATCTCGTTCAAAAACGAATTTGGCCTGCACCGTACCGACAGTGTCGGAAAGCGGGTCGCAGAGTCTCTCCAAATCGGCCAGCAGCAATTCACCTTGAAGGGAAGTGCCACGATCAGCCAATTTGCGCGGGTCAACGTGAGGTGGAATCGGGTCATTCAACATAGGCGCAGCATTATAGGGATGCACCCAGCCATGTCAAAGGAAATTCAGCCCTGTGCGTCAGCCGGTCGCCCCGCTAGAATCGGCGACTGCCTTGAGGAGTCGTACATGCTGCCTTTATTACTCGCTTCCAGCTCGGTTTATCGCCGGGAATTGCTCAGTCGCCTGCACCTGCCATTCATCTGCAGCTCGCCGGATATCGACGAAAGCCATGCTGCAAATGAGTCCGCCATCGAGCTGGTCAAGCGCCTGGCCGAAGCAAAGGCGCGCGCCCTCGCCGCCAGCCACCCAGGACACCTGATCATCGGTTCAGACCAGGTCGCCGCACTGGAAGGCCGCATCATCGGCAAACCTTACACTTTCGAAAATGCGCGTGAGCAGTTATTGGCCGCCAGCGGCAAGCGTGTCAGCTTCCTCACCGGCCTGGCCCTGCTGAATAGCGAGACGGGGCACTGCCAGGTCGACTGCGTGCCCTTTACCGTGCACATGCGCGAGCTGGATGCAGCGCGCATCGAGCGCTACCTGCGTGTCGAACAACCATATGACTGCGCGGGCAGCTTCAAGGCGGAAGGGCTGGGCGTGAGTTTATTCCAAAGCACCGACGGGCCAGATGCGACCAGCCTTGTCGGCTTACCGCTGATTCGCTTGGTAGATATGCTACTCAGCGAAGGCGTGCAAGTCCCTTAAGAACACCGCAAACCAAATACGGGAGAGGGTTTCCCCCGCTAGAAGCGTATCAGCCAACCTTGGATTGACTGATCCACCGCTATCGGGGGCAAGTCGAATCGTCGCACCGCCCCTTCTACATTTTGACCTACGACAGACTTGAGATATTAGCGCAGCGTCGGCCCCTGGAAGCCCATGTAAAGCGCCAGCTTCTCAGCCACGCTGGCACCGAGCTTCTTGGAGAAGCGATCAAGCGGCGATTCCTCAACCGTGAAATCCACCAACTCCTTCTCGCCAATCACATCCCGCGCCACCGAACTGGCACTGCCCAGGCCATCGATCAAACCCAGCGGCAACGCCTGCTCACCGGACCACACCAACCCCGAGAACAGCTCGGGATGATCTTTATCCTTTAGACGATCCCCGCGCCCCTGCTTCACGCTGGCGATGAACTGGCGATGAGTGGTATCCAGCACGCTCTGCCAGAATTGGGTTTCATCGGGCTTTTGCGGCTGGAACGGATCCAGAAACGCTTTGTGCTCGCCCGAGGTGTAGGTGCGGCGCTCAACACCCAGCTTCTCCATAGTGCCAACAAACCCATAACCGGCCGCCGTCACACCAATGGAGCCCACAAGACTGGCCTTGTCGGCATAGATCTGATCAGCGGCACTGGCGATGTAATAAGCACCCGAAGCACCCAGATCGGAAATCACGGCGTACAGTTTGATATCCGGGTGCAGGCCACGCAGGCGGCGAATCTCGTCATACACATAACCCGATTGCACCGGGCTGCCGCCCGGGCTGTTGATGCGCAGGATCACCCCTTTGACCTTGGGATCTTCGAACGCAGCACGCAGGCTGCCGACGATGTTATCGGCGCTTGCCGGCTCCTTGTCGGCAATTACACCGCGCACCTCGATCAGCGCGGTGTAGTTCGCGCCACGGGTTGCGCTCTTTTCCATATCCATCAGCGGACTGAACAGCGCCAGCATGAGCAACAGATAAGTAAAGGTCAGCAGCTTGAAGAAAATCCCCCAGCGCCGCGCACGACGCTGCTCCTGGACGCTGGCCAGGAGCGTCTTCTCCAGCAGCTTCCAACTCTTGTCGTCACCGCTTCCAGCCTTTTCAGGCGCTTTCCACTCGTCACTCATGCCATCAACCCCAGCAAAAACTTATTGAGCCCGACCGAGCCAGGCCTGCAATTCAGAAAAATGATCAATCGTGACCCTAGGCTCGTATTGCTGTAACGCCTCAGCGGACTGGGCACCATAGCTGACTGCAACGCTGTCCATGCCGGCGTTGCGCGCCATCATCAGATCGAAGGAAGCATCACCCACCATCAGCGCCTCACGCGGCGACACGCCGCAATGGGCAAGGATCTGCTCCAGCATCAGAGGGTGAGGTTTGCTGGCGGTTTCATCCGCAGCACGGGTGATGTCGAAGTAATCTTCCCAACCATGAGCCTTGAGCACCCGATCCAGCCCGCGACGAGCCTTGCCGGTAGCAACTGCCAAGTGGTAACCCTGCGCCCGGAACGCCGCCAGCGATTGCACAACGCCCTCAAACAGCGGCGAAGGCTCTGCCTCCAGCGCAATGTAGTGATCGGCGTAATGCTCGCGAAACGCTATCAGTTCTGCGTCACTGATTTCGGGATACAGGGTACGGATAGCTTCAGGCAGCCCCAAACCAATAATGCCCTTGACCGCCTGATCGCTGCACAACGCAAAGCCTGAACGGGTGGACGCCATGTGCATCGACTCGACAATGCGACCAATGGAGTTGGCCAGCGTCCCATCCCAATCAAAAATCAGCAGCTTGTAATCAAGGTGCGACACTCAAACGCTCCACGGTCTTGGCCCACATCTCATCGACAGGCGCCTGCAACTTCAGCTCGCCACCATCAGGCAGCGGCACAGTCAGCATGTAGGCATGGAGAAACAGGCGCTTACCGCCCAAGTCTCTAATTTCCTTGGAAAAGTCTTCGTCGCCGTACTTGGTATCACCAGCAATGCAATGGCCCGCATGCAAGGTATGCACGCGAATCTGGTGGGTACGCCCAGTGACCGGTTTGGCCTCGACCAGGGTGGCGAAGTCACCGAAGCGGCGCAGCACCTTGAACAGGGTCAGGGCCTCTTTACCCTCCTCGTCCACTTCGACCATGCGCTCGCCCGAGCGCAGATTGCTCTTCTGAAGCGGCGCGCGAACGCTTTTGATTGAGCTGGCCCAGTTGCCACGCACCAACGCCATGTAGCGCTTATCCACGCCATCACCCCGCAGGGCGGTGTGCAGGTGCCGCAACATGCTGCGCTTCTTGGCGATCATTAACAGGCCGGAAGTATCACGATCCAGGCGATGGACCAGTTCCAGCTCCTTGGCATCCGGGCGCAACTGGCGAAAGGCTTCGATCACCCCAAACGTTAGGCCGCTGCCACCATGCACAGCAATGCCACAGGGCTTGTTGATCACGATTAGTTTGTTGTCTTCAAAGACAATCGACGCCTCAAGGCGCTGCAGCAGCCCTTGAGCGAGGGGAACAGGTTCGTCCCGCTCAGGCACGCGCACTGGCGGCACACGGACGATATCGCCCGCCTGCAGCTTGTACTCGGGCTTGATACGACCCTTGTTCACGCGCACTTCGCCTTTACGCAAGATGCGGTAAATCAAGGTCTTGGGCACGCCTTTGAGCCTGGCCAGGAGAAAGTTGTCGATGCGTTGGCCGGCATATTCCGGCGAGACCTCAAGCAGCTGGACGCTGGGGGTCTGGGGGGCGGTAGTCGTCATGGCGGCGATGATAACAATTTTTTATGGAATTGAAGCACTTAATCATTGCTGCTATAGTCGCGAACGCCGCCAAAAGCGGCCTGGACAGAGGACTTGCGGCAAGCTGCCGGCCCTGACCATCGCAATTCATCAGGACGCGAGGCCGTCCTACGGGGCTTTCGCCACCCTGGAAGGTTCGAGATTGTAACAAGCGCAGGTGACATGAGGCCTGAAGCGAGTGCAGAAAGCAGAGTAAATACTCGCATTCTGCGCCGATATTTACGGCCAGTTCACAAAGTGCAGTCAGTCTTGTGCCAGACCACGGCGAATGCTTCGGAAACAACGCCTGTTAAGAGCTGAGTGAGAGCGCAGTCGCCCACATTCAGTCTTGTTTAGCCATGAGCGTGAACTCCCCATTGGAGTACACGGTAAATGCCAACCCGCTGCGGATTCTGCGCGCGGCAGCACCCGAATTATCAGGGATACGTGTAGGGTGGAGATGCACAACCGTCGGACCGTGTAGCACTAGGCTTATATTTAGACGCTTCATCTCGTCCACAGTCGCCGGTTGATTCCTCCTCCTGACCTTAGCTTTTGTTGAAGTGGTGCCTTTGTCACCACCGCTAACAAGCAGGACGCGTCCGTCGCGATACCGGCCCAATTGGCCGATTTTGCTGGACACTGGAGTGGCCAACCACTCTTGACGCACCTGACACCGACCGTGAGAAGTCGTGTGTGCCGAACGCCGTTTCCGGCAGCCCGGAAACCGACGGTACAACATGAAAAGAATGCTGATTAACGCAACTCAACCCGAAGAGTTGCGTGTTGCACTGGTAGATGGCCAACGCCTCTACGACCTGGACATCGAATCCGGTGCACGCGAGCAAAAGAAGGCCAACATCTATAAAGGCCGTATTACTCGCATCGAACCAAGCCTTGAGGCTGCCTTTGTCGATTTCGGCTCCGAGCGCCACGGCTTCCTGCCCCTCAAAGAAATCTCCCGCGAATACTTCAAGAAAGCCCCCGAAGGCCGCGTGAACATCAAGGACGTCCTGAGCGAAGGCCAGGAAGTCATCGTCCAGGTCGAAAAAGAAGAACGTGGCAACAAGGGCGCCGCCCTGACCACCTTCATCTCCTTGGCCGGCCGTTACTTGGTGCTGATGCCGAACAACCCACGTGCTGGCGGCATTTCCCGCCGCATCGAAGGCGAAGAACGCAACGAACTGCGTGAAGCGCTGAACGGCCTGATCGCACCGGCCGACATGGGTCTGATCGTTCGCACTGCCGGCCTGGGCCGCAGCAGCGAAGAAATGCAGTGGGACCTCGACTACCTGCTGCAACTGTGGACCGCTATCAAAGAAGCGTCCCTGGATCGTTCCGCGCCGTTCCTGATCTATCAGGAAAGCAACGTGATCATCCGCGCCATCCGCGACTACCTGCGCCAGGACATCGGCGAAGTGCTGATCGACAGCGTTGAAGCCCAGGACGAAGCCCTGACCTTCATCCGCCAGGTGATGCCGCAGTACGCCAGTAAGATCAAGCTGTACGAAGACAGCGTTCCGCTGTTCAACCGCTTCCAGATCGAAAGCCAGATCGAGACCGCTTTCCAGCGCGTCGTCGAACTGCCTTCCGGTGGCTCCATCGTGATCGACCCGACCGAAGCACTGGTGTCCATCGACATCAACTCGGCGCGCGCCACGAAGGGTAGCGACATCGAAGAAACCGCCCTGCAGACCAACCTGGAAGCGGCTGAAGAAATCGCCCGCCAACTGCGCCTGCGTGACATCGGCGGCCTGATCGTGATCGACTTCATCGACATGACCCCAGCCAAGAACCAGCGCGCCGTGGAAGAGAAAGTCCGCGAATGCCTGGAAGCTGACCGTGCCCGCGTGCAAGTCGGCCGCATCTCGCGCTTCGGCCTGCTGGAAATGTCCCGTCAGCGCCTGCGCCCATCCCTGGGCGAGAGCAGCGGCATCGTCTGCCCGCGTTGCAACGGCACCGGCATCATCCGTGACGTTGAATCGCTGTCCCTGGCGATCCTGCGCCTGATCGAAGAAGAAGCCCTGAAAGACCGCACCGCCGAAGTCCGCGCGCAAGTGCCAATCCCGGTCGCCGCTTTCCTGCTGAACGAAAAACGCAACTCGATCACCAAGATTGAACTGCGCACCCGTGCCCGTATCGTCATCCTGCCGAACGATCACCTCGAAACGCCGCACTTCGAAGTACAGCGCCTGCGTGACGACAGCCCGGAAGCCCACAGCGGCCAGTCCAGCTACGAAATCGCTGCTGCCGCTGCCGAAGTGGAAGAAGTCCAGCCAGCCGCCGCGACCCGCACTCTGGTTCGCCAGGAAGCTGCCGTGAAAACCGCGCCAGCCCGTGCCAACGCACCAGTGCCGGTTGAAGCTGCCGCACCAGTTGCTGCACCAGCCGCCCTGCCTGAGCCGAGCCTGTTCAAAGGCCTGGTGAAATCGCTGGTCAGCCTGTTCGCTACCAAAGAAGAGCCTGTGGCCCCGGTTGTAGTTGAAAAACCAGCCTCCGAGCGCCCGGCACGTAACGAAGAACGTCGCAACGGCCGTCAGCAGAGCCGCAACCGCAACGGTCGCCGTGACGAAGAGCGCAAGCCGCGCGAAGAACGGGCACCGCGTGAGGAACGCGCTCCACGTGAAGAGCGTGCGCCTCGTGAAGCCCGTGAAGAAACACCAGCCGTAGCCCGTGAAGAACGCGCACCGCGTGAAGAGCGCGCACCTCGCACCCCACGTGCTCCGCGTGAAGATCGCAAGCCACGTGGCGAGCGTGAGGAACGCGTACGTGAACTGCGTGAGCCGCTGGACGCTGCGCCAGCCGTTGCTGCTGCCGCTGCTGCGACTACCGAAGAGCGCCCGGCCCGCCAGCCGCGTGAAGAACGCGCCCCTCGTGAAGAGCGCCAGCCGCGCCCTCCGCGTGAAGAGCGTCAACCACGCGCCGAGCAAGCTGCTTCCGCCAGCGAAGAGGAAGAAGTACTGACCGGCGAAGAGCAACTGCAGGAAGATGGTCAGGACAACGCCGAAGGCGATCGTCCTCGCCGCCGCTCCCGTGGTCAGCGTCGTCGCAGCAACCGTCGCGAGCGCCAGCGTGATGCCAACGGCAACGTAATCGAAGGCTCGGAAGAGACCGGCGAGAACGCTGAGGGCGCAACCAACGAAGCTAACGAACCGACGGGTGCCGAACTGGCTGCCGGCCTGGCCGTTACTGCTGCCGTTGCCAGCTCGGTCATCAGCGCTCCTGCTGAAGCCCAGGCTCACGAGCAAGCTGAACGCGCTACTGCAGCCGTTGAAGAAACCGCTGCTGTAGAAGCACCAGTTGCCGAGACCCCAGCGGTTGAAGCATCGGTCGTTGAGGCCCCCGCTGTTGAGGCAACTACCCCGATCGAAGCCCCAGTGGTTCCGGAAGTGGAAGTAGCCCCGGTTCGCGACGCCCAGCCAGAAACCGAAGCGGTCGCCATTGAACCTGCGCCGGTTGTTGAACCTCAGCCAGTGGTTGAAGCCGTAGTTGAAGCTCCGGCTGTCGAAGAGGCTGCCCCAGCGGTGCGTGAAGTTCGCGAAGAACAGACCGCCTTCCAATGGACTGCCGAACCTGCCGCCCCGGTTGAAGCTCCCGCGCCAGCGCCTGTTGTAGAAGAAGCGCCAGCACCGGTGGTTGAAGTCGTGGTTGCCGAGCCTGCACCAGTGGCTGTTGAAGCCCCGGTTGTTGCTGAAGTTGAAGCACCCGTGGTTGAAGCTGCTCCTGCCAGCGCCTTGAGCGAAAACGGCCGTGCGCCGAACGATCCACGTGAAGTGCGTCGTCGCCGCAAGGAAGCTGAGGCAGCCGCCGCTGCTGCTGCTGCCGCCGCTCCGGCTGTAGTCGAAGCTGTCGAAGCGCCTGCTCCGGTTGCTGAAGCCGTGGTAGAGCACAAGGCCCTGGAAGAAGAGCACGAGCCTAAACCCCTCGTCTGATTCCATCAGCCACTAAAAAGCCCCGCCTGAGTGATCAGGCGGGGCTTTTTTTTGTCTGCCGGTCAGCGGTAATGCAATAACGCGGGCACATCCACATCCCACAAAACACCGGAATCCTCCACCCGCACCTCCTTCAAAACAGCCTGTACAAATAACGCTTTGGCACCACGATCGCCACTCAGCGCCATCAAGGCGGGCCCAAATGCACGGGCAAAGGCAACCGGGTGGCCATACTGACCGGCATGTACCGGCACATTGATGCTATCCAGGCCGTCTATCACGCGCTCGATCGTCGACGCTTGAATAAACGGCATATCCCCCAGTACCACCAGCCAACCCTGCGCCGAAGCACTGGCCGCGACAGCTGCGGCAATACTGTCGCCCATGCCAGCCGACTGCAGCAGCAAGACCTTGCAGCCATACACCTTCGCCAACCGAATGACCTCCGAACGATCTGGCGAGGTCACCACCCAGCGCTCCACTAAGTCTGCCGGCAGATTCAACAGCACCTGCTCGATCACCGGTCGCGTCACGCCATCGCGACCTACACAGAGCGCCAGCAATTTATCCTGGTCGGCCCCAGCTTCTGCGCGGAAGCGGCTGCCCTGCCCTGCCGCCAGCACAATCGCCGTCACGGTCACTCAGCTACCACCGGCAAAGGCTTTTTCTGCATAGGCGCCACGCCGTTCTTGATTGCGACAATTTCCGCCATCAGCGACAGCGCGATTTCCGCCGGCGTATGGCTGCCGATATGCAAACCAATCGGCCCATGCAAGCGGGCAATCGCCTCCGCCGACAAACCCAGTGCGGCGAGGTTTTCACGGCGCTTCTGGGTATTGACCCTTGAACCTAGCGCGCCGATATAGAAGGCCTTGGAATTCAACGCCGTCAGCAACGCCATGTCATCCAGGCGCGGGTCGTGTGTGAGGCAGACAATCGCCGTGCGTTCGTCGGTCTGGATATTCAACACTGCCTCATCAGGCATACCCGGCACAAAGCGGCCATGTTGCTCTTCCCAGCCATACACGAACTCTTCGCGCGGGTCGCAGATCAGCACTTCGAAATCCAGCAAACGCGCCATTTCCGCCACATAGCGCGACAGTTGCCCGGCGCCGATCAGCAGCAGTCGCCAGCGTGGTCCATAGATGGCGCGCAAGCGTTCACCGTCGAAACTCACCACATCAGTCTTGCTCGCGCCGCTCAGGGTCACTTCGCCGGTTGCCAGGTTTAGCTCCCGAGCAACAATCTGATGATCCTCGCAGCGCGCCAGTAACTTCTCTACCCAGCCCCAGTCATCCACCCTCTCCTCGGTCAAGCGCAGCGTGCCACCGCACGGCAGCCCAAAACGCGCAGCTTCGTCGCGTGTAACGCCGTAGGTCACCAGTTGTACCGGCGGGCCGTCATCAGGCAAGCGGCCGTCCTGCAACCGCGCGATCAAGTCATCCTCGATGCAACCACCGGAAACCGAGCCAATCACCACGCCGTCGCCCCGCAGGGCTAGCATTGCCCCCGGCGGACGCGGTGCACTGCCCCAGGTCTGGACCACGCTGTACAACACCACTCGCTGTCCAGCGCGGCGCCATTCCAGCACGCTGCGCAGGACATTCAAATCCACACTGTCCATTCAGTCTCCCGCCAGCGTTGTTGATGAAGTATTCATTTACTGTAAAGCAAAGCGATTCAAAAGTGGCCGAGCAGAAACGCAAACGCCCCGAACCAGTCGGGGCGTTTGCGTATAGCTGCTAGCGTGGACTCACGCCTTCAGCGGCTTACTTGACGACAGGTGCAGGGCCTTCGGCCACGCCCAGGTCATTGATTTCGCGGGTTTCGGAGATACCGGTACCGCCAGACGCCAGCTCGCTTTGCAGCTTGTCGGTGTCCAGTTCCTTGACCCACTTAGCCACAACGATGGTGGCAACGGCGTTACCGACCAGGTTGGTCAGTGCGCGGGCTTCGGACATGAAGCGGTCGATACCCAGGATCAGCGCCAAGCCGGCAACCGGCAGGTGGCCTACAGCCGACAAGGTTGCAGCCAAAACGATGAAGCCACTACCGGTCACGCCAGCAGCGCCTTTGGAGGACAGCAGCAGCACCAGCAGCAGAGTGATCTGGTGGGTGATGTCCATGTGGGTGTCAGTCGCTTGAGCGATGAACACGGCAGCCATGGTCAGGTAGATCGAAGTACCGTCAAGGTTGAAGGAGTAGCCAGTCGGGATTACCAGACCTACTACGGATTTCTTGGCACCCAGACGCTCCATCTTGATCAGCATGCGTGGCAGTGCGGACTCGGAGGAGGAAGTACCCAATACGATCAGCAGCTCTTCACGGATGTAGCGGATCAGCTTGATGACGCTGAAACCGTGAGCGCGGCAGATACCGCCCAGCACCACCAGCACGAACAACAGGCAAGTGATGTAGAAGCAGATCATCAGTTGGCCCAACTGCACCAGGGAACCTACACCGTAGGCACCGATGGTGAACGCCATGGCGCCCAGGGCACCGAGTGGCGCGAGCTTCATGATCATGTTGATGATGTTGAACATCACGTGGGCGAAGCGATCTATGAAGTCCAGCACCGGCTTGCCGTAGGCACCCAGGCGATGCAGGGCAAAACCGAAGATCACCGAGAACATCAGCACTTGCAGGATGTCACCGTTGGCGAAGGCGCCGACGATGGTGTTCGGGATCACGTTAAGCAGGAAGCCAACGATGCTCTGGTCTGCGCCAGCAGTCACATAGGCAGCGACTTTGGAAGCGTCCAGGGTCGCTACGTCGATGTGCATGCCGGCGCCCGGTTGCACAACGTTCACCACGATCAGGCCGATCAACAGGGCGACGGTGGAAACGATTTCGAAGTACAGCAGCGCGTAGCCGCCGGTTTTGCCGACCGATTTCATGCTTTGCATGCCAGCGATGCCGCTGACAACGGTGCAGAAGATGATCGGGGCGATGACCATTTTGATCAGTTTGATAAACCCGTCACCCAGTGGCTTAAGGGCCACACCGGTTTGCGGGTAGAAGTGACCGAGCAAAATACCGATAACGATTGCAACGATCACCTGGAAATACAGGGATTTGTAGATTGGCTGACGAGTCGTCATTGCAAAATTCCTCAATCGTCCCGTGTGGCAAATATCCGCCATTGCCCACGACACTTGAATTGCGAACCCTCCTGCACTGGAGGGATTTGTTGTTTGCGAAGCCTGTAGGTCCAGGCCTGCGCTGTAATCCTTATCGCAAACGCCGTGCCACTTTGCTCAAAAGCCCTAAAGGCCTTTAGGCATCAGGGCTGATCGTTTTCAGACGCCTCGCCAGGCGCCAAATCGGTTGGCGAATTTCCGCCACCGCACCCAATCGCGTCCTACAATTTGGCGGATATCCGCCTTGTCGCCTTGCCATGTGCTGACTACCATCCGCCATTCCATGGACGAGGGCCCCGCATGCGTGAACGCACCATCGCCAGTCACTACGCACGGGCCGCCCTGGGCGGAGCGCGTCGGGCCGGTTACGATTATTCGGGCCTGCTGCAACAGTTGGGCATCACCCCAGAGCAGTTGACTGAACCTCGCGCCCGCATTGCGCCGGAGCAATTTACCCGGTTGCTCCAGATGCTTTGGCTGGCGTTGGACGACGAATACTTGGGCTTTGCCGACGGTCCGAGCAAACGTGGCACTTTCGCCATGATGTGCCATGCGTTGATCCACTGCCGCACGCTGGAGAAAGCCCTGGAACGCGGCTTATTATTTTATAGCCTATTCCCACAAGGCCCGCGTTGGCAGCTCACACGGGAAGGCGAAATGGCCCGCCTGAGCCTGGATGACTCCCAACTGTGGGACCCGGATCACTTCCTCAGCGAATGCCTGCTGGTGATCTGGCACCGCCTGGGCAGTTGGCTGATCGGCCAGCGCATCCGACTGCACCAGGCCACGTTCAGCTACCCGATGCCGGCCCACTCCAGCGAATATGACCTGCTGTTCCCCTGCGACCGGGTGTTCGGTTCGCCGAACAGTAGCCTGGTGTTCCCTGCCCGCTACCTGAACATGCCGCTGCTGCAGGATGAGCGCACCCTCAAGCACTTTCTGGAGCGCTCTCCCGCTGACCTGCTGTCACGCCCGGATGAAGGCGATAGCTTGAGCAGTCAGTTGCGACGCCTACTGAGCCACGATCGCACGCCATGGCCGGATCTGGAAGCCGTCGCTCAGCACTTGCACATCAGCCCACAAACCCTTCGCAGGCATTTGCGCGAAGAAGGCACCAGCTTTCAGGCGCTCAAAGATGAGTTGCGGCGGGACATCGCCATCTACCATCTGGGACGGGCGGATTTGTCGTTGCAGGAGATTGCCGAGCAGTTGGGATTTTCCGAACCGTCGGCGTTTCATCGGGCGTTCAAGAAGTGGACAGGGTTAACGCCGGGGGCCTATCGCGCACGGGAGAGTTAGAGAGGCGTTGTGTGTGAGGGCCTCATCGGGGGCAAGCCCCCTCCCACCTTTGACTGCGTTTACAAAGTTTGATGCTTGAATAAATTCAAAATGCGGGAGAGGGCTTGCCCCCGATAGGGTCAGCCCAGCCACTGAAGATCACACAGATGGAAAGTGGATCTTGAACGCCGCGCCACCCAGCGGTGAATCTCCCAGGGTCAGTCGCGCGCCGTAGCTTTCTATGATGTCCTTGACCACCGCCAACCCAATCCCCTGTCCCGGATGCTGGCGGTCCAGCCGCTCGCCCCGTTGCAAAATCCGCGCGCGCTGATCTGGCGGCACGCCTGGTCCGTCATCTTCTATGCACAACTCAATGCCTTCGAGGTTCTCGACCAGACTAACGCGCACTTCACTCAGGCACAGCCGATAGGCGTTTTCCAGCAGGTTGCCGAGCAATTCGAGCAAGGCACCCTTTTCGATCGGCACATCGCAGGCGTGCGGCAGTTCAAAGGACACCCTGACGCCCTTGTCACGATAGACCTTGCCCAAGGTATCGCACAGGCTTTGCAGCACCGGCTCCAGGCGCACTTGATGGCGCACCAGGCCGCTTTTGCGCAAACTGGCGCGCTGCAACTGGTAGCTGATCTGCTGGCTCATGCGTTCGATCTGCGATTGCAGCACCCAGGCCTGATCGCGGTCTTCCGGGCGCTTGGCCATGTCTTCACTCACGCCTTGCAACACGGCGAGCGGGGTTTTCAGGCTGTGAGCCAAGTCATCGAGGGAGTCGCGGTATCGCGTACGTTGTTCACGCTCACTGTGCAGCAAGCGGTTGAGGGAGCCGGTAAGGCGCAGCAATTCACGTGGGTGTTGTTCGGACAGGCTTTCGCGGGTGCCGCCTTCGATCTGGTCAAGCTCCTGACTCAGCCGCCGCAGGGCTTGAAGGCCCCAGGTCAGGCCCAGCCACAGCAACGTCAGCAGCACCAGCAACGCCGCGCCGAAGCCCAAGTAGAGGTTTTCGCGCAGGCCTTCTAGGGTCAGCTGGTATTCGCGCACCGGTTGCAGGGCGACGATACTGAACGCCGCGCTCTTGCCGCCGAGCAGCTTGACCTCCACGTCATAGACGAAGAACTCCTGGCCGTCCGCTTCGCGAATCCTGGCGAATTCATTGCCTCGCCCGTCATAGCGCGGCTTGTAGTTGATGTTTTCTTCCCGGGTAGCCCGCGAGCGCCACACCAAGTGGCCTTCGCGGTCGTAGATATAGCCGAGCAGACGGCTATCGGTCAGGTTGAAACGTTCGTCCGGCAACTGCGCAGGCATCAGCAGGCGGTTGTTTTCGACCCGCGCGGCGGAGATCAGCGTCGTCACGTCCGACGCCAGGCGCTGTTCGATGGAGTCCTGCAGCGCCAGACTGAAAGCGCCCTGCATGGCCGGCAACAAGCCCAGCATGAACAACACGGCCAGGGTCGCTGCCGCCAGCATCAAACGCACACGTAACGAGCGGATCAACGGCAGCGCTCATTGAACAGGTAGCCCAGGCCACGCACGGTGTCGATCGGCTTGAACCCTGTGGGGCCTTCCAGCTTGCGGCGCAGGCGGCCGACCAAGACTTCAATGACGTTTGGATCGCGCTCGTCGTCGTCGGGGTAAAGCTGTTCCATCAAGCGGTCTTTGGCGACAACTTGCTGGTGATGGCGCATCAGGTATTCAAGGATGCGGTATTCGTAGGCGGTCAGCGCCAGGGGCTGTTCGTCGAGGGACGCTTGCTTGCGGTTGAGGTCCAGCAGCAAGGGCCCGGCAACGATAGTCGATTGGGTGAACCCGCTGGAGCGGCGCAGCAAGGCGTTCATGCGCGCCTCCAACTCTTCGAACTGGAATGGTTTGACCACGTAGTCGTCAGCACCGGCGGCCAGGCCTTCGACCTTGTCCTGCCAGTTGCCGCGCGCGGTGAGGATTAGGATCGGAAACGTTTTGGCCTGGCTGCGCAGTTGGCGGATCAGGTCCAGGCCGCCCATGCCGGGCAGGCCCAGGTCGATAATCGCCAGGTCATGGTTGAATTGACCGACCTGGTAAAGCGCCTCTTCGGCGTTGGCCACAGCTTCGACCACGTGGCCGCTGTCGGTCAGGCGGGTAAACAGGTGATGACGCAGCAGCGCCTCATCTTCCACCACCAGCAATTTCA
The DNA here is from genome assembly GCF_052113765.1 of Pseudomonas sp. W22_MBD1_FP4. NCBI lineage: Bacteria > Pseudomonadati > Pseudomonadota > Gammaproteobacteria > Pseudomonadales > Pseudomonadaceae > Pseudomonas > Pseudomonas sp. W22_MBD1_FP4. The sequence continues at coordinate 20,393 of NZ_JBGQOI010000030.1, read as the reverse complement.
TAAGGCTCTCCAAAGCAAATCAACTGTCCGACAGGGGGACATCATAGCGGCCCTGCAGGTCTTGCGGGCGCAGTTTAATGCCATTGAACTGGCCACTCAGGTGCGCGTAACCGGTGCGGTAGGCTGGCTGTGGGGTGGCAAGGCCCAGGGACTGGCCCCAAGGCGTAGGCTGACTGCTCGCGTCTTCGAAACTGACACGTTGAATCAAGGTGCTGGTTTTCTTGGTTTTCTCGCGGCCGAATGCGGCAAAGTCACCATCAGAGGCCTGGACCCCTGCGGTGGCACTGAGCATGGTCAACGCCAACATCAGCTTTTTGATCGCAGTCATGGTGTTACCTCATACGCGTTTGGCTGTTGAGGTCAGCCTACGCAAAAGCCCCTGAACTCCCCCTGAACAGGCGGTGCGCCGCAGCGGGCTATCCTCTGGCGCCTCAACTCGGCAAAATACCGCCCATGAATCTTCTGCCCGCTTGCTGCACACCACTCGACGCCCATTGGCCACTGCCCGAACCATTACCGGGAACAGTGTTTCTCGGCACTCACTTCGACCCGGCATTGTTGGCAACCGGTGATTTCCAACGCTGTGCAGTGCCAGCACCGGCGAGCATCCAGCGCTCAGTGGCCAAGCGCCAAGCCGAGTTTCTGGCCGGTCGCCTGTGCGCCCGCGCCGCTCTGCAACACCTCGATCAGCTTGACTGCATCCCGGCTATCGGCGAAGACCGTGCACCGGTCTGGCCTGCGCACATCAGTGGCTCGATCACACACAGCACCGGGCATGCCGCGGCGATTGTCGGGTACAAGGCGCAATGGCGCGGGTTGGGGATGGACCTGGAAAATGTACTCACGCTGGAGCGCGCGGAGCGTCTGGCCGGGGAAATTCTGACAGCCGACGAGCTGCAGCGTATGGGCGGTGTGGCGCGAGAGCAGATTGCCCTGCTGGTGACGCTGACGTTTTCGGTCAAAGAGAGCCTGTTCAAGGCGCTTTACCCGATTGTGCACAAGCGCTTCTATTTTGAGCATGCCGAGGTGGTGGAGTGGACCGAGGCCGGGCATATAAAGCTGCGGTTGCTGACTGACTTGTCGGATGAGTGGTGCCATGGCAAGGAGTTGGTTGGGCAGTTTGCGGTGAATGATGGGCAGCTCTTGAGCCTGGTGAGCATCAGCGCCTGATAGGTCAGGGTTTATCCTGCCCCCTCGGCCAACTCAAACTGAAACACGCCCCACCCAGGTTGTTGCTCTTGCTGATCAATGCGCGCCCGCCGTGCCAATAGATAATCCGCCGTACAATCGACAAGCCCAGGCCATGGCCCCCGGACGCTCGGGTGCGGCTGTCGTCGAGCCGCAGGAAGGGCGTAAAAATACGCTCCCAGGCGTTTTCCGGCACACCGGGGCCATCGTCCTCGACATCGATTCGACAGCGCACCTGACCCACCTGATAACTGATCAGCACTTGGCTCTGCGCGTGGCGCATGGCATTGCTCACCAGATTTTGCAGGGCACGGTGTAAATAGCGGGGTTCGGCGTCGACCCAGGCGTTATCCCAGTGGGCCGATGACAAGCAGATACCCCGCGCCACAGTCACCTGTGGGCGCAGTGGCGATAATTCGCCAATCACCTGATCAAGCAACGCATCAAGGTCCACTCGCTGAAAACTCAGCTCGGGTGCGCCCTGCTCCAGCCTTGCGTAGGTGAGCATTTCATCCACCAGGCCATCGAGGTCCTGGATATCGCTGTCCATGCCTTCCAGGTACTTGCGCCGGGCCTCTGGGGTAGCAGCGTCGCCGATCATCTCCAATCCGAAGCGCAGGCGCGCTACCGGCGTGCGCAGTTCGTGGGACACCGCACGTACCAGTTCGCGCTGAATCGCCAGCAATTGCTGCAAGTGCTCAGCCATGCCATTGAAGGCCGCGGCGAGGCGACCCACCGAGTCCGCTCCCCGGGCCGGCACGCGCACTTCCAGATTGCCCTTGGCAATGCGTGTCGCGGCCGCCTCCAGGCCACGCAGCCGGCGCTCAAGCTGACGCACCAGCAGATAGACGATCAAGCCGATCAAGGTCAGGCCGATCAAAGCAATCAGGACCAGCCACTGCACCGGGTACGGGTTCATTTGATACAGCGGACCGAGTTCCAGCACCCAGGGCGTACCGACGATGCCGGAGAACACGCGGATCGAGTCGCCACCCTTGCCCAAGGCCATCACCGTATCGCCCTCCGACACGCGGCGGCGCTGGTCGTCGTCCATATCGGCCTGGTCGAGGGTCATCAGGTGCATTTCGAACCCAAAGCCCTTGGCTTCTTTTATATCCGCCAACCTTTGCGGCTGCTCGGCCACGGGGAAGCGCACCAATTCGTCAGCCAGCAGGTAAATGGTCGCACGGGCCAGTTGTTCGCTGATCTGCTGCACCTCACCCGTCAGCACCCACTGCTCTTTATCGCTGACCAGGCGCAGAACACGGGCGGCGTGAGGGCCGGTCTGCTGCACCAGAACCTGGCCGCGTTGCAGGCTGTTGCGCTGGCTGAGGTCCAACTGTGCGTCGGTGAGGCTGCGCAGTTCCAGGGGGATCCCCAGCAAGCGCTCCCACACCGCCAAGGCACGTTGGCGTTCGATAGCGCTCATGGGTTGCAGGTTGTCGCCCATCAAGGCAAAGGTGCCATGGGCGAGGCGCTCGCGGTATTGGCCGCTGCGCACCTCGTTAAGCAGGTGCAAGGCCAGTACGCCCAACAGCGCCACCAGGATGAGGGCCGCGCACATGCCGCCGTAGATACGCAGGAAGATCGAGTTCACAGCGACATATCGGCGGCGGCTTCAGGGACGAATAAGTAGCCTTTGCTACGAATGGTCTTGATCAGACGCGGATGGATCGGATCGTCGCCGATTTTCGGGCGAATTCGTGAGATGCGTACATCGATGGACCGGTCTTGGCCGTCATAGCCGATACCGCGCAGGGCGATAAAGATTTCTTCGCGGGACAGGATGCGCCCGGCATTCGCCACCAGCAGCCACAGCAGGTCAAATTCAGCGCTGGTCAGTTCGATACTGCCGTCGTGCAGCCAGGCTTCGCGCAGGGCGTTGTCTACCACCAACGGGCCGAATTCCAGGCGGCGCTGGTTTTCTACCGTTGCGGATTCGGCGGGCTCACTGCGCCGCAGCAGCGCCTGGATACGCGCCAGCAACAGCCGGGGGCGCACGGGTTTGCATACGTAGTCGTCGGCGCCCATGTCCAGGCCCAGCACCTGGTCCATGTCGTCGGTGCGCGCGGTAAGCATGAGGATCACGCCCTCGTAGCGCTCGCGCACCTTGCGGCAGATGCTCAGGCCATCTTCGCCGGGCAGCATCAGGTCGAGGATCACCAGGTCTGGTTGCTCGGCGATGATACGCGCTGCGGCCTGGGCGCCATCGCCTTCAACCGAAACACGCAGGCCGTTGCTTTCCAAGTACTCACGGGTCAATTCGGCCAATCGCTCGTCGTCCTCGACGATCAGGATTTGCCAGGCTTCTTGCTCCATGCGCTACCTCGATTCTAATTATTGTCATGTACGGGAAGCACAATACTGCCTCTATTGAAGGCCGATTGTAGCCATTCCCCAACCCTGGAACACAAGCCGGTAAATCCATTCGGTGATCGCGTTTTTTTGTGGTAGGGTTCGCGCCCTCAAAAATCCAACCGGCTGTTTTTATATTGGAATATTCGGTGACAAACGGCCGAATCCAGCAGTACTGCGGCCTACACGGGCGTTCCACGTTTCATACACATTTTACCCACAGCGTTATCCACAGGTCGTGCGTTGCTAAGCCCCCCAAAACGCATTATCTTGTACCTCGGCGCTAAAAAAACCCTACATGTAGGGTTTTGAGCGAAAAGACCCAACACAAGTCAGACAAGAAACTCAAGCCCTTTCTTGCTCCTGTTTGGTCGAACCCAAGCATTTTTTGAAAGCCCAAACCGCTCAAGCGGATGGCAGCCGTTTTCAAGCTCCAATAGCAGAAAACGGTACGGGTGTTGCAGTGCTTGAACCTGGCAACTGTCACCCACCAGGAATACGGCCAAGGGCATTAAAGCCCCGAACCGAAGACTTCGGCATGGAAGCGGCGCGAACAGCCCCCCTTCCTCCTGTCCCGAAGTTGTTATGCCAGGCCAACGCCTGCTGTAAGTGCTTCAGGACGGAACGGTGGGCACCGTGATGGTGCCCAAATAAATATAGAATGTGGAGACAACCCCCCATGCAAACCGACACAACTCGCGAGAACCCGCAGGGCTCCGTGCCGCTGGCAGCAGATTCGAATATGGATCTGTCCGCCACTGCACCAGGGCAACTGCGCGTGATCAAGCGTAACGGCACTGTCGTTCCTTACACCGATGACAAAATCACCGTCGCCATCACCAAAGCGTTTCTTGCAGTTGAAGGCGGCACCGCTGCCGCTTCGTCGCGCATCCACGACACCGTTGCCCGCCTGACCGAACAAGTCACCGCGACCTTCAAACGTCGTATGCCGTCGGGCGGCACTATCCACATCGAAGAAATCCAGGACCAGGTCGAACTGGCCCTGATGCGTGCCGGCGAGCAAAAAGTTGCGCGCGACTACGTGATCTACCGTGACGCCCGCTCCAAAGAGCGCGCCGTGCGCTCCCCGGCCGAAGAAGCCGCCGTACAAGCTCACCCGTCGATCCGCATCACCCTGGCCGACGGTACGTTTGCACCGCTGGACCTGGGCCGCCTGAACACCATCATCACCGAGGCCTGCGAAGGCCTGGAAGAAGTCGACGGTGACCTGATCCAGCGCGAAACCCTGAAGAACCTGTACGACGGCGTGGCCCTGACCGACGTCAACACCGCCCTGGTGATGACCGCCCGTACCCTGGTTGAACGCGAGCCGAACTACTCGTTCGTGACCGCGCGCCTGCTGATGGACACCCTGCGTGCCGAAGGCCTGGGCTTCCTGGGCGTGGCCGACAGCGCCACCCACCACGAAATGGCCGACCTGTATGCCAAGGCTCTGCCTGCCTACGTCGCCAAGGGTATCGAGTTCGAATTGCTGAACCCAATCCTGGCCACTTTCGACCTGGAAAAACTCGGCAAGGCGATCAATCACGAGCGCGACCAGCAGTTCACTTACCTGGGCCTGCAAACCCTGTACGACCGTTACTTCATCCACAAGGACGGTATCCGCTTCGAACTGCCGCAAGTGTTCTTCATGCGCGTGGCCATGGGCCTGGCGATCGAAGAGAAGCACAAAGAAGACCGTGCGATCGAGTTCTACAACCTGCTGTCGTCCTTCGACTACATGTCGTCGACCCCGACGCTGTTCAACGCCGGCACCCTGCGTCCACAGCTGTCGAGCTGCTACCTGACCACCGTGCCGGATGACCTGTCGGGTATCTACCACGCGATCCACGACAACGCCATGTTGTCCAAATTCGCAGGCGGCCTGGGCAACGACTGGACGCCGGTGCGGGCCTTGGGTTCGTACATCAAGGGCACCAACGGCAAGTCCCAGGGCGTCGTACCGTTCCTGAAAGTCGTGAACGACACCGCGGTAGCGGTCAACCAGGGCGGCAAGCGCAAAGGCGCTGTGTGTGCCTACCTGGAAACCTGGCACATGGACATTGAAGAGTTCATCGAGCTGCGCAAGAACACAGGTGATGATCGTCGTCGTACCCACGACATGAACACCGCCAACTGGATCCCTGACCTGTTCATGAAACGTGTCTTCGATGACGGCCCGTGGACCCTGTTCTCGCCATCCGAAGTGCCGGACCTGCACGACCTGACCGGCAAGGCTTTCGAAGAACGCTACGAGTATTACGAAGCCCTGTCCCAGTACCCAGGCAAGATCAAGCTGTTCAAGACCATCCAGGCCAAAGACCTGTGGCGCAAGATGCTGTCCATGCTGTTCGAAACCGGCCACCCATGGCTGACCTTCAAGGACCCATGCAACCTGCGCAGCCCGCAGCAGCACGTGGGCGTGGTTCACAGCTCGAACCTGTGCACCGAGATCACCTTGAACACCAACAAGGACGAGATCGCCGTTTGCAACCTGGGTTCGATCAACCTGCCGAACCACATCGTCAACGGCAAGCTGGACACTGCCAAGCTGGAGCGCACCGTCAACACCGCAGTTCGCATGCTCGATAACGTAATCGACATCAACTACTACTCGGTGCCACAGGCGCAGAATTCCAACTTCAAGCACCGCCCGGTTGGCCTGGGCATCATGGGCTTCCAGGACGCGCTGTACCTGCAGCACATCCCTTACGGTTCGGATGCAGCGGTCGAGTTCGCCGACAAGTCCATGGAAGCGGTCAGCTACTACGCGATCCAGGCTTCCTGCGACCTGGCCGACGAGCGCGGTGCCTACGAGACGTTCCAGGGTTCGCTGTGGTCCAAAGGCATCCTGCCGCTGGACTCGCAACAGATCCTGATCGAGCAACGTGGCCAGAAGTACATTGATGTTGACCTGGAAGAATCCCTGGACTGGGCGCCGGTACGTGCCCGCGTGCAGAAAGGTATTCGTAACTCCAACATCATGGCCATCGCACCGACCGCGACCATCGCCAACATCACCGGCGTGTCCCAGTCGATCGAACCGACCTACCAGAACCTGTATGTGAAATCGAACCTGTCGGGCGAATTCACCGTGATCAACCCGTATCTGGTTCGCGACCTCAAGGCTCGCGACCTGTGGGACTCGGTCATGATCAACGACCTGAAGTACTACGACGGTTCCGTGCAGCAGATCGAGCGCATCCCGCAAGAACTCAAAGAGCTCTACGCGACCGCCTTCGAAGTGGACACCAAGTGGATCGTTGACGCCGCCAGCCGTCGTCAGAAGTGGATCGACCAGGCTCAGTCCCTGAACCTGTACATCGCTGGCGCTTCGGGCAAGAAGCTGGACGTGACCTACCGCATGGCTTGGTACCGTGGCCTGAAAACCACTTACTACCTCCGTGCCCTGGCCGCAACCAGCACCGAGAAGTCGACCATCAACACCGGTAAGCTGAACGCTGTATCCAGCGGCAACCATGGTGATGACTCGGTACTCGCTGCTCCAGCCGGTCCGGCACCCGTGCCAAAGGCCTGCGCGATTGATGAGCCGGATTGCGAAGCTTGCCAATAAGCTAAGCAGGTAAGCGCCTAATAGCGCTTACTCGAAACCCCCGATCAACCCTCTGGGCTGGTCGGGGGTTTTCTTTTGCCTGCGGTTTGATCGCTCTCACCCGTGGGGACCGTTTCAAACACACTTTTCTTACATCCACAAAAAAGCCCCTCTCACGAGGGGCTTCTTGTGGAGCATTACCGCATCAGGTCATCTGAATGATGGTCTGCATGATGGTGCTCTGGGTGGAGATGGTCTTGGCGTTCGCCTGATAGTTGCTCTGGGCCTTGATCAGGTCTACCAGCTCGTTGGTCAGGTTGACGTTGGAGTTCTCCAGGGAGTTGGCCACAATCGAACCCAGGGTCCCGGATTGCGGGGTGTCGTAACCCGGCTGGCCCGAGGAGAAGGTCTCTCTCCAAGCGGTGCTGCCCGCAGGCTGCAGGCCCTGTTCGTTGTTGAAGCTGGCCAGGGAGATCTGGCCAATGGCCTTGCTCTGCTGGTTGCTGAACGTGGCGAACATGACGCCGTTGCCGTCGATTTTCAGGCCGGTGATCTGGCCGGTGGCGTAGCCGTCGGTAGTCGGTGGGTTGCGGTAGCTGGCCGAGTTGTACTGGGTGATATTGCCCATATTCACGGCAATTGGCCCGGCGGTCGCTTCGTTTGGCGTCCAATTGCCATCGGTCACCGATCCTGGGACCCAGCCAGTGAGCGTCAATGTCTTGCTGCTCACGCCACCGGTAACAACATCTTTAAGCTTACCGGCACCATCAAAAGTGATGGTCGATGGCACAGGTGCAGTGGTGCCGGTCGTTGTCGGCTTGGAACCATCCAGGTTACGACCATCGATCAACGTGTAGGCATTCCATTCGTTGGCGTCGGTTTTCACCATGTACTGCACCATGGCGTGCGAGTTGCCTTGGGAGTCGTACAAGGTGGTGCTGTACTGAGTGGTAAAGGTGGTGGTGTCGCTTGGGTCGAACGGCTTGTCGGTCTGATTGATCACCGGCTCCGACGAGTTCAGGTTACTGGTGGAATCCACTTTGGTGGACGCCTTCGGCGGCAGGTAAGACAAGTTCAGTTGCAGGTCGGTCAAGCCACCCTTGATGATCTTGCCGTCTTCATCCGCTGCGTAGCCTTGCAGGCGCGAGGTGCCGGTGTTGTTGGTGATATAGCCGTCTTTGTCGGCACGGAACGCACCACTACGGGTGTATTCCAGCGAACCGTCGCTGCCCTTCTGCACGAAGAAGCCACCGCCCTGGATCGCCATGTCCAGCACGCCGCCGCTGTTGTTGACGTCACCTTGGGTGAACTGCTGGGACACCGCCGCCAGGTTCACACCATTGCCGATGCTGTTCTGGCCGGTGCCCAATTTGGACGCGGCGTAGATGTCGGCGAATTCCGCACGGGACGACTTGAAGCCAGTGGTCGCGACGTTGGCGATGTTGTTGCCAGTCACGTCCAATTGTTTGTTGGCCGCATAGAGGCCGCTAAGGCCGATATTAAAAGACATGTTTCTCTCCCTCTGCCGTAGTTAGCCGGCTCTATGTACCGATAGTCTGAATTTGCGACAGCTTGACGCTGCCCATGCCACCCGCAAGGTTCAGCAGCATCTCGCCACCGGTCTTGCTCAAAGTCACGCTGGTCACCGTTGCCGGCAACGAAGTGGCCAGGGCCACTGAATCGCCCGCGTCATTCTTGGTCGTGGCCGCGAAGGTGTAGGTACCCGCTGGAGCCACCTCACCCGCATCGTTCTTGCCATCCCAGATGAAGCTCGCGGTGCCGGCGCTCTGGGCACCCATATCAATGGTGCGCACCAAGTTGCCATCTTTGTCAGTGATCTTGATGGCGACGTTGCCGGTGGCTGCAGTCACAGCTACCGAACCGTTCATGCTCTTGCTCGTATCCACCAGGGCCTTGTCGGTCTGGGTGATGATCGAACGCCCAACCAGCGACGAAGCCTGCAGCGCCTGGGAGGAGCTGAAGTTGCTGGAGATTGCATTCACCGAGTCGTTGAGGGTGTTGATGCCTTCCAGGCTGCTGAACTGGGCCAGTTGGGCCACAAATGCACCGTTGTCCTGAGGCGACAGCGGGTCCTGGTTTTTCAGCTGGGTGACGAGCAGCTGCAGGAATGCATCTTTACCCAACGACTGATTGCCGGTAGCAGCAGCAGCCGTACTCGCGACATTGTTTGTTGCAGTGCTGACCTTGGAATTGAAAAGGTCCTGGACTGCCGAATTAGTAGACGTATCAACGATGGCCATTATTTGGCGCCCCTTATCACTGACCCAGGGTCAGGACCTTCTGCATCATGGTTTTGGCGGTGTTCATCATTTCCGCATTGGTCTGGAACGAGCGGCTGGCAGAAATCATGTCGGCCATTTCCTCGACCACGTTGACGTTCGGGTAGTACACGTAGCCTTTTTCGTTCGCAGCCGGGTGGTTCGGCTCGTAGCGGGCTTCGAGGTTGCTCTGGTCTTCGACCACGCCGAGCACCTGCACGCCAGAGCCTGCTGCGCCCTGCTCCTGAAACAACGAATCGCTGCCGCCGTTCTGGCCGCCCTGGAACATGGTGGCGAAGACCGGGTGACGCGCACGGTAGGTCTGGTCAATGCTCGAAGACACAGTCTCGGCGTTGGCGATGTTACTGGCGACGGTGTTGAGACGCGTGGTCTGGGCGCTCATGCCACTACCGGCAATATTGAAAACACTGGACAGGGACATGGCTTACTCTCCACGAAGGGCCGACATCAGCCCTTTGAATTTGCTGTTGAGCAGCGTAAAGCTGGCTTGGAAGTTCACCGAGTTCTCGGCGTAGGCCGATTGCTCCAGCTGGGCGTCGACGGTGTTCTGGTCGATCGACGGCTGCATCGGCGTGCGATACAGCAGCGACTCGTCACCACTGCTCAGGCCTTGTGCTTCGATATGACGGTTGTTGGTCATGTTCAAGGCGAAGGTGCCGTTCTTGGTCTTGTCCTGCTGTGCGGCAAGCACGGCGGAGAAGTCCAGGTCCCGAGCCTTGTAGTTCGGGGTATCGGCGTTGGCAATGTTGTTGGCCAGGACTTCAGCACGCTGGGCGCGGAAGCCCAGGGCTTTTTCGTGGATACCGAGCGCTTTATCGAAGCTGATGCTCATGGCGGAAACCTTTAGGCTGACCTGCTGTTCGTTAACTGGGTTATAGCAAAGCGCATGCCAGTTTCTGAAAAGCCCATGAATCAAGGGTTTACGGGGATATTGCCGGCGGCAATGCCAGAAAAGCGGCAACGGGTCTCCGCGTAGCGCCAGTAAAGCGGCAATCCGGCTTGCCGCTATCCTGAGGATTGCCGCACAAAAAAAATGTGGGAGGGGGCTTGCCCCCGATAGCGGTGTATCAGTGATAGATGCATCAACTGAACCACCGTTATCGGGGGCAAGCCCCCTCCCACATTCTTGACCGCGTACGCTTTATTACTTGGCCTGGTAGATGATCCCAGGGCTGCACTGCACCATCTGGAAATGATCCGGCAGGCCATTGAGCGCCTCGGAAGCACCGAGGAACAAGTAACCGCCACGCTTGAGGGTGCCGTGGATGCGCAAGAGGATGTCTTTCTTCACTTCGGCCGAAAAGTAGATCAGCACGTTGCGGCAAAACACCATGTCGAACTTGCCAAGGCTGGCGTAGCTATCAAGCAGGTTGAACGAGCGGAACTCAACGCGGCTCTTGATTGGCGCCTTGATCGCCCAACGCCCCGCCCCTTTCGGGTCGAAGTAACGTTGCAGGCGTTCCTGGGACAACCCACGTCCCAGAGCCAGGCTGTCGTACTCGCCGGTCTTGCAATTAGTGAGCATGGTGCCGGACAGGTCAGTGGCAACAATTTGTGCCCCGGCCTTCAACTGACCCATGTTTGTCCGCTCGAACTCATCAATGGACATCGAGATAGAGTACGGTTCCTGCCCCGAGGAGCAGGCTGCCGACCAGATGCGCAAACGCTGGCCCGGGCTGGCCTTGATAGCCTCCGGCAGCACTTTGCTCTTGAGCACTTCAAAGGGGTAAGTATCACGAAACCAAAGGGTTTCGTTGGTGGTCATGGCATCGACCACCATTTCTTTGAGACCACTGCGCGGCTGCCCCTGGATCCGTTGAACCAACTCGCCCAGGGACTTGATGCCCTGCTGCTCCATCAGTTTGTTAAGACGGCTGGATACCAGGTATTGCTTGTTTTCACCGAGCAATATGCCACAGGCTTTTTCCAGGAAGACCCGGAACTGTTCAAAATCCAAATTACCCGTAGACACTGATACCGCCTCTAAAATCGTAAGACCGCCAGGGCAACAAGCCCTTAGCTGTGATCTGCTGCCTTGATCCGGTCGACTACCCGGGATGCCAGGTCATCAGGACGGAATTTGGCCAGGAAGTCATCGGCACCGACCTTCTTGACCATCGCCTGATTGAATACGCCCGACAACGAAGTATGCAGGATGATATGCAATTTTTGCATGCGTGGATCGCTGCGTATCTCAGCCGTGAGGGTGTAGCCGTCCATTTCCGGCATCTCGATGTCGGAGATCATCATCAAGAATTCTTCTTCCGGTTTCTTGCCTTCATCCACCAGCTTGCGCAGGTAATCCAGCGCCTGGCGACCATCATTAAGCGCCACCACTTCCACGCCGACGGTTTGCAGGCAACGGGTCACCTGCTTGCGTGCCACCGAGGAGTCATCCACCGTGAGCACACGCAGCGAGACCGCCTTATGCGCCGTTTCGGCATCCACCACGCCCACGGAAATCGATTCCGAGGTCGGCGCAACTTCGGCGAGGATCTTCTCCACGTCGATGATTTCCACCAACTGGTTATCGACCCGAGTCACCGCCGTGAGGTAGTGGTCGCGGCCAGTGCCCTTGGGCGGCGGATGAATCTCTTCCCAGTTCATGTTGACGATGCGCTCCACCGAGCGCACCAGGAAGCCCTGGGTCTTGGTGTTGTACTCGGTGATGATTACGAACGGGTTCTCGCGGTCCTGCAGGCCAGCCGAACCGGTGGCCAGGGCCAGGTCAAGAATCGGGATGGTCGCGCCACGGATGTTGGCTACGCCACACACCACAGGGCTGGACTTGGGCATGATCGTCAGCTTGGGACATTGCAGCACTTCCCGCACCTTGAACACATTGATGCCGTACAGCTGTTTGCCATCCAGGCGAAAAAGCAACAACTCCAGGCGATTCTGCCCTACCAGCTGTGTGCGCTGGTTTACTGAATCCATTACTCCTGCCATGCCCAGACTCCTACGCTAAAACCTTGAAGGTGCGACGCGCACCCAACACTAAACGGCACGAGCTTTGCTATTTATTGGCCATGGATATTAAAACGACAGTTTCCCGACGCCTTCGATTCCCACAGTACCGCAGATTGCTCTGCGCCTCGGTGGCATTGCTTGCTCTCTGCCTCGGCGCCACGGCCCGCGCAGATAACGTCACCTTGCCTGATCTACTTATCGGCGTCACTCAGGGCTTTCTTGAGTTCACTGTAGAAGATTATCTGGCGACCACCCGGACACCGGGGCGTTATGAAATCCAGGTCAACCAGTTGGACCCGCGCCTGCGCATGCCTATGTGCGACAAGGAATTGACAGCGACCCTGGAAAGCCCTGCTCAGCCTATCGGCCGCGTGACGGTGCGGGTGCGCTGCGATGGCGCCTCGCCCTGGACGGTGTTTGTGCCGGCACAGGTCAAGCTATTCCGCGATGTAGTGGTGGTGGCCCGACCGCTGAAACGCACCGGCATCATTGGTTTTGAAGACGTTGTGCTGCGTGAACGCGACATCAGCCTGATCAACCAGGGCTATCTCACATCAGTGGACCAAGCCATCGGGCAGAAATTGACCCGACCAGTGGTCACCGATCAGGTGATTACGCTGGTGCATCTGGAACAGGCCGAGGTCATTCGCAAGGGCGATCAGGTGGTGATTTCCGCGAGCAGCGGAGGATTGAATGTGAAAATGCCTGGCGAAGCACTGTCCAACGGCGGTATGAGCGAACAGATTCGAGTCAAGAACCTCAACTCCAACCGCGTGATCAAGGCGCGGGTGACAGCCCCAGGGCAAGTCGAGGTCGCTTTATAGATTACTGGTACAGGACGCTGGGTTTTCCTACACTGTGCACGAGAAGTCCCGTGCGGAGATTTATTGTCATTCGCGCCTAAAGTTTGTCCGGGTATGGCCGAAAACATGGCAAGCGTCCAAATACCCAGAGGTTTTTTTATCATGGTCATCGATTTCAGCCGTTTAAATAACGCCCCGACGACGTCAGGCACTACGCGCACCACCAGCACCAAGGACAGCGTAGAAGCCAAGGCCCCGGCGCTGCCCGTCAAGGCAGAACAGGCCAGCCAGAGCGGGGAATCCGTACACCTGAGCAATGAGGCTCAACAGTTGCAGAAGGTCACTGACTCGCTGCGCGATCAACCCGTGGTCAATAAAGCCCGTGTGGCCGAATTGAAACAGGCAATCGCCGATGGCAGCTATAAAGTCGACAGCAACCGTGTAGCCAGCAAGCTGCTTAATTTCGAAGCCGAGCGCTAGGCAAAGGCCTGCGCAGGGCTTTTGGACGCTTAAAACCCAAGGCCAGCCATGCATCACGACGAACATTTGCTGCAACTGATCATTGATGATCTAGCGCCGACGCAACAATTGCTGGAGCTGCTAAGAGAGGAATCACTGGCCCTTTACGGCCGGGATATGCCGTTGCTGGAAGAAATTCTGGCGCGCAAACAGTCGCTGATTGTCCTCTTGGAACAACACGGCAAAAAACGCAGCCAGATCCTGATCAGCCTTGGCCTGCCGGCAGACCACGACGGCTTGGCGCAGCTGGCCAGCCACTCCTCGGTCGGCGATCAGCTCCTGAGCCAGAGCAAAGAACTCAACCAATTGCTCGCCCAGTGCCAGGAAGCCAACCTGCTTAACGGTCAGTCGATCCAGCTTCAGCAAGCCACGACTGCCAACCAGTTGCGCATACTCCACGGCGGAGAGCCGCCGGCACTGTATAACGCCCAGGGATCAACCTCGCGCCTGGTCAAGCCAAGCACCCGCAGCCAAGCCTGACGCCAGTTTACTGTGCGCCCTATCCAAGGCGCGCCACATGCTGGCAAAATGCCGGTTCTTGCGTGTAGTCGTATTTTGTCTGGAGATGGAAGAACCGTGTTCAACGCCCTTAATGCGGAAGATGCGCCGCAGCCACCCAAGGTGCTCACCACGCCTCTGGAAATCGCAGGCACCTTGCGGATGCTGCAAGACAGCCATGACCCGCTGATCATCACCTTCCATGAGCGCAGCCAGCGCTTCCAGAGCTATCTGGTGGACGTTAACCGTGACAGCAGCACGCTGGCGCTGGACGAAATGATCCCCCGTGATGGCGAACGCCACCTCGAAAACGGCGAACCCTTCCGTATCGAAGGCTTCCACGACGGCGTGCGCGTCGCCTGGGAAAGCACCGGCAACCTCAAAATCAGCGAAAAAGATGGCCACCGTATCTACACCGGCAGCCTGCCGGACGAGGTGGTCTATCATCAGCGCCGCAATGCATTTCGCGCCGCGCTGAAGCTGGCACAACTGGTGAACATCGAGCTCGGCGGCGAAAAACTCAAGGCGCCGGTCAACGGCAAATTGCTCGATATCTCCGCCACCGGCTGCAAACTGCGCTTTGAAGGCGACATCTCCGAACGCTTGCAACTGGGCCAGGTCTACGACCGCTTTATCGCCGCCCTGCCGTTTGGGAGCATGACCACTTCGGTCGAGCTGCGTTACCTGCACTTCGAAGAGAAGATAAACACCACCTTTGCCGGCGTGCGCTTCCACAATATGAGTGGCCTGGTGCAGCGCCAAGTCGAACGTTTTGTGTATCAACTGCAGCGAGAAGCGCGGCGCTTCGACAAGGACGACGATTTTTAATCATTAAAGATCGCGGTAAAAAAACGGGCAGATCCTTTGGGGATCTGCCCGTTTTTACTTTCAGGGGCGCGCCCTGCTCAAGTCATGCGGATGCTCTTCCGGCCCCAGAGGTTCCGGCGGCCCGACAAAGGCTGGCTCATCTACTGGCGGCTGGGGATCAATTTCCGGCTCAGGCTCAGGATCAGGGACATTCTGCATCTGCTCCTGCACCACTTGCTCATCGACCCGTGGATCAAGCGCGGCCACCAGCGGCGAACTCGACATGCTGTCGGGCATCGCAACGTGATGCAGGGGGGCATCCTCCACCTGATGCAAATTGGTCACCGCCTTCGGCCGGATGCGCCATACCAGGATCAACGCACACAGGCTGAAGAAGGCATACAGCATTTGGCTGCCGAACATCTTCATGATCACGCCTGCCAGCAACGGCCCGATACTCGCACCAACGCCATAAGTCACCAGCAGCATGGCGGTCAGCGATACTCGACGATCGCCTTCCACATGGTCATTGGAAAACGCCACCGCCAGCGGGTACAGACAGAACTGCACCAGCGAACACAGGAAGCCCGCGACAAACAGCACTTCCAGCGGCACCTGAGTCATGATCGCCAGCGGCAAGGCCGCTACCGCCAGGCACAAGGCAAAACAACGAATCAACAGCGCCCTATCATAACGATCCGACAACCAGCCCAGAGGCCACTGCACCAGCAGTCCGGCAAAAATGCAGCTACCCATGAACAGGCCGACTTGCTCCGTCGTGAGCCCCTGCTGGGACGCATAAAGCGGCGCCAAACCGTAAAACGAACCGACAATCAACCCCGCACCCAACACTGTACTCAGCGACTGGGGCACGCGCTTGATAAAGAAACGCGGCTCCATCGGCGCGGGGTGTAAGGCCGCCGGGTGAATACGTCGAGTCATGGCCACCGGCACCAGGCACAGGGCAAAGCACAGCGCCACCAGCATCAGCAACTCAAGGCCAAGCTGGGGATGCATGACCAGGATCAATTGACCCAGCACCAGCCCAAGGTAGGACGCGATCATATAGCCGCTGAATACCACGCCCCTCTGCTTGGCATCCGCCTGCTCATTGAGCCAGCTCTCGATGACCATGTACTGGCACATCATTCCGAGGCCGACAATCATCCGCAGCACGATCCAGGCCGGCAACCAGTCGATCAGGCCATGGCCCAGCACCGCCGCGCCGACGATACCGGCGCAGGTGGCATAGGCACGGATGTGCCCGACTCTCGCAATCAAGCGGTGCCCGATCTTGCCGCCCAAAACCAGGCCAAAGTAGTTGGCCGCCATCAGCGCACCCACCCATAGGCTGTCGACATGGTCGGCCGCCAGACGCAAGGCCAGGTAGGTACTGAGCAGGCCAGAGCCGATCAGCATCATCAAGGACGCGAAATAAAGGGCTCGAAAAGATTTCCAGATCTGACGCATCGGCGTTCCGAGCGGCTCCTTGCAGTGAGAGACAGGGCTATCGGCATGATAGTCCTGGGTGGCCGGTTCCGGACAGGCGGTATGAGCTGTTTCCGGGGATTAATTTGCTTGAACAGCTCAGACGACACGGGGCGTCGTAAGAGGTACACCATCGCGAAAAATACCCGACAGCACCTGCTGTGAACATTGATCGGCGGCAAGGTTCGATTGTTGTTTGAAAAGACCGAGCACGCACAAAAAAGCCCCGCCCAGAATAGTCTGTGCGGGGCTTTGGAACTGGTGTCCCAGGGCCGGTTCGAACGGCCAACCTTCCCCTTAGGAGGGGGATGCTCTATCCAATTGAGCTACTGGGACAAATGACAGCCGTCGGGCCAAGGGCATTGCGACGGACGGCGTGCATGTTAACGGCCGAGTTAGGTTTTGTCATGTCGTCCGTGGGCTTTTTGAGTGTAGGAGGATCCGCGCCCCGGAGGTCGCGGTTTCGACCCGCAAATACGGGCACTCAGGCTAATCGTGCAAAATGCACTCCCCCAAAATGCCAGCATTGCAAATTGCAAGCCTTTGACATCTTTATCAATACCTAAACCATTGATTTTATTGAATTAATAGATTGGCACGACACCTGCAATACTTCTGCCATACCACCCCTTCAGCCACGGCGTTAAGCGGAGAACATGACCATGAACAGTGCCCTTTTGTTAACCCTTAACGCCATCGCTCTGGCTACGCTGGTCACATTCCATTTTCAGTCGGCGGGCGACAATGACCCAGCACAGATCAGCCAGGCGGTTCCGCACCACTTGCAACAACGCCCGCAGTTGGCAGTCATGACGCCGAACGCGCAGTCGCCGGTACGCTTGACTCAAGGCACTCAGGCCGCCCCGGCCTCCGAACACTGGGTATTTTAAGGTAACCGCTCATGACCAAAACTGCCTGGCTTTTTCTGTGCCTGACCACTATCACTGGCATCTACGGGTTGGGTGCCGAATCCCAGGACACTCAACTCAACGCACTTATTGCGAGCGGTGTCTGCGCCTGCATTCTACTGCTGGCCCTTGTTATGGGTCGCCGCATCAAATTCGACCCGGTTTTGCGCTGACCCCCTCCCCCCTCGTCCTACCTTATGTCGCCTCGCCCTAGTAAATCGGCAAATTGCCACTAGTCTTAAACGCAGGGGCAAAAGGCCACTTTGCTATACGATGTGCCGCCCGAATGCCCCGTTGCGGCCCGTTCTACGGGAAGATCGTCAAGCGCCCCTCTCGCAGAAAAGTTTTCCAACCAGTCCGCAAAAATGCAAATCAGTGCTGGCATAAAGCCTTTAGGCAGTTCAATATTTGTCACAGAATTGACGCCAAGGAACTGGCAAATCTGAGGCATGATGCGGCCTCTTTGCAATTCGGGTTGAACTTTGGTCGTGAGTCTTGTCTTAACTCTCATCGCTTGCGGCCAATTCCAAAAACCGCTCCCCTGAACTAACCGGTTAAATATATGCGCCCATTGAAACAGGCAATTTATTCCAGCCGTACGGCTGACAAGTTCGTCGTACGTCTGCCAGACGGAATGCGGGAACGCATTGCCGAGGTGGCTCGCAATCATCACCGCAGCATGAACTCCGAAATCATCGCGCGCCTGGAACAGAGCCTTATTCAGGAAGGTGCGCTAGGTGACGAGTTGAGCATGCGCCTGGATAGTCCTGAGCTGTCACTGCATGAACGCGAACTGCTGCAGCGTTTTCGTCAGCTCTCCCATCGCCAACAAAATGCCCTCGTCTCGCTTATCGCGCACGACGTAGAGGCGGCCGCAGAAGCCAATTGATCTGCAACTGAAAGCCGAGGCCAGCCATGTGCTGGCTTTTTTTTGCCCGGATTTTAGAAAGATAACGCGAGGCTGGGGGGGCAAATTTGCCCCCGCCGTCGGAAGGGATCAGAGCAGGAAGATCGTCGCCAGACCCAGGAAGATAAAGAAGCCGCCACTGTCGGTCATGGCGGTGATCATCACGCTGGCGCCCATGGCTGGATCTCGGCCGAGGCGCGCCAGGGTCATGGGGATCAGCACACCCATTAGCGCTGCCAGGAGCAAGTTGAGCGTCATAGCGGCGGTCATCACCACCCCCAGCGACCAGCTGCCATAGAGCAAGTAAGCCACCAGACCAATCACACCACCCCATACCAGGCCGTTGATCAGACCCACTGCCAGCTCCTTGCGCAGCAGGCGCGAAGAGTTGGCAGTACTCACCTGATCCAGCGCCATGGCGCGCACGATCATAGTAATGGTCTGATTACCGGAGTTACCGCCAATACCTGCCACAATCGGCATCAACGCAGCCAAAGCCACCAGTTTTTCGATAGACCCCTCAAAAAGCCCAATCACACGAGAGGCTATAAATGCCGTGATCAGGTTCACTGCCAGCCAGGCCCAGCGGTTATGCAGCGAACGCCAGACCGACGCAAAAATATCTTCCTCTTCACGCAAACCCGCCATGTTGAGGACTTCGGTTTCACTCTCTTCACGAATAAGGTCGACGATTTCGTCGATGGTCAGACGGCCGATCAGCTTGCCGTTCTTGTCGACCACAGGCGCCGAGATCAAGTCGTAGCGCTCAAAAGCTTGGGCCGCGTCGTAGGCGTCTTCGTCCGGATGAAAACTGACGGTATCGCTGGCCATCAGGTCAGCAACCTTTTTTTCAGGATCATTGACCAGCAGCCGCTTGATCGGCAGCACGCCCTTGAGAATGCCTTCGTAGTCAACCACGAACAGTTTGTCGGTATGACTCGGCAGCTCTTTCAAACGACGCAGGTAACGCAACACCACTTCAAGGCTGACATCCTCTCGGATGGTGACCATCTCGAAGTCCATCAGCGCGCCGACCTGGTCCTCGTCATAGGACAACGCGGAGCGCACGCGCTCACGCTGTTGGCCGTCGAGTGCCTCCATCAGCTCATGGACAACATCACGGGGCAGCTCAGGGGCCAGGTCAGCCAGTTCGTCGGCGTCCATTTCCCTGGCCGCAGCCAGGAGCTCGTGATCGTCCATGTCGGCGATCAGGGTTTCACGAACAGAATCGGATACTTCGAGCAGGATGTCGCCGTCGCGGTCGGCCTTGACCAACTGCCAGAGGGTCAGTCGATCATCGAGCGGCAAGGCTTCGAGAATGTAGGCAACGTCGGCGGAGTGCAGATCATCGAGCTTGCGCTGCAATTCGACGAGGTTTTGCCGGTGAACCAGGTTTTCGACGCGGTCGTGGTTTGGACCTTCCTGGCGATGCGTAAGGTCTTCGACCACGCGCTGGCGCTGCAGCAGCTCAATGACTTGAGCCAAGCGATCTTGCAGGCTTTCTTGTGTTTTCTTTACTTCTACTTCGGTCATAGGCGAACTCCACTCCCAGCAGCGGGGCACGCCGGAAGGATCAATCAGTCAATTCATGATTGGTAAAGCGGGGTACTGAGTAACTACTGGGTAAGTCCATGGAGGTATTCCACAAGCCCCGGCGGGGCTGACGGGCGCAATGATACACCGACCGACCATCTTAAATGTCAAAAAACTGGAAAGAACAAGCGCTTGCGAGCCAAAGCTGAGTATTGGCTGCATCTTAGAACTGCGACGCCACGGCGCGAAGGGAAAACACACAAGGAAGGAGAAAAAGATAAAGTCCGACACAAACCCCAGACGGCAAAAAGCCCGCACTAGGCGGGCTTTTTGTTTGTATGGTGCACTCGACAGGATTCGAACCTGTGACCGCTCGGTTCGTAGCCGAGTACTCTATCCAGCTGAGCTACGAGTGCAGATTGTGTTTTTAGACCAGATCACAACTGGTTGAAGCCAAGTTAACCGCATTACTGCAACTAACTCTTAAATGGTGCACTCGACAGGATTCGAACCTGTGACCGCTCGGTTCGTAGCCGAGTACTCTATCCAGCTGAGCTACGAGTG